>JBDQKM010000017.1:0-28439 GCA_040263275.1 Acidimicrobiales bacterium
ATCACCGAGAGGTCCTGGCCCATGTCGAGGCGACCGTCGTCGACCGCTCGACCCAGGCCCTGTCGATCGCGGTTGCGCGCGGCTACCGCGTCGACGAGGTGCTCGAGGTCACCCTCGACGGCGCGCCGCTGCCGGTCGAGGAGATCGCCGGGGCCCACGCTGCCCGGATCCACCTCGTGCGCGACGTGCCCCCTGGGTCGCTCGTGGTCGACTATCGCGCCACCGTGCACGGTCCTGCCCCGGCGGCCGTGGCCGATGACGCCGACTGGTTGGCGTCGCTGCGCCCCAGCCGGTACTGCGAGTCCGACCGCCTTGGTGCCTTCGCCCGCACCGAATTCGGCGGAGCGAGCGTCGCCGAGCTGCTCGAGCGGATCCCGGCCTGGGTCGAGCGGTCGACGACGGTCGCCTCGACATGGGCCAGGACCTCTCGGTGATCCGGGACGGCCGGCAGGTCAGGGTCGGGCACGCCTGCTCAGCGGTACTCGTCGAAGTCGAACTCGGGAAGCGACTGGAACGCCCCGCGTAGGGCATCGCCCCACCCCTTGGAGAGCGACGAGAAGTACCCGTCGGATCCGTCGATTCGCAGGATGGGTTGCGGTTCGAGGGAGTCGGTCTCGTAGATCGAGAAGTCGATCGGTGCGCCGACCGAGAGGTTGGCCTTGATCGTGGAGTCGAACGACACCAGCAGGAGCTTCATGGCGGCCTCGAACGACATGGTCGGGTCGTAGGCCCGCAGGAGGATCGGCCGTCCGTACTTCGTCTCGCCGATCTGCATGAACGGCGTGTCGGCGCTCGCTTCGATGAAGTTGCCTTCGGGATAGATCAGGAACAGACGCGGCGGCATGCCCGCGATCTGCCCGCCGAGGATGAGCGTCGCGTTGAACTTCGCCTCGGCCTCCTGGCCGGTTTCCAGATGGCGGGCGATGGTGTCGCGCACGAGCGCACCGACCAGCTCCGCCACCTGGAACATGGTCGGCACTTCGAGGATCGACGGCGACCGCTCCTCGGGCACCTTGGTGCGCTCGTCGAGCAGGCTGACGACGGACTGGGTGGTGCCGAGGTTGCCCGCCGTCAGCAGCGTGACGACCCGCTCGCCCGGCACCGACCACTGGTGCATCTTGCGGAAGACCGAGATGTTGTCGACCCCGGAGTTCGTGCGGGTGTCGGACATGAAGACGAGTCCGCGTTCGAGTTGCATGCCCACGCAGTACGTCACTGTTGCCCTCCCGTGCCGATCTGAACTTGGAGCTCGACCTCGAGCGACTCGTCGCCGGCGCCGTAGGTGACCCCACGGATCGGCGCAGCGGCACGATAGTCGAGCCCCGTCGCGACCCGAACGTAGCGCTCGTCGGGGGAAATCCCGTTGGAGACGTCGAAACCGACCCAGCCGAGCCCATCGATCCACGCTTCGGCCCAGGCATGGGTCGCGTCCTGCTCCACCGTGTCGCCCATCAACAGATAGCCGCTGACGTAGCGGGCGGGGTGACCCAGACGGCGCGCCGCGGCGATGAAGATGTGGGCGTGGTCCTGGCAGACGCCGGCACCGACCTCGATCGCCTCCTCGGCCGTGGAGGCGACATGCGATTCGCCCGGGCGGTACGCGACCTCGTCTCGGATGCCGGCCGAGAGGGCGTGGAGTCGGTTGACGTCGTCCTCCTCGACCCGCACCAGATCGCAGAACCCCCGCACGCCCCGGCCGACCTCGGTCCGCTCGGTGGACCGAAGGTAGAACCACATCGGGGTGTGTCCGAGATGCTTCGCGGCGACCCCGGCCGTGTCGAGCGTGTCGACGACCCCCTGCGCCTTCACCTGGATCTCGGTGGTCCCCGGCGTGAGGCTGACGAGATCGACGCGGTTGCCGTAGTGGTCGTCGAACGACAACTGGTGTTCGGCGCCCTCGAGGGTGAGCTCCCACGAGACGACCGTCTGGTTCGCCTCGTCGCGAGGACGCAGCCGCAACTCCTGGAGGCCGGACCGCACCGGGCTGGCGTAGCGGTAGGTGGTCGTGTGTGAGATCGAGAGCCGCATGGTCAAGCCGTGAACCGATAGTCGCGTTCGATGGCGTGTCCGAGCGTGTTGGTCGCCTGGATGCAGTCGCCGAGGAACTCGTGGAGACCGTCCTCGAAGATCGATTCGATGTTGCGGCCCGTGAGCCGCAGCAGCAGGTCGTGGGACAGTTCGTGGCAACGGTGGTGCTCGCGATAGTCCGAGGCGAGATAGCCGAGGTTCTCGTCGATCTTGCGGTAGCAGAACACGAGCGAGCGGGGCAGTTGCTGATCGAGGATGAGGAAATCGGCGATGCCCATGGCGCTGGCGTCGCCGGCGCTGCGCCAGCGGTAGGCCCGCTGGGCCGACACCGACCGCAGGATGGTCTCCCACTGCACGTTGTCGAGCGAGGTGCCGACATAGGAGGCCGACGGCAGGAGCACGTAGTACTTCACGTCGAGGATGCGGGCGGTGTTGTCGGCCCGTTCCATGAAGGTGCCGATGCGGGCGAAGTTGTAGATGTCGTTGCGCAGCATCGTGCCGTGGAGCGCGCCCCGCACGAGGGCGCTCTCGCGACGGATCACCGCGAGCACATCGGGCAGCTCGCGATCGAGCACGGGCCGCGCCAGTGTGTCGCGCACGGTCAGCCAGGTGTCGTTGGTCGCCTCCCACACCTCACGGGTGAGGGCGGTGCGCACCTCTCTCGCGTTCGACCGGGCCGACTCGATCACCGACCGCACACTCGACGGATTGGTGCGGTCTCGTAGCAGGAAGTCGATCACGCTGGCCTGGTCGAAGCGCTCGTGACGCTCCAGGAATGCCTCCTTCTGGCCGGCCGTGGTGACGACCGACTTCCATTCCTTCTCGACGGCGCCGGAACGCGTGAGCGCGATACGCATGCCCGCCTCGATGAGACGGGCAGTGTTCTCACTGCGTTCGAGATGGCGGAACATCCAGTAGAGGCCGCCGGCGGTGCGCCCGAGCATCAGTCCTCCATCACCCAGGTGTCCTTGGTGCCGCCGCCCTGGCTCGAGTTGACCACGAGCGACCCCCGTTTCATGGCCACGCGGGTGAGACCCCCGGGCGTGATCCGGATGGTGTTGGGCGAGACGAGGGCGAACGGGCGCAGATCGACATGGCGCGGGGCGAGGCCGTTGCGGGTGAGGATCGGCACGGTCGACAGCGCGAGGGTCGGTTGGGCGATGTAGTTGGCCGGCTTGGCCTTGAGCTTGCGGGTGAACCGGCTGATCTCGCGCTTGCTGGCCGCCGGCCCGACGAGCATCCCGTAGCCGCCCGAGCCGTGGACCTCCTTCACGACGAGCTCGCTGAGATGATCGAGGACGTAGGCGAGCGAGTCCGGCTCGCTGCACCGCCAGGTGGGCACGTTCTGCAGCAGCGGCTTCTCACCGGTGTAGAAGTCGATGATCTCGGGCATGTACGAGTAGACGGCCTTGTCGTCGGCGATGCCCGTGCCCGGCGCGTTGGCGATGGTGATCCCGCCGCTCCGATACACGTCCATCACCCCCGGCACGCCCAGGAGCGACGCCGGGTTGAAGGTCAGCGGGTCGAGATAGTCGTCGTCAACCCGGCGGTAGAGAACGTCGATCGGTTCGGGACCCTCGGTGGTGCGCATGGCGATGCGCCCGTCGACCACGGAGAGGTCGTGACCCTCCACGAGCTCGGCCCCCATCTGGTCGGCGAGGAACGCATGCTCGAAGTAGGCGCTGTTGTGGATGCCGGGCGTCAGCACCGCGACGAGGGGACGGCCCGACGTGCGCTGTGGCGCGGTCGCCGCGAGCGAGGCTCGAAGATCGCGGGGATACTCGCTCACCGGCCGGACCCGGCTCTTGGTGAAGAGCTCGGGAAACATCTGGAGCATCGTCTCGCGGTTCTCGAGCATGTAGGACACGCCCGACGGGGTGCGGGCATTGTCCTCCAACACGTAGAAGTCGTTGTCGTCGGTGCGGACGAGATCGATGCCGACGATGTGGGTGTAGACGCCGCCGGGAGGCGTGAACCCGATCATCTCGGGCAGGAACGCGTCGTTGTCGGCGATCACCTCGGTGGGGATGCGACCGGCCCGCAGGATCTCCTGACGGTGGTAGATGTCGTGGAGGAACGCGTTGATCGCCCGGACCCGTTGCTCGATCCCTCGCTCCACGCGGGCCCATTCCCGCGCCGCGATGATGCGGGGCACGATGTCGAACGGGATCAGCCGTTCGTCGCCCTCTTCGCTGCCATAGACGTTGAAGGTGATACCGGTGCGGCGGAACAGGGCTTCGGCATCGGCCGACTTCTTCAGCAGTCGCCGGGGATCTTCCTGGGCGAACCACTCCTCGTACTGGCGATACGGCGGTCGCAGCGCGGATCCGTCGCCGTACATCTCGTCGAAATAGCCGGGCCGGACATCCACGGCGACGAACCTACTCACTCCCGGCCCGATCGTTTCGGCCCGAAACAAAGCAGTAACGAACCCGCCTGACCACGCTCACTTCGGGCGGCCCCGCCGGGGCTGACGATCAGCGCCGATCGGCTGGTAGAACAGAAGGGTGCTGATCGTCGTCTCGCCTGCCAAGTCGCTCGACTACGCGTCGAAGCTGCCCACGAAGAAACACTCCGAGCCTCGGCTCCTCGAGGAGTCCCGAGAACTCGTCGGGGTCATGGCCAAGAAGTCGCCACGTGAACTCTCGAAGATGATGAGCATCTCCGAGTCGCTCGGCGAGCTCAACCACGAGCGTTTCGTCGATTGGGAGACGCCATTCACCCCGGCCAACGCCCGTCCCGCCGTCCTCGCGTTCAGCGGCGACGTCTACATGGGCATGGAGGCCAACACCTTCACCGAACGCGACTTCACCCAGGCCCAGAAGGTGCTGCGGATTCTGTCGGGCCTCTACGGCGTGCTTCGCCCGCTCGACCTGATGCAGCCCTACCGGCTCGAGATGGGATCGACCGTGAAGACGACGCGGGGCAAGGATCTCTACACGTTCTGGGGCGACACGATCACCGAGCACCTCAACGCCGACCTGGCCGAGAGCCCGGGTTCGGATGCGCTGATCAACCTCGCGTCCAACGAGTACTTCGGTGCCGTCAACACCAAGAAGCTCGAGGCCCGCCTGGTCAGCCCGGTGTTCCTCGACTCCAAGGAGGGCGGCGAGCCCAAGATCATCAGCTTCTTCGCCAAGCGGGCTCGCGGGTCGATGAGCGGATGGATCATCCGCAACCGCATCAAGTCGCCCCGCGCCCTGCTCGAGTTCGACCAGGACGGCTACCGCTACGACGCCGAGCGGTCCCAGGCCGACCGGCCCGTCTTCGTCCGCCACCACTGAACCCTTCATGGCCGACCCGGGCCACGGGGCCGGTCAATGTCAGACCCCCTCGCTAGTGTTCATTGCATGTCCACGGACCGTGCGATGTCGACCATCGAGAGGGCGCTCGAGGAGCTGCTCG
Organism: Acidimicrobiales bacterium; assembly: GCA_040263275.1. Lineage (GTDB taxonomy): Bacteria > Actinomycetota > Acidimicrobiia > Acidimicrobiales > Aldehydirespiratoraceae > JAJRXC01. The sequence continues at coordinate 5,434 of JBDQKM010000017.1, forward strand.
GCCACGATGTCCCGCCGGCCGACGCCGCCAGCGCGAGTGCGCTGATCCGCCGCACCGAACAACTGGCCCGACGGCTCCGGGCCGTGCAGCAGCACCAGTATCGAGTCGTCGAGGAGAGTGGCGTGCATTCGTCCGACGGCTACGCGTCGACCACGGCCATGACCCGCCGGGTTGCCTGCCTGTCGCATCGGGCTGCGGCTGCCCGCGCCCGGGGCGCTCGGATGCAGGTCGACCTCCCCGAGGTCTGGACGGGCCTGTGCGAGGGCACGCTCGGCATCGATCAGTTCGACCTGCTCGCCCGGGTCCATGCCAACTCTCGCGTCCGCGATGCGATGGCCGATGCCCAGGCGTGGTTCCTCCGCCGAGCCGGCCGGCTGAGCTTCGCCGACTTCGAAGCCGAGGTGCGGCGCTGGGAGCGCCTCGCCGATGCCGACGGCCCCGAGCCGAAGAACTCGGCCACCCACGACAACCGCAATGCCACGCTGCTGCAGGATCCGATCGATCTCGGCTGGCAGCTCAGCGGCGGGTTCGGCGCCTTGCAGGGCGCCTCGATCGACGACATCTTCCGGCACTACACCGACGCCGAACGCCTCGCCGACTGGGAGAAGGCCCGGGCCGAGCACGGCGACGATGCCCACGCCGCCCAACTGCCCCGCACCGAACCGCAACGTCGGGCCGACGCGCTGTGGAAGGTGTTCCAGGACGCCGCCGGCGCCGCCGCATCACCGGTCGGCGTCGAGTTCGTCCACACGATCGTGTGGGACGCGGCCACCTTCGAAGAAACCATGCGCCGACTCTCCGACGAGAAACCTCAGCCGCTCGATCCCGAGGCATCCATCTGTCGCACGATCGACGGCACCGCCCTCGAGCCGATCGAGGCGGGCGCCAACGCGCTGGTGCGCATGTTCCGCCGAGCGGTCGTCGACGGAGCGGGGGTGACGATCGACCTCGGTCGGGCCCGCCGCTTCACCGGGGGTGCCCGACTGGCCGTCCAACTCAACGACGAGCACTGCCCCTGGCCCGGCTGCAGGGTCCCCATCTCGAGCTGCGAGATCGATCACACCACCGACCACGCTCGAGGAGGCAGAACCCACCCCGGCAACGGGGGACCCCTCTGCGGGAAGCACAACCGGTGGAAACAGAAGGGGTTCTCGATCTGGCGAGACCCCACCGGCGCATGGCACGTCTACCGCCCCGACGGCACAGAGGTCGGTTGATGGGCGCGGTCGGTGCTCAGGGAACCTCGGGTTGCTGCTGCATCTCGAGGTGCAACTGGGTGCCCGTCCACGGATGGGCGCGGGCGACGTCCTCGTTCAGCGTCGAGCCGATGCCCGGTTCGGTGGGTGGAGTGACATAGCCGTCGACCAACTCGATGGGTGTGGTCAGCAACTCGTTGTGGAAGCCGCCGAAGTCACGGATGGCTTCGAGGATCAGGAAGTTGGGCGTGCAGGTGGCGAACTGGATGTTGGCCAGCGCCTCGATCGGTCCGCAGTAGAGGTGCGGCGCCATCTGGACGTAGTGCGTCTCCGCGATCGCCGCGATCTTCTTTGCCTCGAGGATCCCGCCACACCGACCCAGGGCCGGTTGCAGGATCGCTGCGGCCTGGGCCTCGACCACCCGGGCGAACTCGTACTTGGTCGTGAGTCGTTCGCCGGTGGCGATCGGGATCGACGTCTGCCTGGCCACCCGCGCCATCTCGTCGACGGTCTCGGGCGGCACGGGCTCCTCGAACCAGAGCGGATCGAAGGGTTCGAGGGCCCGGGCGAGGCGGATCGCCCCGGCGGCGGTGAACTGGCCGTGGGTACCGAAGAGCAGGTCGGCCCTGGTCCCGACGGCGTCACGAATGGCGGCACAGAACTTCACGCTGCGGTCGATGGCCTCGAGCGGTGGCATGTAGCCGTCGTAGACCGTGTAGGGCCCGGCCGGGTCGAACTTGACCGCGGTGAAGCCGAGGTTCTCGACCTCCTCGGCCGCCCGCTGTCCGGCCAGCGCCGGATCGGAGTAGACGGCGGCGTCCTGGTAGACGTCGACCGCTTCCTCCGGAGTCGGGTAGAGGTAGGTGTAGGCCCGGATCCGGTCGTGCACCTTGCCGCCCAGGAGTTCGTAGACCGGCACGCCGTGGGCCTTGCCCACGATGTCCCACAGGGCGGTCTCGATCCCACTGAGCACGGATCCCAACGAGATGTCGGGGCGCAGCGTGTAGCCCGCTCCGTAGACGTTGCGCCACATCCGTTCGATGTGGTGGGGATCGTTGCCCACGATGTGGCGTTCGCACACGTCCTCGGTCATCCGGGCGACCACGTCGGGGCTGAAGGTGGCCGTGTAGACCTCGCCGTAGCCGACGATGCCGTCGTCGGTGACCAGCTTCACGAAGATGAAGTAGCGCCCTCCCATCGACGGTGGAGGGTTGGCGACGACGAACGTCTCGAACGATGCGATCTTCATGATCCACTCCCGAAGACGACGACGTTGCGGCGAGCCTCGCCCCGCTTGACCGAGTCGATCGCTTCGTTGATCTGCTCGATCGGGTAGGTCGCGGTGACGAGCTCGTCGAGCTTCAGCCGGCCGTCCTCGTAGAGCGAGACGAGCAGGGGGATGTCGACCGGGAGTCGACCGGCCCCCATCTTCGAGCCGAGCACTCGTTGGCTGTTGCCGGCGATGTCGGTGGCGTCGACCTCGACCATGACCCCGGTTGCCGTCATGCCGACGAGCACCACCGCACCACCGGGGGCCAGCAGGGAGAACGCCTGCTCGATCGCCGGCTTCGCGCCGACCGTCACGAAGACGTAGTCGGCACCCGCGCCGCCGGTGAGGGCACGAACCTGTTCCGCGACATCGTCGGCGAGCGCAGACACCGCAGCGGTCGCCCCGAACTCGCGGGCTGCCTCGAGCTTGTCGTCGGCCACGTCGAGGGCGATCACCTGGGCCGCCCCTGCGATCGCCGCGCCCTGCACGGCGTTGAGGCCGACACCGCCGCATCCGATGATGACCGCATCAGCGCCGGCCTCGATCCGGGCGGTGTTGGTGACCGCGCCGAATCCGGTGATGACACCGCAGCCGAGAAGGGCGGCGCTGGTGACCGGGATCGACTCGGGAATCGCCACGACCTGGGATGCATCGACGATCGCCTCCTCGGCGAAGGTGCCGGTCTTCAACCCGTGAACCAGGGTTTCCCCGGTCGCATCGGTGAGCGGGCGGGTGTCGTCGATCGTGAAGCGGCCCGTGCAGGTCACCGGCATGCCCTTGGCACACCCGGGACATGTCCCGCAGCTCCGGATCAGCGAGACGACCACGCGGTCACCGACGGAGACGGTGCCGACGCCCTCGCCGATCGCCGACACCGTGCCGGCCGCTTCGTGGCCATAGACCGCGGGCAGGCGTCCACCCCAGGCGCCGTCGATGAAGTGGATGTCGGAGTGACAGATCGCGCAGGCCTCGACGGCGACCTTCACCTGGCCCGGACCCGGCGGCGCGACCGTGATCTCCTCGATCGAGAGCGGCGCTCCGAATTGACGACAGACAGCAGCCTTGACCATCCGGAGACCTCTCTTCGATGTGATCGAAGGCCGACATTAGCCCTGCACCTTCGTCAGCCGCGCCGTCTGAGCAGACGACGGGTCACGCGAGCACCCGGGCCGGTCGATGATCACCGACCCGACCCTGGCCCGCAACGACAGTCTCGGCTTCGAGACGGCCGGCTACCCGGGCGTGTTCTACCTCGGGAGCGGCCCGCCGATCGTGAGCGGATCGACGCTGGACTGACCGGGCTCTAACGTCGGCCCATGCCCCAGCTCCCGGTCATGCGTCGCGACGACGATCCCGACGAGATCCACTCGACGCTGTGCGAGCACGGCGCGGTGATCATCGAGGACTTCCTCGACAACGCGACCGTCGCCGCGCTCAACGCCGAAGTCGGTCCGCTCGTCGATGCCGACGACCCGACCACCCGCGAGTTCATCAACCCCTTCATCGCCGACTTCTTCGGCACCCGGGTGAAACACCTGACCGGGCTCGCCTCGCGCTCGCGCACCTATGTCGACGAGGTGCTCCTCCACCCGCTCTACGAGGCGATGAACGAACGGGTCCTCGGGCCGAGCTGCGCCGAATGGCAGCTCAACATCGGGCACCTGCTGCAGCGCGGGCCCGGCGCCGAGCAGCAGTACATCCACCGTGACCAGGACGTCTGGAACTTCCTGCCCACGCCGCATCCCGAGATCCAGGTGGCCTCCCTGGTGGCGCTGACCCCGTTCACCGCCGAGAACGGGGCGACCCGTCTGGCCCCGGGCAGCAACCACTGGCCCCCCGACCGCTACCCCGAGGACGACGAGCTGGAGATCGCCGAGATGCCGGCGGGCGCAGCGGTGATCTATCTCGGCTCGACGTTCCACGCGGGCGGCACCAACGAGACCGCGGCCGAGTGGCGCCGAGGGTTCCACACCAGCTTCGTCGTCGGTTGGTTGCGCACCGAGGAGAACAACGTCCTGGCGACCCCGCCCGACGTCGTCCGCGAGCTGCCCCTGCGCGCCCAGGAGCTCATCGGCTACAAGGCCCACGACGCGATCGCGACCGGCGGCGGGTACCTCGGCGTGCTCGACGTCCGCCATCCCACCGAGCTCCTGGCCAGCGGCGAACTGTGACGGGGGCGTCGACCCTCGCCGACTGGGGCTATCCGACTCCGATCCGTTTCGGGGCCGGACGGATCGCCGAACTCGCCACGGTCTGTCGCGAGGCCGGCATCGAACGGCCGCTGATCGTGACGGACCCCGGACTCGCCGCGCTGCCCGTGATCGACACGATCCGAGCGGCGCTGCAGCCCCTCGCACACGGCACCTTCCACGACCTGCGACCGAACCCGGTCGGGCGCGACGTCGAATCGGGCGTGGCGGCCTACCGGGCCGGAGGCCACGACGGCGTCGTCGCCGTGGGTGGTGGCTCCGCCCTCGATGTCGGCAAGGTCATCGCGCTGATGGTCGACCAGACCCTCCCGATGTGGGACTTCGAGGACGTCGGCGACAACTGGACCCGGGCCGACGCTCAGGCCATCGCACCGGTGGTGACCGTGCCCACCACCGCGGGCACCGGGAGCGAGGTCGGTCGGGCGGGCGTGGTCATCGACGAGTCCACCCGCCGCAAGGTGGTCGTCTTCCATCCGGCGATGCTGCCCCGCGCCGTGATCTGCGACCCCGAGCTCACCATCGGCCTGCCCCGCGGACTCACCGTGGGAACCGGACTCGACGCGTTGTCGCATTCGCTCGAGGCGATCTGCTCGCCGGCCTTCCACCCGATGTCGCACGGCATCGGCATCGAGGGCTGCCGCCTGGTGCTCGAACACCTCCCGGTCGTCGTCGACGACCCGACCGACATCGAGAGCCGGGGGCAGATGCTCGTGGCCGCGGCCATGGGCGCGGTCGCCTTCCAGAAGGGGCTCGGCGGCATGCACGCACTGTCCCACCCGATCGGGGCCCGTTTCGACACCCATCACGGCATGACGAACGCCGTCGTCATGCCCTACGTGCTCGAGGCCAATCGGGCGACCATCGAACCGACGATCGAGCGTTTGGCCGCCTATGTCGGGATCGCCGACGGTTTCGACGGGTTCCTGCGCCACATCATCGCCCTCCGAGCGGCGATGGACGTGCCCCACACGCTGGTCGATCTCGGCGTCGACGCTGCGGCGGTCGGGGAGATCGCCGCCGCCGCGGTCGACGATCCGTCGGCCGGCGGGAATCCCGTCCCGTTCGACCGGCCCTTCGCCGAGGCCGTCTTCACCGCCGCCTGCACAGGAGCCATCCATGCATCTTGACCAACTCCGGACCGAAGTCGCCGACGGCAGCATCGACACGGTGGTCGTCGGATTCACCGACCACTACGGCCGCACCATGGGCAAGCGCTTCGACGCCGACTTCTTCCTGGAGAGCGCGGTCGACGACGGCACCCATGCCTGCGACTACCTGCTCACGGTCGACATGGAGATGGAACCGGTCGAGGGATACGCGTTCAGCAACTGGACCACCGGCTACGGCGATTTCCATCTCGTCCCCGACCTCGCCACTCTCCGCCCGGCCGGCTGGACCGAACGCACCGCCTTCGTGCTCTGCGACGTGGTCGACGACACGACCCATTCGCCGGTAGCCGTGGCACCCCGTTCGATCCTGCGACGCCAGATCGATGCCCTGGCCGACGAGGGGCTCACCGCCGCAGCCGCGTCCGAGCTGGAGTTCTTCCTGTTTCGCGACAGCTACCGCCGGGCCCACGAGAAGGGCTTTCGCGATCTGGAGTCGGCCGGCTGGTACGTCGAGGACTACCACCTGCTCCAGGCCTCCCGCGTCGAGGACTATGTCGGCGCCGCGCGTCGCGCCCTGCGGGCGAGCGAGATCCCGGTCGAGAACTCCAAGGGCGAGGCCGCCATCGGCCAGCACGAACTCAACGTCCGCTACGCCGACGCGCTGACGATGGCCGACCGTCAAGTCGTGATGAAGCAGGCCATGAAGGAACTCGCCGACGCCCAGGGTGTGAGCGTGACGTTCATGGCGAAGCCCGATGCCGACCAGCCCGGAAGCTCCTGCCACATCCACCTTTCGCTCTGGGAGGGCGACCGCAACGCCTTCGTGGGGCCGGGCGATCAGTCCCACTCCGATGTCTTCCGCTGGTTCCTCGGCGGCTGGATGCAGCATGCCGCCGACCTGATGGTCTGCTACGCGCCGACCATCAACAGCTACAAGCGATACCAGAGCCAGTCGTGGGCCCCGACCCGGATCGCGTGGTCGACCGACAACCGCACCGCCGGCTTCCGGATCGTCGGTGCCGGGGCGGGCCTGCGGATCGAGAATCGGATCCCGGGCGCCGACGTGAACCCGTACCTGGCCTACGCGGCGGCCATCGCCAGCGGCCTCGACGGCATCCGCAACCGGATCGAACCGCCCGACGAGTTCCGCGGCGACGTCTACGCGGCCGACGACGTGGCCACCGTGCCGACCACCCTCCACGAGGCCAGCGACCGCTTCGTGGCGAGCGCCGACGCACGGCGCCTGCTGGGTGACGACGTGGTCGAACACTACGGCCACCACCTGGCCCAGGAGATCGCGGCAGCCGATGCCGCGGTCACCGACTGGGAGATGCGCCGCTACTTCGAGCGCATCTAGGTCGAGGCACCGCATCGCGCACTTCCTCACAGTCGGCGGGTGATCCGCCGATCGGGGGGGTGTGAGTCTCGACGGCTTCAAGACCTGCCCCCACTGCAGGGCCATCTCCCAATCGACGATCTGTGCGATCTGCGGGATGTCGGCCCTGGAGGCGGTCGCGCCGACGGAGGCGCCGCCGGCACCGAAGTGGACCGACTCGCTCGAGAACAACGAACTCCGCAAGCTCGGGGTCGGCGTGGCCGCCCTGCTCGTCATCGGAGCAGGCATCGCCTTCGTGTTGACCCGCCCGGATCCGGCACCCTCGGCCAACTCGCTCCCCCCACCGGCCTCCACCACCACCGTCGAGATCGAACCGACGACCTCCGAACCACCACCCTCTCTGGTCGGAGGGGCGCGCCCGGCCACCGGCTTCCTCCCCGGCACGCCCCGCGAGGTCGGCGAGGGCCTGGCACCGTGGGAGACCCCACCGGCGATCGATTTCGTCACGGGGCTGCTGCTCGACGAGAGCCTCGACTACACCGGCGACACCGCGCGGGTGGCGGAGCTCCTGGACGCGTTTCCCGAGGAGTTCGGCGTGGCCGAGCTCGACCCACCCGAGATCGTCACGTTCGACGGCCCGGTCGATGCCGAGCAGGTGGAGGCGACCCAACCCTTCGCGGCCAGGACACTGACCGCCGCGGACGGCACGGAGATCGGCCAGTCGTGGCTGGTCGCGACCGGCGGCTCGGAGGTGGGTGACGCCTACATCGCCGCGGCCCGCGAGCGTTGGTCCATCGACGATGCGATCGACCAGTACGCCCCCGAAGTCGGCGTGCGCCTATGGCTCCTCACCGCCGACGACACCATGAACCTCTGGTCGGCCCCGCTCCTCGAGGACTCACTGGTGGTCGTCCGGTCGTCGACCGCGGTCGATCCCGAACTGATCACCGATCTCCTCTGCGCCTGGCGTCGCGATGCGCGCTGAATCTCCGCGATTCGCGAAGAGAGGGTAGGCGGCGGAAATAGGACAGGGTAGCTTTGGCGAAACCCCGCCTCTTGAGGAGTCCACCATGGCCATCGACCTCCCCGCACTGCCCTACAGCGACACCGCTCTCGAACCCCACATCAGCGAGCGCACCATCTCGTTCCACTACGGCAAACATCACGCGGCCTACGTCAACAACCTCAACGGGCTGATCGAGGGCACCGACCACGCCGACTCTTCGCTCGAAGACATCGTCCGCGCCGCCGGACCCGGCGGGCTGTTCAACAACGCCGCCCAGGTCTGGAACCACACCTTCTACTGGAACTGCATGTCGCCCGAGGGCGGCGGCGATCCCAGCGGCGACCTCGCCGCCGCGATCGAGTCGAGCTTCGGTTCGGTCGACGCGTTCAAGGAGCAGTTCAAGGCCGACTCGGTCGGCAACTTCGGATCGGGCTGGACCTGGCTCGTGCGTGAGGGCGACGGCCTCGCCATCGTGAAGACCGACGACGCCGACACGCCGCTGGCCCACGGCCAGACCGCACTCCTCACGATCGATGTGTGGGAACACGCGTACTACCTCGATTACCAGAACGCCCGCCCGGCCTACGTCGACACCTTCATCGAGCACCTGCTCAACTGGGAGTTCGTCGCCGCCAACTTCGCCGCCTGACCCGTCACCCCGGTGTCAGACACTCGTCACGGCGAGGTCTACCGGGGTGCGTGTTCGGGGTGAACGATCACTTCTTCGTAGTCGAGACAGGCCACGAAGCCCAGGCGCTCGTAGCTGCGGCGCGCCGCGATATTCGACGCAGCGACGTTGAGGCCGATCGTCGACACCCGACCGCGCAAACGATGGCACACGGCTGCGGTCACGACCGCACCGTGTCCCCGGCCACGGAAGGCCGGATCGACGAAGACACCGCCGACCGCGGCGATGTCGTGCCGCGTGCTCACGCAGTGGGTGCCTGCCGCGGCGGCCAGCCGCGACGAGCCGTCGGGGTGCGGCAATCCGACGAACGTCTCATCGGCCAGCATCGACTCGAGCACGAACGCGGCACCGGGGTCGGTGGCGTGGAGCGCGGCGAGCCGCGCGAAATCGTCGGCGGCGAGATCGACGGTGCCGGTCACGGCGGGGAGCCGGTCCGAGTCGACGAGCACGTACTTCACGTGGAGGCCGAGATCATCGACCGGACACTCCCCGGCCATGGCGGCAGCAAGACCGATCGGCCCGGTGATCATCGCTCCCGCCGGAATGCGGTCGAGCAACTCGACGACCAGCGCGATCGAGCCGGATGGGTCGGCGGTCGAGATCGCGTAGACCGTCGTCACTTCGTCACCGAGATCCACGATGCCGGCGGCGGCGTCCCCCCGCCGGAACCACACACTGCGCTCCCAGACCGGCGAGTCCAGGTCGGCCAGACCGTAGGGGTGCACCGAACGGTCCTGGCCGAAGAGCTCGGCCAACTCCGTCGGGTCGTCGACCTCACGCATGGCCTCGACGCTAGGCCGCGTGCAAGAGTGCGCCATGGGACAGCTGACGAGACAACCGCCCGAGTGGATCCATTCCGCACCCTTCCAGGCGAGCGCCACGAGGGAGATCGAGGCGAGCTCCGAGGAGATCTTCGCGGCCCTCGCCGACCACGAGCGCTGGCCCGAGTGGTTCTCCACGATCATCCGGGTCGAGCGCTTCGGCGACCTCGATGAGGGCGTGGGGTCGAACCGGCGCGTGTTCATCAACAAGCGGGTCGCCGTCGACGAGGAGTTCAACGTCTGGGAGCCGGGCGAGCGGTGGGGCTTCGTGGTGCTGTCCGCGACGGTCCCGGGGCTGAAGTCGATGATCGAGCTCGTCACCATCGACGATCTCGGCAACGGACGCTGCGCCGTCACCTACAAGATGGGCATCGAGGGCAAGTTCCCGTTGTCGCTGCTCCTCAAGGGGGCCAACGGGCAGATGCGCAAGAACCTCGGCGATGCCCTCGACAACCTCGGCCCCTTCATCGCCGCCCAGCGCGACGCCGACTGACGCGCTCTTACTGTTCGCTTCACGCCGGTTCGTACCGTGCCGGCCATGACGTCACTCCGACCACTCCTCGCCCTTCTGCTCGCGTGCAGCCTGATCGCCACGGCGTGCAGCGACGACAGCGACGCCGACGACGCGGCACCCGTCGACGAGTCCACCACCACGGTGACCACGACCGCCGACTCGACCACGACGACCGACACGCCGGCTGAGGCGATCGACATCGCCGACGGGTGCGACGACGTGGCCGCGGCGTTCGTCACCGCCGGCTCGGCCAACCCTGACCTCGCCGATCCGGAGGTGAGTGCCATGTGCACGGGTGACACGATCGTCATCACTTCGAACGGCATCCCCGACTACACCTACATCGAGACGTCGCCCGGGGACCCCCGACCCGCCGATCTCGTGTTCACGATTCCCGCCGAGCCGGTGGTGGCCGACGAGCCCACCGCGGTACCCGCGCTCGGGTCGGCCGCCGTGGCCGTCAACGGCATCCCGATCTACGGCCTGACCGAAGGCCAGGGCGGCGACGTGCTCTCCCTCGGTGCGCTGAGCGAGTGCGGAAGCCACAACGGCCCGACCGGATTCCACATGCACCTGTTCAGCACGAGCGAGACGACCGACTGTCTGTACTCGCCGGAGGAAGTCGCGGCCGAATCTCAGCTGTTCGGCTACGCCTTCGACGGCTACCCGATCTACACGGGCAACGGCATCTACACATCGTCGTGGGAGTTGACCGACGAGTCGCTCTTCGCCACCGACACGTGGAGTGCCCACTCCTACGTGGAGGGCAGCGGCGACCTCGACGAATGCAACGGCCTGACCGATGCCGACGGCAGCTACGCCTACTACACGACCGACACCTTCCCCTACGTGCTCGGGTGCTACACGGGTGTCGTCGATCTGGACGCCGCCGGTGGCGGTGGAGGCGAGCTCGGCCGGCCGCCGGCATGAACGCCCGTCGGCAGTTCCTTCAGTTCAGCGGCGCCGCGGTGATCGGTGCCGCAGCCGGAATCGCGAGTCCCATCGGCGACCCGGCGGCCGCCGCGGCCGTACCGAACTCGGCCGACATCGGCTTCTGCACCGACATGACCACCCACCATCTGCAGGCTCTGGTGATGTGTCAGCGGGTGCTCGGGCGCGACACGGGCGACCCGGTGCAGGCCGCGGCGACCGAGGTCCTCACCAACCAGGCGATGGAGATCGGCCAGATGCGGGCCTGGCTCGCGGACTGGGGCGAGTCGACAGCCGAACCCGAGATCGTGATGGCGTGGATGGGTATGAACGACGGTGCGGGCATGCCGCAGGCGTTGATGCCGGGGCTCGCCAGCGACGAGGAGCTCCAGAAGCTCTCGCTGGCGACCGGGCTCGATCAGGGGAGGATGTGGCTCGAGTTGATGCGAGCCCACCACCTGAGTGGGGCCGCGATGGCCGAGGCCGCCGCGGGTCTGGCCGGCAGCGACAAGGTGCGCCGCCTCGCAGCCGCACAGGCAGCGGTCCAGACCTACGAGATCAGCCAGTACGACCTGCTGCTGGCGACGACCTACCGCTGAGCGGCTTCGACCGCGGCCCGCGTGGGGGCGTGGTCCATCGGCACCTCGGTGAGACGCCGACACCGGTTCTTCCCCGGGCCGTAGCGCCAGAGGAGCTCGGTGCCGTCGTCGCTCAGCCGCCGGGTGACGGCGACGACCTTCTTGCCGCCGGGGCGCAGCTTGTGCACACCGTCCTCCATCGAGGCGGCCACGCGGATCCGCGAGCCGCTGAACCCACCGATGTCGTCGACGCCGTTCTCGAGCGTGCCGTCGCAGAACATGTCGTGGACGAGGCCGCCCACGGTGATCGTGATCCGGTTGCCGGCCTGCTCGATGCGCTGCACGCTGCCGGTCATCCGGCCTTCGTAGACCTCCCACACGCCGCGCAGATCGGGGAATCCGGGGGCCAACGGCTCACGGGACGCCGCCAACGAGCGCGGGGCCCACACCTCGGGCGACGCATCGTCCTTGGTCCCGTCGAGCGGGATCTCGGCGACCGGCACACCCGAACCGTCGAGCTCGGGGAGTTCGTAGTCGGCCGGGTCGATCGGTCGGGGCAGCGCGAGGTAGACCGACGGATCGGTCTTCGACAGGAAGGTCTTGGCCGCAGTACGGATCGCACCCATCAGCTGATCCAGTTCTTGACCTTCTCGACGAGACCGAGACGGTCGCCGCCGGCCGGCGTGATCTGGAGGTGGGTCACGCCGGCGGCCTGGTAGGCCTCGATGCGCTCACGCACCTGACCCTCGGAACCGACCATGGCGGTGGCATCGAGGAAGTCCTGGGGCACCGCGGCCATGGCTTCTTCCTTGCGACCCGAGAGGTAGAGATCCTGGATCTTCTCGGCCTCTTCCTCGTAGCCGTACTTCTGGAAGATGTTGTTGTAGAAGTTCTTGCCCTTGGCACCCATGCCCCCGACGTAGAGCGCGGTCATGAAGCGTCCGCCGTCGCGGATCTGCTGAGCCTTGTCCTCGTCGTCGACGATGGCGACGGTGCCGCCGGCGACGATGTTGAGCGGCGGCAGCGACGGGTCGCGGTTCTCGAGCCCCTTCTTGAGGTCGGCGCCCCAGACCTGGTCGGCCTTGTCGGGGTGGAAGAAGACGGGAATCCAGCCGTCGGCCACCTCGGCGGTGACCTCGACGTTCTTCGGGCCGAGCGAGGCGATGTAGATCGGGATGTCGGCCCGCTTGGGGTGGTTGATCAGCTTCAGCGGCTTGCCGAGGCCGGTGCCCTGGTCTTCCGGCAACGGCAGTTGGTAGTTGGGGCCGTCGTGGACCACGACCTCGCGACGCCACACCTTGCGGCAGATCTCGATGAGTTCCTTCTGTCGACCGATGGGCTTGTCGTAGACCACACCGTGCCAGCCCTCGATCACCTGCGGACCCGACGCGCCGATGCCGAGGATGAATCGACCGTCGGACACGGCGTCGAGCCCGGCCGCGGTCATGGCGGTGAGCGTGGGGGTCCGGGAGTAGATCGGCAGGATGGCCGACCCGAGCTCCATGGTCTCGGTCTTGGCCGCGAGATAGCCCAGGATCGACACGGCGTCGAAGCTGTAGAGCTCGGCGACCCAGCCGACATCGACGCCGGCCCGCTCGAGCTGCGCGGCCTCTTCGGCCGCAGCCCTCGGGTCGCCCGAGTAGTTGAGCGTCATGGAAAGTTTCATCAGGCGTCCCTCAGAAGTTTTGTCACTGTTGCAGACAATAGTTTGCCGATCGTATTGTCTGCCAGGACAGCGTAGGACGACGCTGCGGTAGAGGGGGCCTCCGGTGAAGACGTACGGCGAATGGAACGGCACGATCGGGCGCACGCTGGCGGAGTCCGAACCCGACTTCCCGGCACCGCCCCACCCCGGCGAGGACGCGCCCAACGTCGTCATCATCCTGTTCGACGACCTGGGCTTCTCCCAGTTCGGCTGCTACGGGTCGGACATCGAGACCCCGGCCGTCGACGCGCTGGCCGCCAACGGCCTGCGCTACACGAACTTCCACGTCACCCCGTTGTGCTCTCCCACCCGCGCCGCGCTCCTCACCGGTCGAAACCACCACACCGTGGGCATGCGGGGCGTGTCGAACTTCAACACCGGCTTCCCCCACATGACCGGCCACATCTCGAAGCACGCCGCAACCGTCGCCGAGGTGCTGCACGACGAGGGCTACGCGACCTTTGCAGTCGGCAAGTGGCATCTCGCCCCCATGGAGCAGTGCTCGGCGGCCGGCCCGTTCGACCACTGGCCCCTCCAGCGGGGCTTCGACCGGTTCTACGGCTTCCTCGAAGGTGAAACCGATCAGTTCAGCCCGAGCCTTACCTACGACAACCACCACATCGACCCTCCGGCGATGTCGGGTGGGACCGACGGCTACCACCTCAGTGAGGACATGATCGACCGGGCCATCGAGTTCATCCACGACTCGAAGTCGGTCCGCCCCGATCGGCCGTTCCTCCTCTACTGCGCCTTCGGCGCGACGCATGCGCCCCACCAGGCGCCGCCGGAGTATCTCGACAAGTACCGCGGCAAGTACGACGAGGGCTGGGACATCGTCCGCCAGCGCTGGTTCGAACGACAGGTCGAACTGGGCATCACCGAGGCCACGACCCAACTCGCCCCCCGCAACCCCGGCGTCGCTGCCTGGGACGACATGGACGACAACACCCGCGCGCTGGCCTGCCGACTGCAGGAGGCGTTCGCCGCGTTCCTCGAGCACACCGACGACCAGATCGACCGCCTCGTCGAGGACCTGCGCGAACAGGGTGAGCTCGACAACACGATCATCATGGTCCTGGGCGACAACGGTGCGTCCCAGGAGGGCGGGCCGTTCGGCGTGCTCCACGAGATGAAGTTCTTCAACGGCATCCTCGAGACTCCCGACGAAGCCGTCGAGCATCTCGACGAGATCGGTGGGCCGCACTCCCACACCAACTACCCCTGGGGGTGGGCGCAGGTCGGCAACACCCCGTTCAAGTGGTACAAGCAGAACACCCACGAGGGCGGCGTCCACGTGCCGCTGGTCGTGCACTATCCCGACAAGGTCACCGACGCCGGCGGCATCCGGCGCCAGTTCCACCATGTCAACGATCTCGCGGCGACCGTCTACGACATGCTCGGCATCGAGGCGCCTGCCACCCGCAACGGGCTGGAGCAGATGCCCGTCAGCGGCGTGCCGATGACCTACACGTTCACCGACGCCGATGCTGCCACTGCCAAGGAGATCCAGTACTACGAGATGGCCGGCCATCGCGGCCTCTGGCACAACGGCTGGAAGGCGGTCACCCGCCACGAAGGCGGCGTCCCCTTCGACGAGGACCGCTGGGAGCTCTACAACCTCGCCGAGGACCCCTCGGAGTGCAACGACCTCGCCGAGGCGATGCCCGAGAAGCTCACCGAGATGATCGACCTCTGGTGGCAGGAGGCCGAAAAGGAGGGTGTCCTCCCGCTCGACGAGCGCATGATCGAACTCTTCGGCAACCGCTATCGGGAACGGTCCCCGCACCCGGCCGACATGCACTACGTCTACCGGCCGCCGATGTCCGACGTGCCCGGACAGGCCGGGGCGACCCTGGGCGGCCGCTCGTGGACGATGACCGCCTCCGTCGACGGGGTGGCCGACGGCGTCCTCTACTCGACCGGCACCGAGAACTCCGGCGTCGCCTTCTTCGTGAAGGACGGCCACCTCGTGTTCGACTACAACGCCTTCGACGATCACACGATCGTCCGCTCGGGTGAAGCCGTGCCGGCGGGTGCCACCGAGTTCCGGGTCGACTTCCTGCGGGTCGCCGGACGTCGCGGCATCGTCCGGCTGTCGGTAGACGGCCAGCCGGTCGCGGCGGGCGAAGTTCCGTGGGTCGCCGGGATGATGTCGTCGGTCGGTGCCTCGTTGGGCCGCGGCGGTCTCTCCCCGGTGAGCCGTGAGTACACCGGCCGGTTCCCCTACGGCGGGCGGGTGAAGCTGATCGACATCCAGCTCCACCACCGGGCCGATGCGGAGACAATGGAAGCCGAGATGCGGGCCGAACTCTCACGCCAGTAGCCGGCACTGCCGACAGGAGCGCATGCTGCGCGCTGCGGCCCTCGTCGCGATCCTGTTCCTCGTCTCGTCGTGTGGCACACCGACGCGCGAGGAAGCCGTCGGGTTGTCGGACGAGTACAGCAGCTACGAGGTCGGCGTCGGCCAACCGACGCTGACCACCCACGCCATCGTCGGCAACGAGAGCTGCTGGACCGGGCACGACCTGCGGGTGGAGGAGACGGCCGACACCGTGGTCGTCGAGTTGATCGCCCACCGTCGAACCGACGTCGACTTCTGCGAGGCGGAAGGCGTGTTCTACGACCACACGGTGACGCTCGAGGAACCGCTGGGCGGCCGCGTCGTCATGGACGCCACCTCAAGAGAGCCGGTCGCGATGCGTGACTAGCCCGTGTAGGCGAGGTTGAGGGCGGCGGTACGGCCCCATTCGTCGTCGCCGGACCACGAGATCGTGCCGGCGTCGCTCTGCGCCTGTGGGTCGATCCGACCGGCGGCGAGCATCACAAAGGTGCCGACGTCGGTCGTCACCTCGACATCGGGCAAGTCGACCGAGTCGACCCGGGTGGCACGGCCGTCGACCGAGACCGCGATGTCGCGATCCACGCCCTGCTCACCACCGCGGGGACGGATGTGGAACACGATCGACTTGCCCTCGGGCAGGCCGATCTTCTTGCCCACGATGAAGCCGATCGAGTCGTCGACCTCCTTGAGGGCCATCTCGGCTGCCGCACCGGTGTCGTCCAGCGCTTCCCCCAGCGGGATTGCGATGTCACGGGCGTGGACCCACATGTCGAACACCCGGACCTGCAGGAACCGGCGATACGTCTTGATGCCCATGGGGGTGATGGACGCCTCGTCGAGCGCCGACGGGTCGAGTTGTTCGAGATCGGCGAGCCGGGCGGCGGTGACCGCCTGCACGCGGTCGGCGAGGTCGTTGCGACTCATCGCGTCGACCGCGGCGTTGAACTCGCCGAGCGTCTCGAAGGGGGGCGGCACCTCGGTCGAGGGTTCCCATCCCGTGAGCACGACCTCGACGCCGAGGGTGTGGGCGATCACGCCCCGCACGTCCCAGTCCGGGCAGAGCGACTGGGTCGCCATCTGCTCGTCGGACAGCCGATCGGCCAGGTCGTTGTAGTGGGCGAACAGCCCCCGGTGGGCGTCGATGTAGTCGGACAGTTGGTGGGTCATCGTGCGGGCTTCTCCCTGCTCTCCCATTCACGGGCTTCGAAATACGGTTTGAACACGGTGGCGATGTGGGTCATGTCGTCGTCGGACTTGGGCGTCTTCAGCTCGTAGAGGTGGTTCACCTTCGAGTACGCGACGGTGAGGTCCCAGAGGTCGAGGGCTTCCTGGCCGACCGGCGCCGGGGCGACCACCGGGCCGTAGACCTGCCGATCAGCGGGGAAGATAATCGTGGGCACGCCGAAGCCGCCCGAGTGCACGATCGCGTCGTGATCGGCTTTCACGTCGTCATGGGTCGTCGGGTCGGAAATGGCCGCCTGCACCATCGCGGGGTCCGCGCCGATCTCCTCACAGATCTCCTCGGCGACCTCGGGGCGGTGGGGCTTGCGACCGTCTTCGTGCAACGCCCGGCCCGCGGCTTCGTAGAAGCGATCGCAATCGTCCATGGAGGTGCGGCGCAGCATCGCCGCAACCCGCAACATGCCCCATCCGTAGGACCATTCGCGCTCCCACGGGTGTTTCTTGCCCTCCTCGCGGTTGATCTCCTCGAGGGAGAAGAAGCGCCAGTCGATCTCGAGGGGATCGTCGGCCGGCTGCGCCTCGCGCACCGTGCGGATCCACTTGGAGGTCTGGTACGCCCACGGGCACATCACGTCGAAGTGAAAGGCGATCTGCATCTCCCGGACCGTAGCCGGGGGTTGCCCCCGGAAGAAACTGTCAGGCAAACTGCCACTTATGACCATCGCCTCCCAGACCGACGCAGAACTCGACAAGGTCAACGCCGCCCTCGATTCCCTCCTGGCCGCACACGACCCGACAGCTGAGTCCTACGAGGAGTTCCGTGGCCACCAGTTCGACGCCGGGCTCGCCTGGGTCCAGTACCCGGAGGGCAAGGGCGGGTTGGGCGTACGGCCGCAGCTCCAGCGCGACGTCAACCGTCGACTCGGTGAGGCCGGTGCCAAGCCGATGGACCCGTCGATGTTCTTCATCGCCCTGGCCGGTCCGACGATCCTCGCCCACGGCAGCGACGAACAGCACGACCGCTTCCTCCGCCCCATGTTCACCGGCGAGGAGAAGTGGTGCCAGCTGTTCTCCGAGCCCGGCGCCGGCTCCGACTTCGCCGGTCTCGGCACCAAGGCCGTTCAGGACGGCGACGAATGGATCATCAACGGCCAGAAGGTGTGGAACACGCTCGCCCACATCGCCGACTTCGGCATGCTCGTCACGCGGACCGACCCCGACATGCCCAAGCACAAGGGCATGACCTACTTCGCCATCGACATGCACGGCGAAGGCGTCGAGGTCCGGCCCCTGCGTCAGATCACGGGCGAGGCCGAGTTCAACGAGGTCTACATGACCGACGCCCGGGTCCCCGACGCCTATCGCATCGGCGATCGTGGCGAGGGCTGGCGCGCCGCGCTCACCACCCTCATGAACGAGCGCACCGCCATCGGTGGCGGTGGCGGTGGCGGCGCCCCCAAGATGGGGAGCGGACCGATCAGCCATCTCGTGAAGCTCTACCAGAGCGTGGGTGAACACCAGCAGGGGCCGGCCCAGCGCGACGAACTCATGCAGCTGTGGGTTCGAGCCGAGACGCTCCGGCTGACCAACATGCGGGCGATCCAAGCGGCCAAGAAGGGGCAGCCCGGCCCCGAGGGGTCGGTGGCCAAGCTGGCCGGCGCAGAGCTCAACAAGGACGTCTACAGCTACGCGGTCACGCTGCAGGGCATGGAGGGCCAGATCGACTTCGACTACACCTTCCGGCGGCCCGGCGTGGTCGATCTCGACGGCGCGTCCAACGGCCTCGGCTACGCCTTCCTCCGGGCCCGGGCCAACTCGATCGAGGGCGGCACCTCCGAGGTGCTGCGCAACATCATGGGCGAGCAGATGCTCGGCCTCCCCGGCGAGCCCCGCGTCGACAAGGAAATCGCCTGGAGCAAGGTCCCGAAGAACTGACGCCGGCCCTCAGCCGGTGCCGAGGACGTCCATCACGTCTCGGTGCAGCTGCTTCTTGATCTGTGCGATCGACCCTTCGGCGGTTGCCGCGTGCGGCAGTCCGAGGTCGGCGGCCGCCGTGAGGAGCTCGTCGAGCGGCACCGCCCGGTCGACGAATCCGGCCGCCACCGCGTCGCCGGCGGCGTAGCGACGACCGGTGACGATGCTCTCCCTGGCCACAGCCGGCGGCAGCAGATTCCGGATCATCGCGAGCAGGCCGCGGCTGAACCCCATCCCGAGGTGCACCTCCGGCCAGCACACGAATCCGCGGTCATCTCTCATCACGGCATGGTCGTGGGCGATCACCGAGAAGGCCCCTGCACCGAACGCATGGCCGTTGATGGCGGCGACCGTGGGCGCCGGGAAGGTCAGGATTCGGCCGAGCACCTTCTCGACGGAGTTCACGTAGGCGACGATCTCCTCGGAGGCCTTCCCACTCATCCATTCGACGTCGAGACCGTTCGAATAGTGCTTTCCGGTGCCGGTCGTGACCAGCACCTTCGGGCCCGTGGCGGCATCGACCTCATCGAGGAGGGCGTTCATCCCGTCGACCCACGCGTGGTCGATGGTGTTGAGATCGTCGCCGAAGTCGATGACGAACAGCTCGCCGTCCTGCGTGAGAGTAGGTGCGCTCATGGCCGGACCATACCCGGCGTTTGCCACCGGGCCGAACGGGAACGAAGATCCTCCACCATGACCCGGCCTGCGATCGTGATCGCCCACATGGAGGGCCTGCGGGCCTTCGACGACGCGACCCTCGACCGCCTCGATCGGGCCGGCCGGCTCCTCGATCGGGAGCCGCTCGCGTCGTGGGACGATCCCCGGGCCGATGCCCTGCTGGCCGAGGCCGAGATCATCGTCGGTCACTGGGGCACCCCGCTCTTCGACGCGGCGACGCTGGCCAGGGCCCCGAAGCTGCGGATGTTCGCCTACGCCGCGGGCACGGTGAAGTGGTACGGCATCGACGAGATCTGGGACCGCGACCTCGTGGTCACCTCGGGGGCCGGGGCCAACGCCGAGCCGGTGGCCGAATACACGCTCGCCATGATCCTGCTCGCCAACAAGCGCGTGTTTCCGGCCATCGATGCGCAGGCCGGCCGCGACGCATGGACTCCTCCCCCCGGCGCCGCGGCGCACGGCAACTGGGACAAGACCATCGGCCTCGTGTCGGCCTCGCTCATCGGGCGTCGCGTGGCCGAACTCCTCGAACCGTTCCCCCACCTCGATGTGGCGATCTACGACCCCTTCGTCGACCATGCCGCGGTCGAGTCGCTGGGGGGCACCAAGGTCGACGATCTCCTCGAGCTCTGCCGGCGATCCGACGTGCTGTCGATCCACGCGCCGGCGCTCCCGGCCACCCACAACCTGGTGGCGGCCGAACACCTGGCCGCCCTCCCCGACGGCGCCACGGTGATCAACACGTCGCGCGGTCACTGTCTCGATCTCGATGCCCTGACCGCCGAGCTCGAGACCGGCCGACTCTTCGCGATCATCGACGTCACCGACCCCGTCGAGCCCCTCCCCGACGACCATCCACTGCGATCCCTGCCCAACGCGATCTCCACGCCCCACATCGCCGGATCACAGGGCACGGAGCTCGCCCGGATGAGCGACTGGGTGTGCGACGAGGTCGAACGATTCGTGCAGGGCCGACCCCAACGCAACCGGATCACCCGTGACATGATCGACCGGATCGCTTGAGAGCAGGAGAAAGACCCATGAGCATCGCCTTCGACGACATCGACGCCATCAACGCCCACGCCAGTGAGGAGTACGGCGACTGGGGCAAGGAGATCGTCGTCTCCCAAGAGATGATCAACGACTTCGCGGAGCTCACCGGCGACCGTCAGTGGATCCACATCGACGTGGAACGGTGCGAGCGCGAGAGCCCCTTCGGTGGCCCGATCGCCCACGGCTACCTGACCATGAGCCTCATGCCGATGCTCATCTCGGTGCCCGTCGAGCTCTCCGGCGTGAAGAACGCCGTCAACTTCGGCTGCGGCGGGGCTCGCTTCCTGTCGCCGGTGCCGGCCGGTTCGACCGTGCACGCACGCAGTCGACTCATCGGGGCCGAAGCCCACCGGGCCGGCACCCTCCTCAGCTTCGAGTCGGCCACGCACGTGAAGGGCAACGAGAAGCCCTCGCTCGTCTACACGTCGCAGATCCTCTACCAGGGCTGAGCCGGTGCCCGCCGCGGGCAACTTCCTCGCCACCCTGATCGATGCGGCCGCGACGCGCCTCGAACACGTCTTCCTGCACTGTCCCGACGGCGACGAGGTCACCTACGGGGCGATCTTCGACCGAGCGGCCCGGTTCGCCGGCGTGCTCCACGCCCATGGGGTGAATCCCGGTGATCGGGTCCTGGCGACGGCCGACAAGTCGACCGATGTCGTGGCGCTGTATCTCGGGTGTCTCCACGCGGGGGCGGTCTACGTCCCGCTCAACCCCGCGTTCACCGCCGACGAGGTCGACTACTTCGTCGGCGATGCCGACCCGGCCCTCGTCGTCGACGACGCCCGACTCGCCGCCATCGCCGCCGAGGCGGCGACCACCGAGCCCGTCCCCCTGTGTCCCCGTGACGACGACGACCTGGCCGCCCTGCTCTACACGTCGGGCACCACCGGCCGCCCCAAGGGGGCGGCACTGACCCACGCGAACCTCCGCCACAACGCCTGGGCCCTCCACGACGGATGGCACTTCTCTCCCGCCGACCATCTGCTCCACACCCTGCCGCTCTTCCACGTCCACGGCCTCTTCGTGGCCCTGCACTGCGCCATGCTCTCCGCCGTCCCGGTCACCTTTCTGTCGCGCTTCGACCGAGACCGCGTGATCGAAGCCCTGCCCACGGTGACCGTGCTCATGGGCGTGCCCACCCACTACACCCGCCTGCTCGACGACGACCGCTTCGATCGCAGCCGGGTGGCGAACATGCGCCTCTTCACCTGCGGCTCGGCACCCCTGCCCGATGCGGTCTTCGACGCGTTCACCGAGCGCACCGGCCACCGGATCTGCGAGCGCTACGGCATGAGCGAAGCCGGGATCATGACATCGAACCCCTACGACGGTGACCGCGTCGCCGGTACCGTCGGATTCGCGCTGCGCGACGTCGAACTCCGAGTCTGCGACGACGAGGGCCACGATCTGCCCGCCGGCACGACCGGTGTGGTCGAGGTGCGCGGTCCCCACCTGTTCGCCGGGTACTGGCAGCGACCATCCGACACCGAGGCGGCGCACCGCGCCGGAGGTTGGTTCGTCACCGGCGACATCGGCGCCCTCGACCCCGAGGGTCGGTTGACGCTGCAGGGACGGGCCGGCGACATGATCATCAGCGGCGGCGAGAACGTGTATCCCAAGGAGATCGAACTCGTGCTCGAGGACGTCACCGGTGTCAGGGAATCGGCCGTCATCGGGGTGCCCCACCCGGACTTCGGCGAGGCCGTCGTGGCGGTGCTCGCGGTCGAGCCCCGTCCGCAGGACGATGACCTCGACACCCGGATGGACACCGCGTTGAGTGCGCGGCTCGCCCGGTTCAAACACCCCAAGTCACGCGTGATCGTCGACGAACTTCCCCGCAACGCCATGGGCAAGATCCAGAAGAACGTGCTGCGCGAGCGCTACGCCTCGCTGTTCACCGACGCCTGAGTCCACCCGCGTCGCGAGCTCGACCGCCGCAACCGCCGACGCCCGACGCGCACGAGTTGCCAGAGGGCGATCAGCACCAGGGCGGGTACGAGAAGCCGGATGGTGCCGACCCCGACCGACCCCTCGACCAGCTCGGCCAACTCGTGGCCGCCGTCTTCGACGCGTCCGTAGTCGCCCTCGGCCCAGGCCTCCCGCAACGCCTCGAGGTCGCCGTCGGGATCGTGGCCGAAGAGGCCAACGGCCGCGAGCAGCCCGCGGTCACCGTTGACGAGGCGCTCCGCCTCGTCGAACGCAGCCAGTGCGGCCTCCTGCTCGTCGAGGAGGGCGTCGACCTCCGACATGTCGGACTCGGCCGCCTCGAAGAGGGCCTTGCCGTCGTCCTGCGGCACCAGGCCGAGCGACTCCTCCCACCCGAAGAGCGAGTCGCGGCGCAGCAGGGTGTCGCTCACCGCACCCTGGGCGGCCGAGAACTCGTCGAACTCCCAACTCGCTATGGCATGGCGC
>JBDQKM010000018.1:0-28204 GCA_040263275.1 Acidimicrobiales bacterium
ATCTGCATCTCGCCCCGGACCCGGCGCAGACCAACGACCTCCTCGCCTCCGGCGCGACCTGCATCGCCTACGAGACGGTGACCGACGCGCACGGCGGACTGCCGTTGCTGGCGCCGATGTCGCAGGTCGCGGGGCGGATGTCCATCCAGGCCGGCGCTTTCGCCCTCGAAGCACCCCAGGGCGGAGCCGGCCTTCTCCTCGGCGGTGTCCCGGGCGTTCCCTCGGCCCGGGTCGTCGTGATCGGCGGGGGCGTGGTGGGGGAGAACGCCATCGAGATGGCGGTGGGCCTCGGCGCCCAGGTCACGGTCCTCGATCGTGACCTCGATGTGTTGGGCCGGCTCGCCCGACGCTTCGGCGCCGAACTCGAAACCGTCTACTCGACCACCGCCGCGCTCGAACACCTCGTGGTCAACGCGGATCTGGTGATCGGCGCAGTGCTGATTCGCGGCGCCCGGGCACCCAAGCTGGTGACCACCGAGATGGTCACCCAGATGCGCGGGGGTTCGGTGCTCGTCGACGTCGCCATCGATCAGGGCGGTTGTTTCGAGACCTCACGTCCGACCACCCACTCCGAACCGACCTATCTCTTCGATGACGTCGTGCACTATTGCGTGGCCAACATGCCCGGCGCCGTGCCGAAGACCTCCACCTACGCGCTGAACAACGCCACGCTGCCGTTCACCCTCGCCATCGCCGACAAGGGCGTGAGCGAGGCGCTGCGCGACGATGTCCACCTGCGCAGCGGGCTCAACGTCCATCGAGGACTGCTCACCGAGCAGCAGGTGGCCGACGCACAGGGACTCGACTACACGGACCCTCTCGTCGCCCTGGGTTGAGACCGGGCTATTCGGTGATGCCGAACCGCTGGAGGCCGTAGGCCTCGATCGCATTGCCGCGCAGGACCTTGTAGCACTCGTCGGCGTTCATGCCGACGGCGGCGAACATCGAGTGGGCGACCTTGCGCGAGTGCGGGAAGGTGCCGTCGGAGTGGGGGTAGTCGGTCTCGAAGAGGATCTGGTCGAGGCCGACGTCTTCACGCTGCTTGAGGCCCACGAGATCGTCGAAGATGCAGCCGAAGATGCGGCCCTTCGCGATCTCGCTCGGCGGTGGCCCGGAGCCACCGACACCGCCGCGGCCCTCGCGGAAGACGGAGTCCATCCGCTCGAGCTGGAACGGCATCCAGCCGACCTGGCTCTCTGCGTAGGCGATCTTGATCTTCGGGAAGCGCTGCAGGGTGCCGGAGAAGACCCAGTCGACGAACGAGCCCTCCGCGTTCTGGGCGTAGAGCGACATCGACGTCGCGAGCGGCGCGTCGGGAGAGGTGGTGGGCATCGACGACGACGACCCGATGTGCATCGAGACGGTGACATCGGCCTCCTCGCAGGCCTGCCAGAGCACGTCCCAGTCGCCGCTGTACATCGTGGCGCAGCCGAGCTTCGACGGGTTCTCCGAGAACGCGATCGCGTAGCTGCCCTTGTCGGCGCAGCGGCGGACCTCTTCGGCCGCCAGGGCCGGGTCCCACAGTGGCACGAGAGTCAGCGGGATCAGGCGGCCGCGGCCGGCGCCGCCGCCCCAGTCGTCGATGATCCAGTCGTTGTAAATCTTCAGGCACTGCAGGGCGAGATCCTTGTCCTCGCGCTCGAGGAATCCCTGGCCGCAGAAACGGGGGAAGATGTTGGGATAGTTGATCGCGGCCTCGACATGGTTGAGATCCATGTCCTCGAGGCGTTCCTTCTGGGAGTAGGTGCCGGGCCGGAGGTCCTCGTAGACCGCGGCGACGTTGCGCTGTTCCTCGCGGGGCACGCCGGCGGGGCCGTGGAGGAACCCGGTGGGGGTGACGCTGTCCTCGTAGAGCCAGACATCGCACATCTGCCCGTCGGGGTCGTTGCGTTCGAACCCGTAGTGCCCGCCCTCGAACTTGAGGCGCACCTTCTCCTGCACGACGCGCGGGCCGCGATCACGCAGACTCGGCGGGAGTTGCTGCTGCCAGAGGTCCTTCGGCTCCATGACGTGGTCGTCGACGGAGATCATCAGCGGAAGGTCTTCTTCGGCCGGTGTGACGTTGTGCGAGTCGGTGCTCATGCGTTCCAATCTAGTCCTCGCCCGCGGGTGAGCCAGAATGCGGGCCATGACTTCTGACACGACCCGTCCGATCCGCCGTGCGGGTGACCCCGACACGATCACCGTCTCCGGCGCGGTGGAGAAGACGATGACGGTGGGCCGCCGACCGGGACCACTCGCCACGCTGCTCGGCGACGCGCACCCCACCGGGGATCACGCGACCGTGCACAGCGGCGACGGTCTCTTCTTCGCGTCGATCCCGTTGGCCCGACTTCGTCACGGCCTGATCACCGACGACGGCCGGCTCGAACTCCCGAACCCGCCGACGAAGTGCTGGCTCGTGAAGGACGTCCGCCACATCGAGGTGACCGACGGGCGTCAGCCCGACAGCCTCCCCGACGAGGAGCGCGCCAAGACGTGATGTCACCCCGGCGTGACGAGTGCCTGACACCGGGGTGACGGGTCAGGCGACGCCTTTGAGCAGGGCTTCGTTGGGTTCGGCGGGGAGCTCGGTGAGGGGCTCGGCGATCTCGGCGTGGGTCGGCCCGTACTGCTCGGCGATCGGCGCCAGCGCCTCCATGTCGAACCCGTAGAGCTCGGCACAGTTGGTGCCCAGCACCTTCTGCAGGTCGTCGGACGACATCCCCTCGAACACCTGTCGCAGGTGCTCACGCGTGTACGGGAAGGTGCCCTCGCGGTGGGGATAGTCCGAGCCCCACATGAACTTGTCGATCCCCAGCTCCAACGCGGCGGCTGCGTCTTCGGGGCCGGGCTGACTCACCCCGAGCCAGCAGTTCTGCTGGAAGTACTCGGTCGCCGACTTGGGAAGGATGTGGCTCTCGTCGTACTTGAGTTCGCCGGTGCGGCCAGTCGTCCGGATCTGGTCGAGCACCGCGTCCATGCGCTTCAGCATCGGAGGAAGCCAGGCAGCGCCCTGCTCGGTCATCACGAACTTCAGACCCGGGAACCGCTCGAAGATCCCGCTGAGCACGAACTGGGCGAAGGGCCGGTGGCTGTAGTGGCTCACATCCATGATGAAGAGCAGGTCGGAGACCGGATAGTCGCCGTAGTCGGGGGCGCCCGTCCCGCCGTGGAGGTTGACGATCACGTCGCGTTCCTCGCACGCGGCCCAGATCGGGTCGTAGACCGGGTCGTGGAGCGGGGCGAGCCAGTCGCAGTCGGGTGGCAGGTTCGGCAACAACACCCCACCGCGGAGGCCGTTGTCGGCGATCCAATGGATGTCCTCGATCGCATCGTCGATGTCGTTGAGGAAGATCTGGCCGATCCCGGCGCGCTGCTCGGGGAACCGGTCGCAGAAGTCCTTCATCCAACTGTTGTGGGCACGGATCCCGGCCAGCCGCTTGGGATAGTCCTCCGCCCGGGGGGCCTTCGCGAAGAGCACGAAGCTCGGGAAGAACGGGGGGATCGTGTTGGGAAACACGACTTCGGCGATGACGCCGTCGTCCCAGAGGTCCTTGTTGCGGGCCTCGTCGTCCCAGTTGCGGATTCGCCAACCGTCCTGCAGGTCGCGCCACGCGTTCTTGTAGCCACCGCGCCATTCGTCGAACTCGTCGTGCCAGACGGGATCGAGATACTCGCGGTACTGGGCGTGGCTGCCACCGGCATGACAGTCCGAGGAGATGATGGTGTAGCGGTCGCTCATGCCCGCATTTTGGCCCACCGTTCCGGCGAGCACCATCTCGTCAGGCGGCGGCGCGGGTGCGGCGTAGCAGGGGATCGGCCATGGCGAGGGTGCGGTCGGCGACCCGCAACACACGGCCGGCAGCTCCAGGGGAGTCCGTGTCGACGAGATTGCCCATGACCTGCAGGGTGATGTCGGCGATCGCCTGCGTGCCGACCGCCATCCGCAGTCCGCTCCTGAGGATCCACGGATGACCGATCAGGAAGCTGAAGCGCCGTCCGGTGCGCAGGAAGGCATCGAAACGCTCGCCGATCAGACGGTCGTATTCGTCGGGGGCGGTCGCCGGGTCGGCCACGAAGAGGTCGGCTGCGAGCATCCCCGACTCGAGTCCGTAGTCGATGCCTTCGCCGTTCATCGGGTTGACGAGACCGGCCGCGTCGCCGATTGCGACCCACCCGGATCCGTGGCGGCGCTGCACGCTCATCGGCAGCCGCCATGCACGGGGCCGCTCGAGGTTCTCCCCGAGATCCCATTCGTCGCGCACGAGGTCGCGATAGTTCTCGATGAGGTTGTTGAGGTTCAGCTTCTTGAACCCCTTCATCGTCGACAACGCACCGACCCCGATGTTGACCGTGCCGTCGCCGGCCGGGAACATCCAGCCGTAGCCCGGCACCGGGGTGCCGTGGTCGTCGCGCAGGGTCAGGCAGGCCTCGAGGTGCCGGTCGGCATGCCGGGGCGTCTCCGCGTAGGTCCGGATCGCGAGCCCGAACGGTTCGTCTTCGACTCGTTCGGCTCCGAGCAGTCGAGCGACCTTGCCGGGCGCACCGGCGGCCACGACGGTGAGGCCCGCGTCCCAGCGCCGACCACCGGCTTCGACACCGACGACGCGATCGCCCTCGAGGATCGGTGTCGCCTCGGTCTCCCATTCCACCTCGGCACCGGCCTCCAGGGCCGCCTCGACGAGATGGGCATCGAGGTGACGCCGCGGCCAGACCGCTCCGTTGGGGGCGAACCGCCCGTTGTCGGGCCACGGCAGTTCACGCCGGGTCTTGCCGGCGATCATGCGGAGACCGTCGATGCGGTGTGATCCGCTCATGTCGATGTCGAGCTCGGCGAGCGCGTGCACGGCCCGCGGGGTGAGTCCGTCGCCGCAGACTTTGTCGCGTCCCGGCGCGGCCTTCTCGAACACCCGAACCGAGGCCCCGGCACGTGCCGCCCGGATCGCGGTGGCTGCTCCGGCCGGACCCGCTCCGATGACGGCGATGTCACACTTCTCCATGCCTGTCAGTCTCGCCGCTCGCCGGCGAGAAACCCCCTACGGGAGCTGACAAACGTGGGCGAGAGCCAACCGCAACAGACGGTCGTGACCGCCGGTCATCTCCTCGCGGACCTCGGGGCTCGCCGCCTCGGCCGGCGTGACCCAGGCCAGGTCGAGCGCATCCTCGGACGGCTCGGGCTCGCCGTCGATCGGCACGACGTAGGCGAGGCTCACCGCGTGCTGGCGGGGGTCGTGGTAGCCCGACACCGTGGGATCGGGGAAGTACTCCGCCACGGTGAACGGCGTCGGATTGGCCGGGATGCGCGGCAGGGCCATGGGCCCGAGATCCTTCTCCAGGTGACGCATCAGGGCGCTGCGGATGCGTTCGCCGAACTGGATACGCCCGGTGACGAGCGCCCGGCTGACGGTGCCGTCGGCCATCGCCCGCAGGAGCAGGCCGATGTGGGTGACCTCGCCCAGGGCATCGACCCGCACCGGCACGGCGTCGACATAGACCATCGGCACGCGGCCGCGGACCGTCTCGAGGTCCTCGTCGGACAGCCAGGAATTCGCGGTCTCTGTGGTGTCGCTCACGGGCAGAGTTTCGCACCCCCCGACCGGGCGAACGGGGACCACTCCCGCGAGCCGCGCCGGCCCGATTCAGCGCTCGCGCTCGGGCGCGCCGGTCGCCCGCTGATGACCGACGACATGCCCCCAGAAACCTCGCGGCGCGACGAGTTCGTCGATCAGGTATTCCATGCGGGGGGCGTAGAGATTGCGCAGGGCGGCGGTGCGACGCCGGGCCTCGGCCAGCGGGACGAGCGGAAGCCCGTGCTGCTCGAGCGAGCGATGGAGTTCGGCGAACATCTCGTTGCCTGCCTCGTCCGTGACACTCTCGCCGATGACGGCGTCGACGTCGACGAGCACGTCGTCGTACCTGGTGAGATCCTGCCCGTCGGTGAGCTCCGCGAAGAGGCGGGCGGACCGCCGAAGACACCAGTAGGGCTCGCGGTCGTCGGCCCCGTCGATGATCTGGCAGATCAGGGCGGCATCGGTGATCACCCCGAGCGCGGTGACCCAGTTCTGGCCCGGATGCTTCGACCGGAACAGCATGAGCATCGGAAAGGCGGTGTGGGTCTCGGTGACGCCGGCGATCCACTGCTCCCACTCGTGGAAGTACGCCCGCAATGCGTCGACGTCGCCGTCGGGGGAGCGGGCGATGATCAGACTGGCCGGGGTGATCCGGTCCTCGTTGCCGTCGTCGAGGGTCATCAGCTTGCGTTCCCGCTCGCTGTAGGCGCTGTAGAGCGCGGGCAGGTAGCCGATGACCAGCGCGGTCGTGAGCACGCCGCTGAAGGCTTCGATCAGGGCACCGAAACGCGGGACCTCGTCGGCGGGGACGACCTCGCCGAACCCGAGCGTGAAGTAGACCACGCCGGAGTAGTAGAGGTCGTCGGCCAGGTCGGTGGCGCCGGTGATGCCCCCGACGCCCCACCAGATCAACCCGAAGCCGACGATCTGCTGGACGACCCACACCGTGAGCAGGAGCAGCACCGACACCGGCGCGTAGAGGCCCAGGAACCGCTCGCGCCGCCGCTCGTCGCCGATGCGGAGGGCAATCGCCCGCACCAGCCGCCAGGAGCGGGCGTAGAGCTGCATCGTCAGCCAGTAGCGACGCCGGTCGGTCTGGGTGGCCACCAACGTGTTGACGAGGTCGGCCAGGACGGAAACGACCAGCACGGTTCCGATGACGATGGCGAACGTGTGCATGGTCCCGCGATCCTATGGGTTCTTGACCGGACAGGAATATACGCCGTATATTCCTGTGGATGCCGAGTCCGTCCGCCGCCGCAACCACGACGGGACTCCGCCCCGACGACATCGTCGAGGTCGCCCACCGGCTCATCTCCACCCACGGTCTCGCGTGGTTCTCGATGCGCAAGCTCGCGGCCGCCCTCGACGTCAACCCGATGACCGTGTATCTGCGCTTCGACAGCAAGGACGACCTCCTCGACGCGGTCGCCCGTCGCGGTCTGTCCTCCGTCGAGCTGCCCGAACTCATGGGCGCGCCGTGGGAGGAGCGGGCCCTCTCGCTCTGCGTGGCGCTGCGCGACCACCTGCTCGCCGACCGAAACCTCCTGGCGCTCTATGCGACCGCCAACCGGCTGTCGGGCGCCGTGCTGCAGGCCGTCGAACAGGGACTCCGACTCGTGGAGGAGATCGGCTACCGAGACGACGCTGCCGTCCTCGCCTTCCGCTCGCTGTTCTGGCACACCGTCGGCTTCACCCTCGTCCACAACAGCTTCGAGTCGTTCCCGGCCGATCAGCCCGGCGGGCTCGACGACGCCGTGCGCGGGATCGATCCCGAAACCCACCCCACCTTCGCCCGCCACCAGCCCGCGTTCACCGCCGTCGACGGCGACGAACTCTTCACCCACACCACCCGACTGATCGTCGCCGGCCTCGCCGGCAACGCCCCCGAAACCCAGGAGCGCCGATGACCACCACCGAATCCGACACCACCCTCGAGGAGGCCGGCACCTCTGACCCGGCCAGCCGCGTCACCCCGGGAAGGATCACGATCGAACGGTTCGGGATCTCGCTGGGCCCGTGGCTCCACCTCGCCGACGAGCGGCAACGGCTGGCCAACCCGTCCTTCGACCACATCACCGTGGTCCCCCGGGGCGTCACCCTCGGGGCCGAGATCCGCGGCGTCGATCTCACCGCCGAACTGGCCGACGAGGTCGTCGAGGAGCTCGCCGCCGCGTTGGCCGACTACAAGGTGATCTACTTCCGCGACCAACCGATCAGCTCCGCACAGCACGTCGAGTTCGCCCGTCGCTTCGGTCAGCTCGAGGTCCATCCGTTCATCAGCGGCAACGAGGCACACCCCGAACTCGTGCGGTTCGAGAAGGGGGCCGACACCGGCGGGTTCGAGAACGGCTGGCACCACGACGTCACCTGGCGAGAGGTGCCGTCGATGGGCGCCATCCTCCACGCGATCCAGGTCCCGCCCACCGGTGGCGACACCCTCTTCTCCGACATGGGCGCGGCCTACGACGGCCTCACCGACGAGTGGAAGGAACGCATCGAGGGGATGCACGCCATCCACGACTACATGCTCGCGTTCGCCCACCAAGTGCCCGACGACAAGCAGGCGGAGATGCGCGAGAAGTACCCGCTCGTGCGCCACCCCGTGGTGCGGACCCACCCGGTCACCGGGCGCAAGCTCATCTATGTCAACGGCTACTTCACCTCCCACATCGAGGGCATCGACGATGCTGAGAGCCGCGAGATCATCACCCATCTCATCGCCCAGCCGGCGATCCTCGAATACCAGTTCCGCCTCAACTGGGAGCCCGACACCGTGGTGTTCTGGGACAACGCCGCCGTGCAGCACTACGCCGCGAGCGACTACTACCCCGACATCCGCATCATGGAGCGGGCGAGCGTGGTCGGCACCCGGCCGGTCTGACGGCGACACCATGGCCGCGGCCACGGACTGGAACCCCGTCCTGCGGGGCGAATTCGACAAGCCCTACTGGGCATCGCTGATGGCGTTCGTCGCCGAGGAGCGGGCCGCGCACGAGGTCTACCCGCCTCACGAGGAGGTGTTCGCCGCCCTCCACCTCACGCCGCTGGCCGAGGTCAAGGTGCTGATCCTGGGCCAGGACCCCTATCACGGGCCCGGCCAGGCCCACGGGCTGTGCTTCAGCGTGCGGCGTGGCGTTCGGGTGCCGCCGTCGCTGCAGAACATCCACAAGGAGCTCCGCGACGATCTCGGGCTACCCGTGCCCGACCACGGCAACCTCGAGGCCTGGGCGCGTCAGGGCGTCCTCCTGCTCAACACGACACTGACCGTTCGCGCCCACCAGGCCGCGAGTCACCAGCGTCAGGGTTGGGAGACCTTCACCGACGAGGTCATCCACGCGGTGAACGCGAAGGCCGAGTGCGTGGTCTTCATCCTCTGGGGCGCCGCGGCCCGCAAGAAGCGGACGCTCATCGATCGCGACCGTCACGCGATCATCGAGTCGCCGCACCCGTCGCCGCTCTCGGCCCACAAGGGCTTCTTCGGGACGAAACCCTTCAGCCGCGCGAACGACGCCCTCGTGGCGGCCGGCCGCGACCCCGTCGACTGGAGCCTGCCGGCCCATTGACCGCCGCCGACCCACCCTGCGCGGCATCGAGCGACGCACGGAGGGAATCGAGCTCAGCGCGCGACAACGGGGCCCAGGCGCCGGGGGAGAGGCCGTCGAGTCCGATCGGCCCGACCCGTTCGCGCACCAGACGCAGCGTGGGGTGACCAACGGCTGCGGTCATGCGGCGCACCTGGCGATTGCGACCCTCGGTGAGCGTCAGCCGGATCCATCGATCCGGCACCGACAGACGCACACGAATCGGCGGATCGCGTGGCGGGAGCCGCGGTGCGGTCTCGAGCAGTTCGGCCTCGGCCGGTCGGCTGCGGCCGTCCTTGAGATCGACCCCGCGGCGCAGCCGATCGAGGGCCGCTTCGTCGGGGATTCCCTCGACCTGGGCGAGATAGGTGCGCGGGTGGCCGATGTCGGGCCGCATGAGTCGGGTGCGCAGAGCCTTTCCCCTGGTCAGGAGCAACAGTCCCTCACTGTCGCGATCGAGACGACCGGCGGCGTAGACATCGGGAACGTCGATGTGATCGGCGAGGGTCTCGCGACCGTCCCGGTCGGTGAACGCGGTCAGGACCCCGTAGGGCTTCCAGAACCGCAGCACCAGGTCGGGATCGGCGGATGCCACGCCCGCGTCCTAGAAGTACCAGGGAAAGGCCGACCAGTCGGGGGCCCGCTTCTCGAGGAACGCGTCACGACCTTCGACGGCCTCGTCGGTCATGTAGGCGAGGCGGGTCGCCTCGCCCGCGAAGACCTGCTGGCCCACGAGCCCGTCGTCGATCAGGTTCATCGCGAACTTCGCCATGCGCTGACCGGTGGGCGACTTCGCGTTGATCTCCGCGGCCCACTCGAGCGCCACGGCCTCGAGCTCGTCGTGCGGCACGGCGGCGTTGCACATGCCCATCGCCACGGCATCGGCGGCGGAATGATCGCGTCCGAGGAAGAAGATCTCCCGGGCCCGCTTCTGGCCGACCTGACGAGCGAGGTAGGCCGACCCGAACCCGCCGTCGAAACTGGCGACGTCGGTGTCGGTCTGCTTGAACACGGCGTGCTCGGCACTCGCCAGCGTGAGATCGCACGTCACGTGGAGGCTGTGGCCGCCACCGACCGCCCAACCGGGCACCACCGCGACCACGACCTTGGGCATCGTGCGGATGAGGCGCTGCACCTCGAGGATGTGGAGACGGGCGGCCTTGGCCGGATCGACCGTGTCGGCGGTCTCGCCTTCCGCGTACTGGTACCCGGCCCGGCCGCGGATGCGCTGGTCGCCACCGGAACAGAACGCCCAACCGCCGTCCTTCGGCGAGGGCCCGTTGCCCGTGATGAGCACACAGCCGACGTCGCTCGTCATCCGGGCGTGGTCCAGGCACCGGTAGAGCTCGTCGACCGTGTGTGGTCGGAACGCGTTGCGGACCTCGGGGCGATCGAAGGCGATGCGAACCGTGCCCTGGTCGAGGGCCCGGTGATACGTGATGTCGGTGAGGTCGGCGAAGCCGTTGACCTCGCGCCAACGGCTGGGGTCGAAGATGTCAGACACGGGGTGATCGCTCATGCGGGCCGAACGATAGCCGCGGCGTCAGGCGGCGACGCGGGCGAGCCGGGCGTCGAGGCGGGTCACCATCCGGTCGACCAGCTCACGACCCCGGGCGTCGCCCATGTCGAGCAACTCGACCGCGGTCAACGAACCCAGGACCATCAACAGGCCGTCTTCGTAGTCCGCGGTGAAGCGCTCGAGGGGATAGTCGTCGACCCCTGCCTCGACCAGGGCGGCGTGGTAGCGCCCCAGGAGCGTGTCGATCTCGGCTTCGTCGACGTCCGGGGCGGCCGAGCCGGCGATGAAGTACGCCACGTCGACCACGGCGGGACCGGTGCGCGACAGCTGCCAATCGATGAGCGCCGCGACCTCGTCGCCCTCGAAGAACATGTTGTCGAGGCGCAGGTCGCCGTGGAGCAGGCACTGCGGAAGGGTGGTGTGGACGTGTCGTCCCCGGTCGATGCCGTCGCGACGCAGCCGGTCGAGCAGTGTCTTCATGTGGGCGCTCACGTTGCGCCCCTCACCCCGAAGGAACTGCTTTCGGGTGCCGAGGAAGCTGGCCTGGAAGAACTTCGGGGCGATGCCACCCGACACCAACCATGGTCCTGGTTCCGGCAGTCGGTCGCCCCAGGTGGCCGCGTGGTAACGGGCGGCCACCTCGAGCACACGCCCGATCCGGTCGAGCGCGGCGCCCGCGACCTGGTCACCGATCTCGGCCGGCGCCATGTCCTCGAGGATCAACACGCTGGCCCGAGGCTCGGGCTTCACGAACCGTTGCAGCAGCCAGGTGATGACCCGCAGCAGCCAGACCGGCAACCGTTCGAGCTTCCGGACGGCCGACATCTGCTTCTCCCAGTCGGGGTTCGGGTCGACATCGGCGAAGTACACGGCCGGCACCGGCGCGCCCAACGACGGCAGGATGTGTTGATACATGCGGATCTCGCGCTCG
This sequence comes from Acidimicrobiales bacterium, assembly GCA_040263275.1. Classification (GTDB taxonomy): domain Bacteria; phylum Actinomycetota; class Acidimicrobiia; order Acidimicrobiales; family Aldehydirespiratoraceae; genus JAJRXC01. Next base: position 11,587 of record JBDQKM010000018.1, read on the forward strand.
TAGACGCCGAGCATCTCCGAGCCGCTCCGGTTGTCGTCGATCGAGGTCGGGATCTTCGCGACCATCGTCGCCGGCCCCTCGCCCCCCTCGTAGGCGACGGTCAGCCGGGCGAGGTCACCGGCGAACCCCTCGCCGGTCCCGAGCACTGCGGCCTCACAGGTGCGCACCGTCGTCGACTCGTCGATCACGCCACCCGCTCGCAGGGCGTTGGTCAACCAGGGAGGGTCGATGTCGGCGAAGCCCTTCGGAAGCGTGCTGTCCATCTCTCGACCGTAGTCCCGAGCCGCTCGACGGGAAGAAGAGGAGCCAGGCCGATCCCGAGAAGGTGATACGGGAACAGGATCGCCATGAAGGCCAGCACCGCCCAGTGGAACGCCAGGGCCAGACCGCACCAGGCCGCGGCGACCCGGCCCCGCAGCAGGGCGAGTGGGGCCGCCAGTTCGACAAAGACGGACATGATCGCAGCCGGCCCGAGCAGCCATCCCTGCCGGAGCAGCCATCCGGCGAACGGCGAAGAGGTGTCGCCGAGAATCTCCTTGCGGGCATTGTCGAACGCGATCTGATGCCGCAGAACATCGCCGTCGAGCCACGCCGTGCCGCTGATCCGCCACTTCGCCACCCCGGCCAGGAAATACGTCCCGACGGTCATGACGGCCATCGCGTCGACCGCCCAGCGGCGCCCGTCCTCGTCGTCGGCCCGAGGCGTAAAGGCGGCCACCGCGAGGACGACGAGGTGGAGCGCGACGAGGTTCTCCGTGTGGAACAACTGCCCCCACGAGTTGCGGTAGGTCGTGACGAACAGGAAGCCGACCGCTGCGGCCGGTCCGGTCAAGCGCTCGTGGCGGCCCAGCGCCAGGAGTCCCGACGCGACCGGTGTCGCGATCACCGCCACGACCAGCAAGGCATCGGCGACCGGGGCATCGAGGAACGCCAGCGGTCCCACGGGATCCAGGCGACGGGCCGCGTAGTCGAGCGGGTCCAGCAGGGCCGGCGCGCGCACTGCGGTCCAGACGGCCGCGTAGCCCGCGATCAGGCTCCGTAGGACGCCGAAGCGGGAGCGGCTACGCATCTGCGCACTCCGCATGGACGTCGATACCGAGCGGCGCCGCCCCCGAGGCCACCGTCTCGACCACGTCGTGACGCTCGGTCTGCACGCGGGCGCGCCGCCCCTCGCCGAGCCGAGCCGCCACCTCGGCACACAACTCCGCGGCCTCGCCGCGGGCGACCGCACGGGTGACGGTGACCGCGGTCAGGATCACCTCGTCGGTCCCGGCGATCAACTCGGGCGACAGACGAACCGTGGAGCCGTCGTCCTTCACCTCGACGACGGTGGCGATGTCGTGCACCGCGCCCCGGTCGGAGGCGAACATCGGGTAGGTCGACAGGGGATAGGTGTCGCTGCGCGGCGGTCGGGCCAGTGGCGACAGCACCACCACAGCCGCCAGGCCGACGAGCAGGAGGCGGGACCATCGGGGCACGGTTGCATCGTAGGAGCTGGCGGGGGAGCGCTAGGTTTCGGCGGTGCACGGGCTGAAGGGGAGACTGGGCAGAGCGGCCATGGGCTGGGTGCTGGTGGCCGGCGTGGTCGCCGTCGCCGTGCACCCGGAGGGCTGCGGTCGGCCCTCCGACGACGAACTGACGACCGCCGCCGAGCTCGCGGTCGAGTGGTTTGCGGCCAACCTGCAACCCGACGGACGCTTCGTGTACCGCTACGACCGCGAGCGGCGTGCGATCGAGCCGGGCTACAACGACACCCGCCACGCGGGTGTGATGTGGTCGCTGTGGCAGGCCGAGGCCGACGGCGTCGCCGGCGCCGGTGACGTGGCCGAGGCCGCCTTCGCCCATGTCGAACGCCGTCTCGTCGACACCGTCATCGGCCCCGCGTTCGGCTCCGGACCGCGGCCCGGGAGCGGCGCGGCCGGTCTGCTCGTGGCCGCTCTCGACGAACGACGGCTCGCCACCGGTCGTACCGACCACGACGAGCTGCTCGTCGACCTGGGCCACACGCTCGCCGCCGTCGTCAACGACGACGGGAGTGTCAGCGCCGACATCGACGTCCGCACGGGTCCGGGGGACGCCCGCTCTCCCTTCTTCACCGGCGAGGTGATGTGGGCGCTGGCCCGGCTCCACCTGACGTTCCCGGGGGAGGGGTTCGACCGACCGGCACTGCGGATCCGGCGCTATCTCGTGGAGGATCGCGATCGGGTCGAGACTCCCTGGCCGCCGGTGTCGGATCACTGGGGCGCCTACGCGTTCGAAACGATGGACCGGTGGCCGGCGCCCCCGCCGGTCACCGAACGCGAGGAGGAGTGGCGCTCCCGGCAGCTCGGTCTCTTCAGCCTCCAGGTCCGCTACGAGTCGCAGCGCCAGGGCGGGATCACGCGCCTCACCCGGGGCCCGATCGCGCTCGCGGCGGGTGTGGGGACGCTCGGCGAGGGCCTGGGCAGCCACCTACTCCAGCTGCGACGCAACGACGATCGTCTCTCCGACCAGGAGGCCCTGGTCGAGCGGGCCGACTGCGCGGCGCACCTGCTCGTCGAACGCCAGGTCGACCGGACCGATGCCGCCGACGACGCCGAACCGCACCGCACCGTCGGCGCGTGGTTCCGCCTCGGCGACACCCAGATGGACGATCAACAGCACGCCCTCAGTGCACTGCTCCTCCTGCGCGACACCCGACTCGGAGACGACCCATGACCCTTACGTTGCTGATTCTGGCGATGATCGCCGCCGCCAACCCACTCCGCGCCGTCAGTGCCCGTCCCGACGACACGACGACCGCCACCGTGGCTGCCGCGGCCGCAACGACGCTCGTGCTGGTCGGACTCACCGCCGTCGTGTCGGGGCCGTTCCTCGACCTGATCGACCTCTCGGGGCCCAGCGCCCGGATCGCCGCCGGTATCGCCCTGCTCGTCGTCTCCCTCCGCGACGTGTTCCTCGCGCCACCCTCGGCATCACCCGCGCCGTCCGGTCCCGTGGCCGGAGTGGTTCCGCTCGCGTTCCCGGTCGTCTTCACGCCGGCGCTCGCCCTCCTCGCCGTCGCCGGCGGCGCCGAGCGGGGCGTGGGCCCGACGGTGCTGGCCGGAGCGGTCGCCCTGATCCCGGTGGTGGTCGGCCTCCTTGTCGGCTCCCTCCGGTCGTCGCGGATGGGCGTGGCGACGGTGGCGATCGGCGGTGTCGGACTCGCCGCGCTGGTGGTGCTCGACGGCGTCTACGCCATCTGACTCAGGCGAACTCGGCGAGGAGCGGAGCTGCCGCCGCGGCGTCGAGGAGCAGCACGTCGGCCCCTCCGTCGGTGAAGAAGCGCGTGGTCGGCAACGTTGCGGTCGTCGGATCGGCACCACGGATCGTCAGCCCGAGACGCAGGACCGTGGGGATGCCGAGGTCGTCGTCGACCCGGACGTTGGCCGCGGCACCGTCGAGGGCATCGAGAAGGGTGAACGGGTTCCGGGTCTCACCCAACTCCCGGAAGACAGCGGCGAGGAAGGCCTGCTGGCGAGTGACCCGACCCAGGTCGGCCGTCGGGTCGCGTCGTTCGACGCCATCGACGATCTCGGTGTAGGTGCGGGAGCGGACATAGGCGAGTGCCTGGGTGGCATCGAGTTCGTTGACGCCGGCCACCGGGAGCGACAATCCCGACTTCGGGTCGAAGGCGGGGTGGGGCACGTCGATCGAAACGGTCCCGAGGGCATCGACCAGCGACAGGAAGCCGGCGAAGTCGACCTCGAGATAGTGATCGATCCCGATGCCCAGCTGCTCCTGCACCGTGCGGATCAGCAGCTCCGGACCACCGACGGCGAAGGCACTGTTGATGCGCCGATTCGTGCCGTCGACCGGAACCCAGAGATCACGGGGGATCGCCAGCAGCCGGACGTCGTCGCCGTCGACCCGCATGACGGCGATCGTGTCGGTGCGCTCGCCCTCCGAACCGAAGATCACCCCGGCGTTCTCGACGTCGGCGTCGACGCCTTCGCGGGAGTCGGTGCCCACGACGAGATAGTTCGTGGCGTTCGCACTTCCGGCCGTGACCGAGGACAGCTCGAGTTTCTCGACCCCGGCCCACGTCCACCATGCCGATGCGGCGAGGTAGAGCGGCACGAGCGAGAGCACGACCAGCGCACCAAGGACCCACGGCCAGCGCCGCCGACGAGGGCCTGGAGGTTCGCGCGGGTCGAGCGCCGGCGCGGCCGCGGGAGGCGTTGCCGCAGGCCCTGCCGGGACGTGGAACGACCTTGGGTCGCGATCGGGTCCTTCCATCCCGCCAGTCCATCACCTCCGCGGCCGACTTCCGCAGCACACCCGGTGACACTTGTGACACACCGCGGCCAGGTAGCCTGTCTGACCGTGTGCAGTGCCCGGAGCACTGCGCACCGTGACTTCGACCCACCCATGCGCCATTTCCTCCCTTCCTCTGCCTCGCGAGTCCGCTCGATCGTCCGGATCGTTGCGGTCCTCGCGCTCGTTGCGACGGTCGCGCCCGCCGCGGCCCAGGACGAGGAGACGATCAGCGACATCCGGCGCGAGCGGGAGGAAGCGCGCGACGCGGAGGCCGCGGCACTGGCCGAACTCGAGCTCCTGGAACTCGAGGACGAACGGGTCGCCGAGATCCTCGCCGAGATCCAGGCTGCGGTCGACAACCAGGCGGCCCAGGTCCAGGCCGCTCGGGTGCAGCTCGATGCGGCCGAAGCCGAGGTGGAGGCCCGCACCACCGCGGCATTGGAGGCAGCCGATGCCATCGTCGTCACCGAAGCCCAGATCCAGCAACGAGCGGTCGATGCGTTCGTGGGCACCAACCGCGACATCGAACCCTGGCTCGCGTCGTCCGACCTGAACCTCACCGCCATCCGGCTCTCGATGCTCGAGTTCGCGGCGGGCAGCGATCGCGATCTGCTCGACGAGCTCCGCACCAACCAGGCCGAACGCGAAGCCAACCTCCGAGCCGGCGAGGACGCCCGGGCAGAGGCCGAGCGGCTGGAAGCGCTGCTGGAGGACGAGCTCGCCGAACTCGAGACCCGGCTCGAGGTCCAGGCGGAGATCCAGGCCGAGCTGCAGGCCCGTATCGACGCCTGGCAACGCGAGGCCGACCAGCGAGCCCGGGATGCCGAGGACCTCACCCAACTGATCAAGGACAAGCAGGCAGAGGAACTCGGGTTCGACCCGGGCGACCCGGGGGCGGCATCCGTCGACGGGTTCATCATGCCGACCGAGGGCAGCGTCGGATCGCGGTTCGGCCCCCGCGTCCACCCGATCTTCGGCACCTCGCGCATGCACAGCGGGGTCGACATCGGTGCGCCGACCGGACAGGCGGTCTGGGCCTCGAAGGAGGGCCGCGTCATCTTCGCCGGCGTCAAGGGCGGTTACGGCAACACCGTGATCGTGCAGCACGAGGGCAACGTGGCCACGCTCTACGCCCACCTGAGCGCCCTGCGGACCAGTGTCGACGAGTGGGTCGACACGGGCGAAGTGATCGGACTGATCGGCTCGACCGGTTGGAGCACCGGTCCGCACCTCCACTTCGAGACGCGGGTCAACGGTGAGCCGAAGGACCCGTTGCTCTTTCTGCCGGCCTGAGCGTTCCGATTTCGCCCCGTAGTATTCCCGGCTACGGTGCCACGCTGCGTCGTGAGACCGACGCTGGGTGGCCAACGGACGGGCGATGGTCACGCGCGGAGGGAAGTAGTGATGGGCGCCGAAGAACCGGGCACTGGGTTGGATCCTGCAGGGGTGGTGCGCGACTTCGCGCGCGTGCGTCGCGGCTACGACCCGGCCGCGGTCGACCGTCATCTCGCAACAATCGCCGAGAAGATGACGGCGCTCACCGAGCGCGAGACCGCGCCCGACGAGTCCCTCGATCTCGTACTGCAGGCAACCCGCCGATCCGTGGAAGAAGCACTGCAGGACGCGCGAGCCCGGGCCGAGACGATCGTGGCCGAGGCCGAGGAGGTGGCGGCCTCACGCATCGCCGAAGCGGAGGCCGCGGCGGAAACCGTCACCGCCCACGCGGCCGAGAAGGTGTTGGCGCTCGATGCCGAAGGGCGCGAACGCTACGCGGAGATGGTGCGCCTCACCGACGCCCGGACCGACACACTGGCCCGGCTCGAGACAGAGATCGCCGACCGCCTCCAGGTCTTGCGAGCAACCGCCGCCGACCTCGAGCAGCTGGCCCGATCCCTCGCCGATCCGGCGTCGACCGACACGCGCACCATCGCCGCCCTGCGCGGCGGCACCGTCGAGATCGTGCTGTCCGCCGAACCCGGAAGCAACGACTGACCTCGGACTAGGTTGCCTTCGTGCTGGTGTGCGTGGGCGATCTTCTCGAAGAGGTGCTCGTACGCCTCCGCGCCGATCCGGTGCGCGGCGGCGACCGTGAGGTGCGGGCCGCACGCGTTCGCGGTGGGAGCGCGGCCAACGTCGCCGCGATCAGTGCCGAGTTGGGCGCGCACCCCCGCTTCGTCGGCCAGGTCGGTGACGACCATGTCGGGCGCACCCTCGTGGAGGATCTGCGCCGCCGAGGAGTCGCAGTCCACGCGTCGTTCGCCGGCGGCACCGGCGTGATCGTCACGATGGTCGGCCGCGGCGGTCGCAGTCGCCTGATCGACCGGGGCGCCAGCCGACGGCTCACCGTGGTCGCGCCCGAGGGCCTCGACGACGCCTCACAGCTCTATGTCGCGGGGTCCGCGTTCACCGAGGACCCGTTCGCCAGTGCGATCGACCGACTGCTGGGAGAAGCCGCCGACGCCCGTGTCCCGGTCACGATCGGTGGCCCGTCGGTGGCCGAACTCGAGAGCCTCGGGTCGGGCGCCTTCCTGGCCCTGTGCGCGGCGGTACGCCCGGCCCATGTCGTGATGAACCGGGCCGAACACTCCGCGCTCGGCATCTCGCCGCGGGAACCGATCGAAGGCGCCAGCATCACCGTGGTCACCAACGGGCGCCGGCCCACGCTGGTGATCGACGCCGACCGCGCGGTCTCCGTCGAAGTACCGCCGGTCGACGATCTCCTCGACCGCACCGGCGTCGGCGACGGATTCCTGGCCGGGTTCCTGCGCTCGCGCGACGCCGGCGCCGACCCGGTGTCGGCCGCCCACGCCGGCCATCGCGCGGCAGCCCAGGTGTTGCGACAGCTCGGACCGACCACGGGAGCCGCCCCATGAGCACCGAACCGTCCACCCGCGAAGCCATTCGCGACGTACTCGCCGCCTACTGCCGCGGCATCGACCGCCGCGACCGCGATCTGGTCCGTCCGTGCTTCCGGGCCGATGCGACCGACGACCACGGCACCGGTCCTCGTCCGGTCGACGACTTCCTCGACTGGTGCTTCTCCCTGCTCGAGGGCTACGACTCCACCTTCCACTTCCTGGGCCAATCGACCTTCGACTTCCGTTCGGAACGAGACGCACGGGTGGAGACCTACGGGATCGCGTCGCATCGCACGGCAGGAGGGCCCGACCATCGCAACCTGGTGACCGGCTTCCGCTATCTCGACACATTCGCCCTCGACGACGAGGCCGGCTGGCAGATCGCCCGGCGGATCGCGGTCACCGACTGGTCACGGGTCGACCGAGCCCACGACTGGTGGCTGATCGGCGACCGACTCCTCACCGGCCGCCCCGGACCTGACGACCCGAGCTACCACCACTAGCTTCGGCCGTCATGCGCGCCGCCCTGCTCACCGGACCGAATGCCCCACTCGAAATCGTCGACGACCTCGAGGTCGAGGAGCCCCGAGCCGGGGAAGTCCTCGTCGGGGTCACCAACTGTGGGATCTGCCACAGCGACGTGACCGTGCAGGAGAGCGGCTTCGCCGTTCCCGCCGTGCTCGGCCACGAGGCCGCCGGCCGCGTGGAGGCCGTCGGACCGGGGGTCACCCACCTGGCGGTCGGCGACCACGTGATGCTCACGCCGCTGGCTCCGTGTGGCCACTGCCCGGCGTGTGCCCGACACGAGGCGACGGCCTGTCCCGATGCGCTCTCGTTCTCGGCCAACGCCCGCCCCGACGGCACCACGCCGTTCTCACGCCACGGCGCGCCGGTCTACCGAGGTCTCGGTGTGGGCGGATTCGCGGAAGAGACCGTCATCTCGGCCAGCGGCGCGGTCCGCATCCCGGACGACATCCCGCTCGATGTCGCCTGCGTCATCGGCTGCGCGATGCAGACCGGGGTGGGCGCCGTCTTCAACACGGCGGCCGTCGAGCGGGGGAGTGCCGTGCTCGTGATGGGGCTCGGCGGCATCGGCCAGGCGATCGTGCAGGGTGCCCGCATCGCGGGCGCAACCCGGATCATCGTGTCCGACCCGGTCGAGGCGCGACGCGAGGCGGCCTCGGCTTTCGGGGCCACCGATCTCGTCGACCCCACGAGCGACGATCTCGCCGCGGCCGTAGCGGACGCCACCGGCGGCCAGGGTGTCGACTACGCGTTCGAGGCCGCCGGTCGGGCGGCCCTCGTCGAGCAGGGCATCGACAGCACCCGGGTCGGGGGCACGACGGTCATGGTCGGCGCCTCACCGATCGAGGAGAACGTCACGATCAATGCCGCCGTGCTGTTCATGACACTGCAGAAGCGGCTCGTCGGCAGCCTGCTCGGCCACTGCTGGCCCGACCGCGACATCCCGCTCCTGCTCGATCTCTACCGCAACGGCAGCCTCGATCTCGACGGGATGATCAGTCACCGTCTCGGGCTGTCCGAGGTCAACGAAGGAATCCGACGGCTCCACGACGCGGACGGCATCCGCACCGTGCTCGACCTCAGCGCCTGATCGCCGCCATCAGGGCGTCGACCACGGGCCCGATCGGCGGGGCCGGGGTCACCCCCAGCGGCTCGAGGGTGAACGACACCTCGGTGGCGGTGCCCGACGTGGCGCCGACGGTCACCGCGAGTTGCCCGACGGCCGGTGCCTCGCCCACGACGATCTCGAGCATGCCGACATGGGGATCGACGAAGATCACCTCGCCCACCTCGTGGCCGGCCTCCGTCAGCCGGGCCAGCAACTCGTCGGGCTCCACCTCGACGCGGTAGTACTCGTCGACGTCGGCGGGCCGAGTCGTCTCCGCGGGCGAAGCCGCCGGGTCGGCCCGACCCGATGCAGGAGCGGGCGGTGGTGGCTGCGCCCCGGGTTCGTGGTGACGGAGCACATCCCATGCCTCGTTGACATCGGCGGCTGCCGCAGCCGAGCCCCCGGCATCGGGGTGCGCCCGTCGGATCGCGTGGCGGTGGGCCCTGCGTAGGGCACCGTCGTCGGCGTCAGCCTCGACTCCGAGAATGCGCCGTGCGTCGTCGAGATCCACCCCGGCAGTCTGGCCCACCCGAACCAGACTGCCGTAGGCGGACGACCGGGAGTGCGTCAGGTCGTGCTCTTGGCCCCCCGAGCCAAGGCGGTGTCGAGCGCGGCATCGGCCCGAGCCGCGGCTGCGGTCAGACCCCCGGTGCGGCGCCGCGCGCGGTAGGCCACGTCGATGTCGAGCCCGCACTCGCGCAGGTCACGATGGAGCTCGCGGGCTCGCTGCGACAGTGCCAGGGCGCCGTCGACGGGTACCACCACCACGCCGAGACGACCCGGAGCGATGGGCGCCGTATGGTCGGTCCAACCCAGGTGACGATCGATGATCGCGAGGATCGCGGCCTCCGTGAGGGCACGAGTGTCGTCGTCGGCATGGCGAAGTAGTTCGCCGCCGAAGTTGACGACGAGGACGCCTGCGCCGAAGCCCTGCTTCGCCACATGGTGTTCCTCACCTTCCAGCAATGCCGCCCATCCGCCGCTCGCGACGGGAGCCGTCTGTGTCGATCGTCTGATCGAGAGCATGGTGTACCTCCCAGTGCGTCCACCTGTTGCGTGTCTGCTGCTGCTCCATCGGCCCCACGACACGAGGCCCCCACCGAAGTCGCGGCTTCGTCACCCGACCGACACCGAAGTCCGACGCAACGGGTTCTTTTCGAGTACCCAACGTGGGATCGGGCCCCGGGAGGGCACACGGCCTAGCCTCCAGCCCATGGAAGCGGAGCGGATCACGTTCGTCGGCGCCGCCGGAGCCGAGCTCTCGGCCGATGTGCGACGACCGACGGGCCCCGTCGTGGGGAGTGTGTTGATGGCCCACTGCTTCACCTGCTCGAAGGACCTTCACACCACGACCCGCCTGGCGCGGCGGTTCGCCGAGGCCGGCTGGGTCACGTTCTCGTTCGACTTCACCGGTCTGGGCGAGAGCGACGGGGACTTCGCGTCGTCGTCGGTGAGCACCAATGTCGGCGACCTCCGTCGGGCGGCCGTCGCGATGCTCCAGCACGACATCGGTCCCTGCCTCCTACTGGGACACAGCCTCGGGGGCGCCGCAGCCGTGTTGGCCGCGGCGTCGTTGCACACGGTCGACGCGGTCATCTGCATCGCCTCCCCGTCCGATGTCGGCCACGTTCGGCACCTTCTTCCCGACGACGCCGATGACCGAGCGGACCGCTTCACGGTCAACGTGGGCGGGCGGCCCTTCGATCTCGATCCGGGCTTCCTGGCCGACCTCGAAGCACACGACGTGCGGACCGCGGCCCGTGAGCTGGGGCGCCCGATGCTGGTCGTGGAGGCCAGCGCCGACACCGTCGTGGGGGCCGACGAAACCGCGGCACTGGCCCGGGCCGGGCGGGCCGACCTGGTCCGCATCGAGGGCGCCGACCATCTCTTCTCCTCGCCCGACCACGCCCGGCAATTGGCCGAGGTCGTGGTGGAATGGGCGACTCGCCACACATCTGGGTAGCCTGTCCGGGTCTTTGACGCGGCTCGCCACATCCGGCGAGCCGTTCCGCGAGGCGACGAACAGGAGTAATTCGTGAGCGCCGTTCCCTATCTGGCTTTGATCTCGGCAATCGCCGGGCTCGCACTGGCCGGCTTCTATTACAAGGCCGTCGAGGCCGCCCCTCCGGGCAACGACCGGATGGTCTTCCTCATGACCGAGATCCAGAAGGGCGCGAAGGCCTTCCTGAAGCAGGAATACACCTGGGTCTCGGTGTTCGTCGTCGCAATGATGGTCCTCCTCGCGGCCGTCATCACCCCGCTCGCTGCGGTGAGCTACCTCATCGGGGCCACCCTCTCGGCCACGGCCGGCTACGCCGGCATGACCGTTGCGACGATGGCCAACGCCCGCACCACCGAGGCGGCCAAGGACGGTCCGGGCAAGGCCCTTCCGATCGCCTTCCGGGGCGGCGCGGTGATGGGCTTCTCGGTGGCCGGGCTCGCCCTCGGCGGCCTCATGCTCACCTACCTGATCTTCGTGGTCTGGGCGCAGGTCGACGACGCATTCGAGATCGTCACGGCCTACGGCCTCGGCGCCTCCTCCATCGCGCTGTTCTCGCGCGTCGGCGGCGGCATCTACACCAAGGCCGCTGACGTCGGCGCCGACCTCGTCGGCAAGGTCGAGGCGGGCATCCCCGAAGACGACCCGCGCAACCCGGCCACCATCGCCGACAACGTGGGCGACAACGTCGGCGACGTCGCCGGCATGGGCGCCGACCTGTTCGAGTCCTACGCCGGCTCGATCATCGCCCCGATCTCGGTGACCGCGTTTGCGTTCGCGCTGGTCGCAGAGGATGCCGACACGGCGGAATTCGTCTCGTTGCTGACCTTCCCCATGGCGATCGCCTTCGTGGGCATGATCGCCTCGATCATCGGCTCCTTCCTCGTGAAGGGCGGCAACAGCACCGACTCGAAGGCGCTCAGCAAGGCGTTGCACCTCGGCACCAACGTGGCCATGGGTATCACCGCCGTCGCAACCTTCGGGGTCGCCTACTGGATGTTCGGCGACAGCGCAGACTTCACCGAGGAGGCCCCGTACGGCCTTGCCATCTCGGTTGTCGGCGGCCTGATCGTCGGCTGGGCGCTCGGCAAGACCGCCGAGTTCTACACCTCGGATCACTTCGGCCCGGTCAAGAAGATCGCAGCCCAGTCCGAGACCGGACCAGCGACCACGGTTCTCGCCGGCATCAGCGCCGGAATGGTGTCGGTCGCCTCATCGGTGCTCCTCATCGTGTTGGGTGTCGGAATCGCCTACTGGGGCGGAGAGCAGACGCTCGGCGCCGATCTGCCCAACGGCTTCGGCGGCATCTACGGCATCGCCGTCGCCGCCATCGGCATGCTCGCCACGACCGGTGTGGTCGTGTCGGTCGACGCCTACGGCCCGATCGCCGACAACGCCGGCGGCATCGCCGAGATGGCAGAGCTCGATCCTTCGGTCCGCGAGGTCACCGATGCGCTCGACTCGCTCGGCAACACCACCGCCGCCGTTGCGAAGGGCTTCGCGGTCGGTTCGGCCGCGCTCACTGCGCTCGCGTTGTTCAAGAGCTTCGAGTTCGCGATCGCCGAGGCCAGCGGGGGCACAGAGATCCTCAATCTCAACGTCGGCGAAGTCGACGTGTTCATCGGACTCTTCATCGGAGCCGGCCTGCCGTTCCTCTTCGCGGCGCTCACGATCGATGCCGTCGGTCGAGCAGCCAACGCGATGATCGAGGAAGTGCGTCGCCAGTTCCGTGAGATCCCGGGTCTGCGAGAAGGCAAGGAGGGCGTCGTTCCCGATTCGGCCCGCTGTGTGGCCATCTCCACGGAGGCCTCCCTCAAGGAGATGATCATCCCCGGGGCGCTTGCCGTGGTCGTGCCGCTCGTCACCGGTTTCATCAGCATCAACGCGCTGGGCGGCCTTCTCGCCGGTGCCCTCGTGACCGGTTTCGCGCTCGCCATCTTCATGGCCAACGCGGGCGGCGCCTGGGACAACGCCAAGAAGTACATCGAGGCGGGTGCGCACGGCGGCAAGGGTGGCGATCCCCACAAGGCCGCCGTCGTCGGCGACACCGTGGGCGACCCGTTCAAGGACACGTCCGGTCCCGCCATGAACATCCTGCTGAAGGTGATGACCATCGTCTCGCTCGTGTTCGCGAGCGCGTTCGTCTGACCCTGAACTGAACCGATCGTCGAGCGCTGGGGCCCTTCGGGGCCCCCGCCTCCGCGTTCGGGCCGAACGGCCCCTATCGCCCCGCAGCGTGAGCGATACCGTGCGAGAGGTGAGCGACATCACCCAGGCGCGCAGAGAACTGCGGCTCGACATGCGTCGTCGACGGGCCGAACTCGACGACGACGACCAGGCCGCCGCGACCATGGCCGTGATGGCGCGACTGGCGCGGGTTCCGACGCTGCGGACCGCCACACTCGTCGCCGGGTACCGAGCGGTGCGCGGCGAGGTCGACATCGATGCGTCGCTGATCCTGCTCGCCGAACGCGGCGCGGCGATCACCGTTCCCCGGGTCAACGGCGAGCACCTCGAGTTCGTGCGATGGACGCCGGAGCAGACGACCGAGGCCGGTGCCTTCGGCATCCCTGAGCCCACGGGCGGCGATGTCGTCGCCCTCGAACGCCACGACGTCGTCCTGACCCCCCTCGTCGCCTTCGATGCCGCCGGCAACCGCCTCGGACAGGGTGGGGGATTCTACGACCGGGCCCTCGCCCGCTGCGGCGAGCGTCGGCCGACGGTCATCGGTGTGGCCCACGCGTTCCAGCAGATCGACCACGTGCCGGTGGAGGCATGGGACGTCGCCATCGACGCCGTGGTGACCGAGGAGGGCGTGATGGAGTTTCGCCCCGCCGCCCTCGATCCCGGCATCTGACCAAGACCGCCTCCGGCAAGGTAGAAAAGACCCGTGCGCGTAATCGTGGTCGGAGCCGGTGAAGTCGGTTCATACGTGGCCGAACGCTTGAGTCGGGAAGGCCACGACGTGGCCGTCGTCGAACTCGACGCGTTCCGCCTCCGTCAGCTGAGCGATGATCTCGACGTCCTGACGGTCGAGGGGTCCGGCACCCATCCGGCGACCCTCCGGCGGGCAGGGGTCGAACAGGCCGAACTCCTGGTCGCGGTCACGAGCAACGACGAGGTGAACCTCATCTCGTCGCTCCTCGCGAAGTCGATCGGCGTACCCCGCACGGTCGTGCGCATCGAGGCCGCCGAGCTCCGCGGCGCCGACGCGGAGGACGTGCGGCTCGCCTCGGGCGCCGACCTCGTGATCGACCCCGATGCGGAAGCCGCCGCCGAAGTGCTCGAACTGCTCGACTTCCCGGGCGCCGACGAGGTCGCCTACATGGCCGGCGGCGAGGTCATCGTGATCGGCGCGCGGCTGCCGGAGAACGCCCCGCTCATCGGCCGCACGCTGAAGGACATCGGCGAGGAGTTCGAACCCGATTGGGACTTCGTCATGGGGTCGATCGGGCGCGGCGAGGAGACGATCATCCCGCGCCGTGACCATCGCCTCGAGCCCGGTGACCACGTGCGCGTCGCCATGAAGCGACGGGCCCGCAAGATGGTGGCGGAGCTGTTGGGGCTCGACCGGGGGAGCCTCACTCGCATCATGTTGCTCGGCGGCGGGCGTACGGCCGAGATCCTGGCCGAACGGCTGACCAGCCGCGGTGTCCAGGTGGTCATCGTCGAGCGCAACCCCGCCCGGGCCCGGGTGCTGGCCGAAAACCTCGACGACACCCTCGTGCTCGAGGGCGACATCGCCGACGCCGACCTGCTCGAGGAAGCCGACGTGGGTCGTTACGACATGGTCGTCGCCCTCACGGGCGAGGACGACGCCAACATCCTCGCCTGCCTCTACGCGAAGTCCGTGGGCGCTGGGGAGACCGTCGCCGTCGTGCATCGCCTGGCGCTGCTCTCGCTTCTCGGCCAGGCGGGAATCGACGTTGCGCTGTCACCGCGAACCGCCACCGCCAACGGCGTGCTCCGCTTCGTGCGCGGCGACGTCGCCGCGGTCGCGACGTTCCTCCAGGGCGACGCCGAGGTGATCGAACTGGAGATCGCGCCCGACAGCCCGGCCGACGGCTCGTTGGTCAAGGACCTCGGCCTCCCGAAGGACGTGCTCATCGGCGCGTTCGTCCGCGACGGCAAACCGCAGATCGCCCGCGGGCGCAGCCGACTGCGCGGACGGGACCACATCGTCGCGTTCGCGATGCCCGGTGCGGTCGACGAGGTCCACCGAGTCCTGGGGTGAGTCGACCGCGACTGCCCGGCGAGCAACGCAAAGCACTCAATTTCGGCGCGCCGGTCCGCCGCTCCTATGCCCGGTTGGCGATTACCGACTCGGTCGCGTCCGTCGGCTTCCTGGCCATGGTGTGCGGCGCCGTCGGGATCTTCGACGACGGCGGCGATGGCCTCCTTCTCCTCATCACCGGGCTCGCACTCCTGCTCACCGGTGGCCTCGGCCGCCGCTCGTTCTCCCGCAGCGTACGGCCGGCGCCGGGCCGGGTGCTCACCGGCCTGGCCCTGAGCTGGATCGTGGTCGTGCTCCTCGGTGCCACCATCTATCTGGTCACCGGCACGATCACGCGGGTCGATGAAGCCCTGGTCGAGTCGGCGGCCGGATTCAGCACGACGGCCCTGACCACCCTCGACCCCGCGGAACTCACGGTGCCGATGCAGCTCTGGCGAGCCACCACGCAGTGGTTCGGTGGCCTCATCGGCATCGTCGCCGGCGTCATCGCCCTCCCACTGGCATTTCGCGGCCGCTATCTCGCGGTGAACAGCACCCAGCAGAACCCCGACCGGCTCGCGCCGAGTCCCGAGATCGGTCGCCAGCGCGTCGCCCTCGTCTACACCGCGCTCACGGCCGTCGCCGGCGCGGCCTACGCGCTCACGGGGCTCGGAGCCCTCGACAGCGCCGTCCACGCCCTGACCACCATCTCCACCGGAGGCTTCTCCTCCCAGCCCGACAGCTTCGTGGGCTTCGGCACCGGGCCCCGAGTGGTGGCGACAGTCGGCATGATCGTCGGCGGTTCGAGCTTCTTCGTGATCTGGTGGCTCGTCCGCGGCCGGCTCAGGCCGGTGTGGCGGAGCACCGAGCTGCGCCTCTACTTCGGCCTGCTGAGCGTGGGCACCATTCTGGTGGCGCTCGACGCCGACGGCATCGGGTTCCTCGACGCGCTCTTCACGAGTGCATCCGCTCTCAGCACGACCGGTTTCGCGGTGGGGGACTGGACAGTGCTCAACGACGCGCTGCTCACGGTGCTGCTCGTGATGATCGGCACCGGCGCCATGTCGGGCAGTGCCGGTGGAGGCCTCCGCGTGATCCGGGCATGGATGCTGGTCGGGTTCGCGTCACGAGAGCTGCGGCGCCAACTCGACCCCCACTCGATCGTCGTGGTGAAGCAGGGGGGCGTCGCCATCGACGAAGCCACGCTCGAACGCAATACCGGCTACCAGATCGGCCATCTCGGCATCTGCGCCGTGGCCGCGTTCCTGCTCGCCGCGGGCGGGGTCGCGGTCGACGGCGCGATCTTCACGGCGGTGTCCGTCGTGTCCACCCACGGGCCCGGGGTGGGCGTCGGGCCCTTCGGTGACATCTCCGACTGGTCACCGATGGCCCGCCTCCTCCTGCTGCCGTTCATGCTCGCCGGCCGCCTCTCCATCCTCCCGCTGCTGCTCGGGGTCTCGACCCTCTTCGCGAGCGAGAAGGCCCTCAAGCGCACCAGCCGACGGGTCGTGTCGAAGGCGCTCTCCCGATGACCGGACTGTTACGGCCCCGGGCGAACGCAGCCGAGAAGGCCACCCGTCTCGCGGACGAGCCCCGTGGCGTACCCAACACCGCGCTCCACGTGACCGGCATCGCCC
>JBDQKM010000019.1:0-27970 GCA_040263275.1 Acidimicrobiales bacterium
CCGCCGGGCAGGGCGGGCGACCTACGGCGTCGGTGGCGGAATCGTCTGGGACAGCGACCCGACCAAGGAGTGGAACGAGGCGCACGACAAGGCCCGGGTCCTCCATCGCGCCACACGGCCCTTCCGCCTGCTCGAAACGCTGGGCTGGGACCCCGGCGCCGGGCCGATCCTGCTCGACCGCCATCTGCATCGACTGGCCGAGTCGGCCGCCCACTTCGGCTTCGACTGCGACATCGACGAGGTCAAGCGGCGCCTGGGCGCGATCAGGGCCGACACCCCGCGCCGCTTGCGGGTGCTGCTCGCGGCAGACGGGGCGCTCGAGGTCCAGGAACTCGACCCGCCCGGGGCGCCGAACGACGCCTGGTCACTGGTGCTCGACACGTTGCCGGTATCGAGCGACGACGAGTTCCTCCGCCACAAGACGACACGACGCGACCGCTACGACGAAGCCCGGGCGCGATTCCCCGAGGCCGACGACGTGGTGCTCTGGAACGAGCGCGGCGAGGTCACCGAGACGACGGTGGCCAACCTCGTGCTCGAGGTCGACGGCGAAGCGATCACGCCGGCGACGACGAGCGGCCTGCTCCCCGGAACCCTGCGGGCCGAACTGCTCGCCAACCGGCGCATCCGCGAGGCAGTGGTGCAGCTCGACGACCTGCACGCCGCCGAGCGGATCTGGCTCATCAACTCCCTGAGGGGCTGGATACCGGCGACGCTCAGTCACGCCGTGACGAGTGTCTGACACCGGTGTGACGGTGGAAGGCGGCGGGGTCGGGGGGCAGCGGTTCGTTGCCGAGGATGAGGTCGGCGGCCTTCTCGGCGAGCATCATCACCGGGGCGTAGATGTTGCCGTTGGTGACATAGGGCATGGCCGACGCGTCGACGACCCGGAGTCCCTCGACGCCGTGGACCGCCATCGACGGCGGGTCGAGCACGGCATCGGCGCCGACGCCCATCTTGGCGGTACACGAGGGATGCAGGGCCGTTTCGGCGTCGTTGCGGACCCACTCGAGGATCTCCTCGTCGGTCTCCACGCCGGGGCCGGGTGAGACCTCGCCGCCGTTGAAGGGATCCATAGCGGGCTGGGTCAGCAGCCGTCGGGCGTGGCGCACCGCCTCGACCCACTCGCGCTTGTCGTTCTCGGTGGAGAGATAGTTGAACCGCAGGGCCGGCTTCTCCCGCGGGTCACGGCTCTTGATCTCGACCGAGCCACGGGTGTCGGCGTACATCGGCCCGACGTGGACCTGGTAGCCGTGACCGCCTTCGGGGGTCGAGCCGTCGTAGCGGATCGCGATCGGCAGGAAGTGGAACATCAAGTTGGGGTACTCGACGTCGTCGTTGCTGCGGATGAACCCGCCCGCCTCGAAGTGGTTCGACGCGCCGGGCCCCCGGCGGAACAGCCACTGAAGACCGATCCAGGGTCGCTTCCAGAAGGCGAGATTCGGCTGGAGCGACACCGGCTGGGTGCAGGCGTACTGCACATAGACCTCGAGGTGGTCCTGCATGTTGCGGCCGACCCCGGGCACGTCGGCCACGACGGGGATGTCGTGTCGTTCCAGCAGCTCGCGAGGACCGACGCCGGACAGCTGCATGAGCTGGGGAGTGTTGATCGCCCCACCGCAGAGGATCACTTCGCCGGCCTCGACCACTCGGTCACGGCCGCGATGGTGGAACTCCACACCGGTGGCCCGCGTCCCGTCGAAGCGCACGCGGTTCACCATCGCCCGGGTGGCGAGATCGAGGTTCGGGCGCCCGAGCACGGGGTGGAGGTAGGCGCGGGCCGCGCTCAACCGCCGACCGCGGTGCACGTTGCGGTCGAAGGCGTTGAAGCCCTCCTGGCGGTAGCCGTTGACGTCGCTCGTCCGAGGATGACCTGCCTGTTCGGTCGCCTCGAGGAACGCTGCGAAGAGCGGGTTGTCGGCCGGCCCCCGCTCGAGCACGAGCGGGCCGTCGTCGCCGCGGTACTCGGGTCCGTCGTCGGGCGCGAGACAGTTCTCCATCCGCTTGAAGTAGGGCAGACAGTGGGCGTAGTCCCACGTCTCCATACCGGGGTCGGCGCCCCAGCGCTCGTAGTCGAGCGGGTTGCCCCGCTGGAAGATCATCCCGTTGATGCTCGACGAGCCACCGAGCACCTTGCCTCGGGCGTGGTAGATCCGCCGCCCGTTCATGTGGGGTTCGGGCTCCGACTCGTACTTCCAGTCGTAGAAGCGGTTGCCGATGCCGAAACTCAACGCCGCCGGCATGTGCACGTAGACGTCGAACTTCCAGTCACGACGTCCCGCTTCGAGCACCAGCACGGAGTTCGACGGATCTTCCGAGAGCCGGTTGGCGATGGCGCAGCCGGCCGATCCCCCGCCGACCACGATGTAGTCGTAGCGCTCTCGGGTCACGCAGGCGTGGTGATCTGCACCGGAACCGGCAGCTGGTCGATCGGCAGGTGGCACTTGATGCGATGCCCACCGCCGACGTCGACCTCTTCGGGGTCGACGACGTCGCACGTTCCTTCGATCACGTATTGGCACCGGGTGTGGAACACACAGCCAGGTGGCGGATCAGCCGGCGACGGGATGTCGCCGTCGAGCGGGATTCGGCCGGCGGCGACACCGTCGACACTGGGAACCGCGGACAGCAGCGCCTCGGTGTAGGGATGCACCGGTCCGGCGAAGATCTGCTCGGTCGTGCCGAGCTCCATGATCCGGCCGACGTACATCACGGCGATGCGATCGGCGAGGTAGCGGACCACACCGATGTCGTGACTGATGAAGAGATAGCTCGTGCGCTCGTCGCGCTGGAGCTGGGCGAGCAGGTTGAGAATCGCGGCCTGGACCGACACGTCGAGCGCCGAGGTCGGCTCGTCACACACAACGACCTGAGGGTCGCCGGCGAAGGCGCGAGCGATGGCGACACGCTGCTTGAGGCCACCGGAGAGCTGGCGGGGTCGCATGTCGAGATGGCGTTCGGAGAGCCGCATCGACGTCGCGATCTCGACGGCGCGGGCGTCGGCGGCGTCTCCCTTGAGGCCGGTCAGCTTGGTGATGGCTCGCGTGAGGATCCGGCGGACGGTCCACGACCGGTTCAGCGCGGAATCCGGGTTCTGGAAAACCATCTGGATGGCGCGGATCGACTCGTCGATGCGCTCGGTGGCCTTCCCCTTCATCTTGCGGCCGCGGAGCGTGATGTCGCCGCCCTCGTCCGCCGCGTGCACGCCGGTCATCGTCTTGGCGAGTGTCGACTTGCCGGATCCCGACTCTCCCACCAGGCCGAGGGTCTCGCCCTCGGCGAAGCCGAGATCGACGCTGACCAGTGCCGGCACGTCGTGGCCACGCTGGCGGAACGTCTTGGACACACCATGGACGCCGATGATCTCCTCGGTCCCCACGGTGTGGTCCGCGGAGACCTCCTCGGGATCGGGCACGTCGTCGATGCGGTCGGGATGGTGACACCGGGTCCAGTGGCCGTCGTCGCCGCGGTCGACGACCGGCGGGACCTCGGTCCTGCAGACCTCGGTCGCGATCGGGCAGCGGGCGACATAGACGCAGGTCGGCAACGGGTCGCCGATCTGCGGGAGGTTGCCCGGAATGGCGAAGAGCTCGCGGTCGGTCTTGCGGATGCCGTGACGCGGGATCGAGTTGAGCAGACCCTTGGTGTAGGGATGACTCGGGTTGTCGAAGACCTCTTCGACGGTGCCCTCCTCCACGATCCGGCCGGCATACATCACGCCGACCCGGTCGCACATGGTGCGGATCACGCCCAGGTTGTGGGCGATGAGCAGCACCGCCGAGTTGAGTTCGCTCCGGAGTTCGCGCACGAGATCGAGCACTTCTGCCTCAACGGTCGCGTCGAGACCGGTGGTCGGCTCGTCGAGCACGAGCAACTTGGGATCGCAGGCGAGGGCCATGGCGATCACCACCCGCTGGAGCATGCCGCCCGACAGCTGGTACGGGTAGCGATCCATCACGCTCTCGGGAGCCGCGATCTGCACGCGCTTGAGCGCCTCGAGTGCGGACTTCTGCGCCTCGTCCTTCGACTGCCCGACGACCTCGAAGGACTCGGCGACCTGGTCGCCGATCTTCATGACCGGGTTCAGGGCCTGGACGGGGTCCTGGTAGACCATCGACGCATGGTTGGCCCGGAACTCGCGCAGTTCCTTGGACGACATGTCGGTCAGCTTGAGCCCGTCGGACTCGATGCTTCCGGCGGTGATGACGCCGTTGTCCGGCAGGTAACGAAGCGCGGCATAGGCCGTGGTCGACTTGCCACAACCCGACTCGCCGACCAGCCCGTAGGCCTCGCCGGCCCGCACGGAGAAGGTGACGCCCCGCAACACCTCACGCGGCGTGCCGCGGACGATGTAGGACATCTCCAAGCCGTCGATCGTGAGTGCTGCCGTCTCGGTCACGGGAGGTGTGGTCGTGTCGGTCATGACTTGGTCGCCCTGTCGATCGAGTCGGCTACGAGATTCACGCCGATCACCAGGCTGGCGATCGCGAGGGCCGGGAAGATCGTCGGCCACCAGACCTCGCCGACGATGCGGCCCCAGTTGTTGGCGACGTCGATCCCCCAGTCGGGGTCGGTGATGTCGCCGCCGACGAGACCGAGGAAGGCGAGCGTGGCCACCGCGAAGATCGCATAGCCGAGACGCACGGTGAGCTCGACGACCAGGAGTCCGGTGATGTTCGGAAGGATCTCGCGGCTGATGATGAACAGACTTCGCTCACCGCGCATCTTCGCCGAGGTGACGTAGTCGAGCTGCGACTCGGCGATCGCCGCGGCGCGCACCGTCCTCGCGATCGGCGGCGTGAACAACAACGCGATCGTCCCGATGATGACCGGGTCGGTCTTGCCGAACGTGAACACGACCAGGATCGCCATCAGGATCGTCGGAATGGACAGCACGCTCTCGACGAGGCGGCTCAGCACTTCGTCGACCCAGCCGCGGAAGTAGCCCATGCTGAGGCCGATCAGCGTTCCCGCCACGAGGGCGATCAGGGTTGCGATCGGCGTGACGATCAGGATCGGGCGGGCACCGTGGATCGTGCGGGAGAACACATCGCGTCCGATGCTGTCGGTGCCGAACCATGCCTCGCCGCTCGGGCTCTCGCGGGCGATGACCGACCCCGAGTCGTCGCGGACGGGGAGCTTCGGGTCGGTGTCGGTGATCAGCTCGGGGGCGATCGCCGACACCACCCAGAAGACCAGGATGGCCATGCCGACGATGAAGCCCGGCGTGGTGAACAACACCCGCCGCTGCTCCTTGCGGATCTGCTTGCGGGTACCGCCCTGGACGACCTCGTCCGGCCCGTCGGGCTCGGGGACCCCACCGACGGCTGGTCCGGCACTTGCGTCGCTCATGATGTCCCCTCACTCACGAGGCGGGCTCTTGGATTCATCCAGGCGATGATCAGGTCGGCGACGAGTGTGGCGGCCATGTAGATGATGGCGACCACCAACACGCCCCCACGCAGGACCGGATAGTCGGCACTGTTCACCGCATTGAAGATGGTCTTGCCCAGTCCCGGATAGTTGAACACGATCTCGAGACCGACCATGCCGCCGAACATGTAGCCGAGCTGCGTACCGACAACGGCGACGGTCGGTTGCAGCGCGTTGCGGAACACATGGCGCCGGAACACGTCGCGCGTGGAGATGCCCTTCATGAACGCAGTCCGCGAATAGTCGGCGTCGAGCGCCGCGATGGTGCCGGCCCGGGTCACGCGGGCGATGTAGCCGAAGTACACCGTGACCACCACGAAGGCCGGCAGGAGCATGTGCTGGAGCTGGGTGAAGAAGCTCGATCCGTTGGGCGCGTTGGCCCCGACCTTGAAGAAGTCGATCGGCACCGCGAGCGCCGACAGGAAGATCACCCCGGCCACGAACTCGGGGATCGACGACAACGCCAGACCGGTGTTCACGATCGTGCGGTCGATCCAGCTGTCCTTCTTGTAGGCGGCGAGCATCCCGCCGGCGATCGAGAGGGGAAGCAGCATCACCAGCGAAAACGCGACGAGCTTGGTCGACTTCCACAGCGCGGCGCGCACGAGGCCCATCACGGTCTCGCCGGGCTTGGTGAAGGAATCACCGAAGTCGAGGGTGAACACGCTCCGCGTGAGATCACCGAGTTGGGTCACGACCGAGTCATCGAGTCCGAGGGACTCGCGGACGCTCGCCAAGCGCTCCGGTGACGCCGTGCCGCCGGCGATCTTGCGGGCCGGATCACCCGGCGCGATGTTCGGGATGAGTGTGACGATCATCAGGATGATCATCAGCGTGATCAGCGACAGTCCGAACCGTCGCAGAATGAACCTGGCCACGCGTGTCCCCCTCGATGGACTCGAAAACGAGTCTCTCACCGAAGAAGGCAGGGCCCAGAACGGACCCCGCCTCTTCGAATACTGCTGGTCGATTGCCGACCGACGAGATCAGGCCTTCAGGCCCGCCTTGCCGAACTGCATGTGACCGAGTGCGGTCACCTCGACGCCACCGACCGAGGCGTCATGCCCCGACAGGTAGTTGTAGAAGTACGGGTACATGGCCGGGCCGTCCTCCTGGATCTTCTGCTGGATCTTGCCCATCGCCGTGCGCTGGCCGTCGACGTCGATCGCACCCTGGTATTCGGTGACGAGTGCGTCGTAGTCGGCGTCGGCGTAGTTCGACGAGTTCCAGTCGCCGTCCGTCTGCAACGCACGGGTGAGGAAGATGTCGGGAGTCGGGCGGTGGCCGTAGTCGACGATGCCGATCTCGGCGGATGCACCACAGGGAATTCCGGGACCACTGGTTTCCGGCGAGGAGCCCCAGCTTGCGCCGGAGCACCAGTACTCACCGTAGAAGTCGGAGTTCGGAGTGACTCCGACGTCGAAGTTGAAGCCCGCCTCGGCGCAGTTCTGCTGCACGATGGCCGCCAGCTCCGGGACCTCCTGGATGTCGCCCACCTGGAGCGTCGAGGAGATGCCGTCGGCATAGCCCGCATCGGACAGCAACTGCTTGGCCATCTCGATGTCGCGCCCGCGCTGCGGCGTGGCGGCCTCGTCGAAGAACGGGACGGCCGGGTGGACCGGGTGGTCGTTGGCGATGAGCGCTTCGCCCTCGAACAGCGAACTGACCATCTGCTCACGGTCTAGGCAGTAGCCGACGGCCTGACGCACGCGAGCGTCGGTGTAGGGCCCACCGGCGGGCAGCTGGGTGTTGAACCACAGCTGACGATGGTTGGCCGACGGCGGCTTCAGGGTCGTGAAGGCGCTGTCGTTGCGCAGCTGGACACCGTCGACGGCGCCGAACTGCTGGATCACGTCGACCTCGCGGGCGAGCATGGCCGCCACCTGGGTCGCGTTGTCCTCGAAGCCCTGGATGATGACCTGGTCGAGCTTCGGCGTGCCGCCCCACCAGTTGGGGTTGGCCGAGAAGGTCGCCGTGAAGGTCGCGGCATCGAAGTTGTCGAGGATGAAGGCACCCGTACCGGCGGGACGAGCGTCGAGCGTCGTGCCGTCGGAGTAGTCGACCGGGGTGATCAGCGACTGGGGGTTGTAGATCGACAGCAGCACCGGCAGGTTGCCGTTGGCCTTGTCGAGGTTGACGACGACCGTCGTGTCGTCGGGCGTTTCGACCGCGCCCTCGCTGACGACACCGGCGAGGCCGGCGCCGGCGATGACCATGCGGTCGATCGTGGCGGCCACATCGGCCGAGGTGAGATCGCTCCCGTCGTGCCACTTCACATCGGACCGCAGGGTGAAGGTCCACTGTGTGCCGTCGGCGTTGGGCTCCCACGCAGTGGCGAGGGCCGTGGGGCCGATGTTGCCGTCGCTGGCCAGGCCGACCAGGTACTCGAAGCTCTGCGAGAGCACGCTGTAGGTGCCGAGGTCGAGCATGTTGACGGGGTCGAGGCCGGAGTTGGCATCGCCCTTCTGGATCGCAGCACGGATGGAGCCGCCCTGCTGCAGGTCGCCGGTGCCGCCTCCGCTGCCGCCGGCGTCGGTGGAGTCGCCGTCGTCGTCGCCGCAGGCGGCGATGACCGAACCCATCGCACCGACGGACAGTCCGATGATGGAGCCGCGCTTGATGAAATTGCGGCGGCTGATCTTGCCCGATGCGTAGTTCTCGATCAGATCGAGTTCCACCGGGTTGGCCTGGCGACGAGTCCAGTCGTATCGCTTGAGGTCCATGGATACCCCTCCAAGGGATTCACATACGCGGCGACAGAGAGCTTCCGGCGCCGGGAACGACTATAGACCAGGCGCCCCGCGGTCTTCACAGACGGCCGGGCCACCCGACCCTCTCCCCGACGTCGCGACCACCAGTGGCGGGGGCTTTCGGAAGACGAAACCGTATGGCGCATCGAAGCCTTCGCGGGCGGGAATCGCGGTGCGTTCGTGGGCGAACCACGCATCGAGAACCGCCCTCGCCTCCATCCTCGCGAGGTGGGAGCCGAGGCACACGTGGGGTCCGGTCGCGAAGGTCAGGTGGGGGGGTTCTCCCTGTCATTGCAGGGAGAACTCGTCGGGGCGACGATGGGCGGCCGGATCACGATTGGCGCCGGCCAACGACACGATCACGTGACCGCCGGCCCAGGTGGCAACGCCGAGACGAGCGTCGGCGACGACGGCGTAGCGGTCGACGAACGACGCGCCCGGCTCGAGCCGCAGGGACTCGTCGATTGCCCGGTCACGCAGCGTGGTATTTCCGGCAAGCTGCGCGGCGAGTTCGGGGGAGAGGACGATCTCGCGGAGGAGATTGGCGATCATCGCCTCGCCCGTCTCGAGCGCCCCGAAGAGCACGTCGACCGCGGCGGCCCGTCACGAGCTAGGGATCGAGCGACGGAACCCACGCAACCGGACCCTCGGCCCGGAGCCGGGCCAGGTGCGGGTGGGGATCCTCGGTGAGTTGCTCGATCGAGACCATGGGGCGATCAGCCACGCATGCGTTGCGCCGTCGGGTCCCAGAGGCACCCGTCGACCAGACGGGCGGCGCGGCGTTCACCCACGATCTCGATCTCGAACGTGCCGGCCGAGTCGGCGAGACCGGCGGGGACGTAGCCCATCGCCACCGACACCTCGGAGTGGTGGGCGTAGCCGCCGGAGGTGACCCACCCGACGACCTCGCCGTCGAGCCACACGGGCTCGTCGCCGATCACGTCGAACCCGTCCCTTCCGGGCGCGGTGTCGACCGTCCAGGTGCAGAGGCGCACCGCCGGGCCCGGGCCCGCGTCGTCGTACTTCGCCACGAGTGCGTCGCGGCCGATGAACGGCTTGTCGAGACGGACGAAGCGGTCGAGGCCGGCTTCGAACGGGTCGTAGATGGGTCGGTACTCGCGGGCCCACGACCCGAAGCCCTTCTCCAGTCGAAGGGAGTTGAGGGCGTGCAGTCCGAACAGGCGGAGGTCGAACTCCTCCCCCGCGGCCAGCAACTGCTCGTAGACGTGGCGCTGGTAGCGCGCCGGCATCCAGAACTCGTAGCCGAGATCACCGGTGAACGTCACCCGGCCACACCACACCGGGGCCATGCCGATCGTCATCTCCTCAAACGCCATGAAGCGGAATCCGTCGGCCGAGACGTCGGCGTCGGTCACTCTTTCGAGCACCGCGCGGGCGTTGGGCCCCGCGATCGACAAGCCGCACATCTCCCATCCGAGCGTTCGGTAGCGCACGGACCCATCGGCGGGAAGGTGCTGGTCGAACCACCGCTCGTAGTAGCGCTCGGCCACCCCCGAGCCGAAGAGCACGAATCGTTCGCCATCGTGCGTCGTGTTGGCCGTGGCCCCTCCGGAGAACGTGGTCACCGGCCCCTCGGCGGTCCCGCTGGTGGCGGGGAGCACGGCGACGGTGAGGTCGCCGATCAGGTTGCCGCGCTCGTTGGTCATCGGCGTCAGCGACATTCGCCCGGCGGCGGGGATACGCCCCGCCAGCACCCGATCGAGATACGCCCGGGCGCCCGGCCCCTCGAACAGGAACTTGGAGAAGCCGGTCGTCTCCATCATCCCCACGCTGGATCGCACCGCCAGCGTCTCCGCACGCACCTGGTCCCAGGCGTTCGAGCGTCCGAAGGTGACGTCCTCGACCGGGTCCTTGCCCTCCTCCTGGAACCAGAGCGGCGCCTCAAGGCCGAAGCCGTCGCCGTGAACCGCACGCTCGGCAACGAGGCGGTCGTGGATCGGCGACGTCTGCACGTTGCGCCCCATCGGCAGGAACTCGTTGGGAAAGGTGATGCGGAACCGCCGGCTGTAGTTCTCCCTGACCTTCTCGTTGGTGTAGGCGAGGGTGGCGAAGTCACCGAAGCGGGCGACGTCCATGCCCCAGATGTCGAAGCCGGGGTCGCCCTCGGTCATCCAGTTGGCCAACGCCAGACCGACGCCGCCGCCCTGGGAGAGGCCGGCCATCACGGCGCAGGCCGACCAGTACCCGGGCAGCCCCCGCACGGGGCCGAGGAGCGGATTGCCGTCGGGTGAGAAGGTGAAGGGTCCGTTGATCACCTGTTTGATGCCGGCCTCCTGGAAGACCGGGAAATGTGTGAAGCCGACGTCGAGCGATTCGGCGATGCGGTCGAGGTCGGGCGAGAGCAGCTTCATCCCGAACTCCCAGGGCGTCTGCTCGACCGACCAGGGCTCGCCGCCGCGTTCGTAGGTCCCGAGCAGGAGTCCCCCACCTTCCTGGCGCATGTAGATCTCGCCGCCGAAGTCGATGCAGTGCAGCACCTCGCCGTGCTCGGCGTTGTAGTCGGCGATCGCCGGGATGTCCTCGGTCAAGAGGTACTGGTGTTCCATCGCCAGGACCGGCAACTCGAGGCCGACCATGCGACCGACCTCCCGAGCCCACAGACCACCGGCGTTGACCACGTGCTCACAGTGGATCACGGCCTTCGGTTCGCCCGAGCCGGTGTCGTAGGTGTGCACATCCCAGCCGCCGTCGGCTGCCCGAGTGATGTCACGAGCCCACGTGTTGCGATGGACCTCGGCACCTGCCTGGCGAGCCGCCTTCGCGTAGGCGTGGGTGACCCCCGAGGGGTCGACGTGGCCCTCGTGCGCGTCATACATCGCGCCCACGAAGTGCTCCTCCTCGAGCAACGGCATCAAGGCCTTGGCCTCGGCCGCGGAGATCAACTCGGTCTCCATGTCGAGATAGCGGCCGCGAGCGTGGGCCATACGGAGCCAGTCCATGCGCTCGGCCGTGTCGGCGAGCATCAGACCGCCGGTGATGTGGATCCCGCAGTCCTGCCCGGAGACCTCCTCGATCTCCTTGTAGAGCTCGATCGTGTATTGCTGGAGCTTGGCGACGTTCGGGTCGCCGTTGAGCGTGTGCATGCCGCCGGCGCTGTGCCAGGTCGAGCCGGCGGTCAGTTCCGTGCGCTCCACGAGCACCACGTCGGTCCAGCCGGCCTTGGTCAGGTGATAGAGCACCGACGCCCCCACCACCCCACCGCCGATCACGACCACCTGTGTATGGCTCTTCATCAGAAGTCGGTCTCCACGCCGCCCTCGGCGACTCTGCGATCGATGTACTCGAACAGCTCGGCGCGCACTGCGTCGTCGAGCGCCGGTGGTTCGTAGGCCTCGAGGTGCTGGGCGACGAGCCGTTCGGCATGGTCGAGTGCGGTCGGCGAACCCGCCTCCGTCCACGTCTCGTAGTTGCGCCAGTCGGACACGGCCGGCGCGAAGAACGCATCGCGATAGCGGTCCTGGGTGTGTTGGGTGCCGAAGTGGTGCCCGCCGGGGCCGACCTCGGCGATCGCCTCGACCGCCATCGATGCGTCGTCGATCACGAGGGGCTGCAGAAACGTCGCGACCGACTGCAGCAGGTCGCCGTCGATGACCATCTTCTCCGGGCTCGCATGGAGGCCGCCCTCCATCCACCCCGCGCCGTGGAACACGATGTTGGCCCCGCCCATGATCGCGCCCCACAGGGAGAACGTGCTCTCGTAGCCCGCCTGGGCATCGACGGCGTTCGCCGCGCACACGTTGGACGACCGGTACGGCAGCCCGTAGCGCCGGGCCAGCTGCCCGCCGAGCATCGCCGACTGGACGAACTCCGGCGTGCCGAAGGCCGGCGACCCCGACTGCATGTCGACATTCGAGGTGAATCCTCCGTAGACCACCGGTGAGCCCGGTCGCACGAGCTGGGTGAAGGCGATTCCGGCGAGCGCCTCGGCGTTCTGCTGCACGACCGCGCCGGCGATGGTCACCGGCGCCATCGCTCCTGCCAGCGTGAACGGGGTGAGGATGATCACCTGGTTGCGAGCCGAGTACTGGAGGATCCCTTCGAGCATCGGCGTGTCGAGTCGCAGCGGCGAGCTCACGTTGATGACGGTGTGGACGGACGGTTGCGCATCGAGCTCGTCGTCGGACACCTGGCGAACGATCCGGACCATCTCGAGGCAGTCCAGATTACGCTGCCGGCCGAGCGAGTAGGCGTTGACCGCCTTGTCGGAGAGCGTCAGGAGGTCACGGAACGCCTCGAGGTGACGGATCGACGGATGGAGGTCGGTGGGCTCCACGGGATAGCCGCCATGGGTCTGGATGGCATTGAGTGAATGCGAGAGCTTGACGAGGGTGCGAAAGTCGGCCCGGTTCCCGGGTCGACGACCTCCGGCCCGGTCGGCCATGTTCGGCGTCGAGGCGACCGCGCCGAAGACCACGTGATCGCCACCGACCCGCAGGTCACGGGCCGGGTTCGGGGCATGGAGCGTGAACTCCGACGGGGCCGACGCCACGAGCGCCTGGATCATCTCGCGGTCGAGCCGCACCCGTTCGCCGTCGACCGCGGCGCCGGCCTCTCGCCACATGCGCAGCGCCTCGGGGTGCAGGAAGTCCATCCCGGTCTCTTCGAGCACTCGCAACGACGCGAGATGGATCGCTTCCAACTGGTCGTCCGACACCACGCGGGTCGGCTCGAAACGGCGCCGGTGCAGGTTCCAGGCCGGCTGGGGCGGTGTCTGGGGTCCGGCCGGCCGCTCTCTTCGACCGCGACGGCGTGGGGGTTCGCTCACGCCAGGGTCTCGATCATTCGACGCACTGGACCGTACCCATGCCGCGTCGCAGGCTAATGAGCCGCGTTCACCGTGTCCATGGGCTCACCGCGCGGTCGGCGCCGGCTCGAAGGATCAGGGCCTCGCCGAGAACCCCACCGTCTCCCCCGGGAGGCCGATGAAGGTCAGACGGTTCTCGTTGATCAAGAAGCCCGATGACGCCGCAAGGCCCTCGCCGGCGATGTCGACCACCTCGCAGACGGGGCGGGTATCGATCGAGATGGACGAGGTCACGGTGAACGGTCCGTCACGACCGTCGGCCGTCTCGACCGAGAAGACGGCGCCACCACAGTCGGGGCTTCCCAGAGTCGCCTCACCGTCGGCGATCACCAGGGTCACACCCTCCATGTCGGCCCGGTTCTCGGCGGCACGGTTCACGCCCTCACCGGAGTACACGGTGTCGAAGTGCCACACGGTGCCCACGAGGGGTTGATTCACCGGCGGCGGGGCCTGCTCGTAGCGGATCTCGGCGGTGTCGCCCGAGAAGGTCATCCCTGCGGGGTCGACCGTCCAGGCCGTCACCGACGACAGCGCTCGCCCGTAGGCCCCTTCGAGCTCCATCCGGCCCGGCTCCGTGCACGCCATCTCGGTCTGGCCGATGGCACCGACCGTGAGTGTCCCGTCGTCGGCCGCATCGATCTGCCCGAAGAACGAGTTGCACCCGAGAGTGCCGCTGATCTCACCGAGTTGGATCGTCATCGCCAGTTCGTCGTCGGGCAGCGACACCGCCTCACCGTCGACCGTCAACGACCGCAGGATCCAGTCGCCGGCCAGCGAGGGTCGGGTCCCCGAGTCGCCGGGGGGATCGTCGGCCGTGACGGTCTCGCCGTCGTCGCCGCAGGCCGCGGCGACGAGAACGAACAGGGCAGCGAGGGCAATGAGTCGGCGCATGAAGATACGACGATCAGACGCCGTCATCGGTTCCCATGAGTTGGGCCTCGCGCCGGATCACCATCGACAGCGCCCCCAGCACCACGGCGATGCCGACGACCTGGACCGCGCCGACGGACTGATCGAGGAAGACGACGCCACCGGCCGTGGTGAGCACCGGGACCGCCAACGTCAACATGGAACTGATGGCGAGACGAACCCGCGGGTGGGCCCAGTTCATCAGCATGTGGCCGGTGCCAGGCACCGCCAGCAGGGCGAACAACCAGGCCCAGTTCGAGGCCGAGGGCACCTCGATGCCTCCCGCGTCGACCACCGCGATCGGGAAGAGCACGACCGAACCGGCGATCCAGAGACAGGCCTGGAACTCGAGCGCCGGCACATCGGCTCGCGCCGCCTTGGCGAACGCGAAGTAGGCGGCGAAGAGGACCAGGGCCACCACCGAGAGCAGGTCGCCCCGAAGACTCCAGGCGGACGACGAGGACGCGCCCGACATCACCAGGGCGACACCGACGAGACAGACCAGGCTGACGGCCACGAGGAATCGGGTCACCCGTTCGCCGAACTGGCGAACGGCCACCCCCATGAGGAGCAGCGGGACCAGCGAACCGATGACGGTTGCGCTCGCCACGGTCGTCGACTTGATCGCCACGAAGAAGACGGCGATCTCGAGCGCGATCGTCACCCCCGTGAGCGTCGATCGGCGGAGGTGCTCGCGGGTGATGCGCCGACCCGAGACGTAGACGAGACCGGTATAGACCACCGCAGCCAGCAGGATCCGCCAGAACGCGATCTGCAGGCCACCGAGCGGGACCTTGGTGACCATGATGTTGCCCGCGGCCCAGCAGACGACCGCGGTCGAGGCGGCACTCAGGCCCATTCGTGCGTCCCGAGGCGCGACTTCGACGGCGGTCATCGCCGACAATCTCTCACGGGCCCGGCCCCTCACGCGCCATGATTGACCGGTGACCGCCGCCATCGACCACGACCGCCTCCAACGGCGGACGCTCTTCGCGCTCATCGGCTCGGTCGGCCCGGCCGGGATGGGAATGGCCGGCGGCTTTGCGGCGACCACACTCGCCTCGAAGGAGATCGTCGACAACGAGAGCCTCGCGACCCTCGCGGCGACGATGATCAGCATCGGCGGTGCACTGATCGCCGTACCGATCTCGCGCTACATGGCGCGGCGGGGTCGACGCCCGGGACTCCGGATCGGATGGACGATCGCCGCGTTCGGCGCGCTGTTGGCGGTCGTCGCGGTCGAGACGTCGACCTATCCCCTGTTGGTGCTCGGCACCCTGGGTATCGGTGCCGGCAACGGCACGAATCTGGCCGCCCGCTACGCGGCGGCCGATCTCGCGGCCGAGGACAAGCGGGCCCGTTCGATCGGCATCCTCGTCTGGGCGGCGTCGATCGGCTCGATTCTGGGCCCGACGGTCGCGCTGGGGGCGACCGAACCACCGGCCGAGTGGCTCGGCTTCGAAGCCCTGTCGGGGCCGTATCTCATGGCGATCATGGTGTTCGTCCTGGCCGCGGTCGTCGTCGAGGTCTTCCTCCGGCCCGATCCCCTGCTGGTCGCGACCGGCGGCGACGGGGTGACTGCGGTGGCCCGGCCCTCGCTGAAGGAGTCGTTCGCCCGCATCGCCACCAACCGCATGGCGGTGATCGCGGTCGGGGCGATGGCGGTCGGACAGGGCGTGATGGTCGCGGTCATGACGGTCACGCCGCTGCACATGGAGGACGGCGCCCACGAGAAGCGGATCATCGGCCTGGTGATCTCGCTGCACATCGTCGGCATGTACCTCTTCGCCCCGATCGTCGGCTGGCTGGTCGACCGGCTGCCCGGCAGCCTCATCGTGGGCGTCGCCGGCGTGACGCTCTTCGTCGGCGGCGAGATGGCGTCACACACCGACCCCGAGGACCGACTCGGCGTCTTCACCGGACTGTTCCTGATCGGGCTCGGATGGTCGTTCGCGATGATCTCGGGCAGCTCGTTGCTCACCGGCGCGTTCGGGGTGAAGGAGCGGGCGGCGATCCAGGGCGCGGCCGACTTCACCATGACGGCCTCGGGCGCGGCCGCCGGCCTGGCCTCGGGCGTGATCGTCGAGGCGAGCAGCTACCACTCGCTCAGCCACTGGGCTGGGGTGTGCGCCCTTGCCCTGGTGGCCGCCGCCCTCTACCCGACGGTCACCCGGGTGCGGACTCCCGAACCGGTCTGACCGACCGCGCTCGGCACCACATGTCCGGGCCACATGGAACAAGCGCACGGCCGGCGCGGTTGACCCCCTCATGAGCGACACTCCACGCCCGACCCTCGGACTCCGTCACGCCGTTCTCTGGGTCAGCGACCCCTCGGCGTCGGCGGCCTTCTACCAGAACGCACTCGGCCTCGAGATCAAGAACGACATGGGCAACGCCGTGTTCATGAGCTCGCCGGGGAGCGACACCGACCATGATCTCGGCCTCTTCCGCGCAGCCGACCCACAGCCCCGACCACCGAGGGGGCTCGGCCTCTACCACCTCGCGTGGGAGGTGGCGACGCTCAGCGAGCTTCGGTCTGCTCGCGCCCGATTGATCGAGATGGGCGCGTTCGTCGGCGAGAGTGACCATCACACCAGCCGGTCGCTCTACGCCCAGGACCCCGACGGCATCGAGTTCGAGGTCATGTGGGAAGTCCCTCTCGACCGGGTGACCGACGGCGGCGCCGTCACCGCACCGCTCGACCTCGACGCCGCCGATGCCGAGTTCGGCGCCGACACCCCGGGCCGAGGGGCCCGCTGAGTCAGCCCTGGTAGACCCGCTCGTAGCGCGAACCCAACGAGGTGAGCACCTCGTAGGAGATCGTGCCCGCCGCCTCGGCGACGCGGTCGACGGGTGCGTGACGGCCGATCAACTCGACCATCGACCCGGGCGTTCTCGCCGCAGGCGCCACATCGGTCACGTCGAGGATCGTGAGATCCATCGAGACGCGGCCCACGACCGGCACGACCCGGCCACCGATCGCGGCCTCGGCCCGGTTGGACCCGCTGCGGTGGTAGCCGTCGGCGTAACCGACACCGACGACCGCGTGGACCCGGGGGCCGTCGACCACATGGGTGGCCCCGTAACCGACCTCGTCGCCCGCCACGACGTCGCGAAGCTGCAGGATCGGCGCCTCGAGCGTGACGACGGTCGCGGGCGCAGGGTCCATGACCGCCCCCGGCGAGCCGCCGTAGAGGGCGATGCCGGGGCGCCCCAGGTCGAAGTGGTACTCGGCGCCACGGAAGATGCCGGCCGAGTTGGCCAGCGACGCGACGCCGCCGGGGAACGCGGCGCGGATGCCCCGGAAGCGTTCGAGCTGCCGCGCCGATTGATCGGTCGGCTCGTCGGCCGACGCCAGGTGGCTGAGCACATGCCGCAGCTCGAGGCCGTCGAGTCGGGTCCGTTCCTCGGCCAGGGTGGCGGTGTCACGCGAGCCGAGACCGGTCCGGTTGATGCCGGTGTCGAAGTGCAGTCCCACCGGCAGCGGTGACCCGTTTCGCGCCGCGGTCGCCTGCCACCCGGACAGCTGGTCGAGGCTGATCACGATCGGGACGAGGCCGTGTGCCACGAGTGCGTCCTCGGTGCCGGGAACGGCGCCGTCGAAGACGTTGATTGCGGCCTGCGGCAGGATCCGCCGGAGTTCGACGCCCTCGTCGACGTTGGCGACGAAGAACTCGCGGCACCCCTCGGCCCACAGCCGCTGGGCCACGGGTTCGACCCCCAGTCCGTAGGCATCCGCCTTGACGGCAGCTCCGGCCGGGACCCCGGCGAGTCGATCGCGGACGAGCCGATAGTTGTCGGCGAGGGCGTCGAGATCGACTGTCAGCCGTGGGCGGGAGTGCGGCACCGGGCCAGTCTGCCCGCTCAACCGACGCCGATGAGGATCACTCCGGTCACCACCGTCGCGAGTCCGAGCATCTGCCACCAGCGAAGGGGATGGTGCTCGAAGATCGCGGCGAGGACGACGGTGACCGCCGGGAACATCGAGGCGGTCACCGTGATCTCGCTCAGCGACCCGCGCTGCGCTCCGGCGACGAACGCCCCGACGCCGGTGCCGGTGAGCACGCCGCCGATGATCCCCTGCCGAAGCAGCGGCCGGGGGACGAACCGCGGGATCCTGCGGGCGAAAGCGATCACGGCCAACACCGCGAACGCGGTGAATCGTTGGAAGACCGTGGCCCACATGCCGCTCTCGATCTCGGCCTGACCGATCAGGGTCAACGAGATCCCGAAGCAGGTGCCAGAGGCCAGACCCCAACCGACCCCGGCCATCGCCCGTTCGCCGAGCTCGGGCGAGAACGTCGTCACCGCCAGGCCGCCGAGCGACACGGCGATGCCGAAAATGACGAGCCCGGGAAGGTCGCCGCCGGTCGACGCGTCCCACGCCACCGGGATCAACGCGGTCACCACCGCCGTCACCGGGGAGACGACCGCCGCCGACGACACCGCCATGCCGTGGTAGAGCAGCGTGAGGGCGAAGCCGACGGTCAGCCCGCCGGCGGCCCCGAATCCGACGTCTCGGGCGATGAAGTCACTCTCGACCACGAGGAGCAGCACCGAGGCGCTGAGTCCCCCGATGAGGAGGTAGGTGAGGACGGTCGTGAAGGCGTGCACACGGCGCGCCAGATACGCGCCGAAGAAGTCACCGATCCCGATCGCGAACGAGAAGTAGATCCCGAGGGCCCAGACCAATGGCGGTCGCTAGGGCCGGGGCTCGCGTGGGAGACCGAGGAGTCGCTCACCGAGGATGTTGCGCATGATGTCGGACGTGCCGCCCATGATCGTGTAGGCCGGGGAGTAGTTGATGGCCTTGGCCAGGTCGGAGTCGGCCGTCGCCGACATGCCCAACTGGCTGGCGGCGAAGTCGGCCACCCGCTGTTCGTGTTCGGTGCAGAAGCACTTCGTGGCCGCCGAGAAGCCGGCCGGCGCCTGCTTGAGCGCCTCGCGGTAGACGAGGATCCGCCCGAGGCGATAGCCGATCTCGAGCTGGGCGATCTCCTGCCGCACACGCGGGTCGTCGGTGTCCGCCACCTCGACGGCGCGGTCGAACAGCGGCCGATTGCTCACCAGCCGGTCGATGCCGCCTCGCTCGTGCTCGAGTTGGGCCATGGTCTGCTTGAACGCGTCGCCCTCGACCCCGACGAGGTTCTCGATCGGCACCCGCACGTCGGTGAAGTACACCTCGCAGAAGTGGGCGTTGGTCGTCATGTCCTTGATCGGCCTGACCTCGATGCCGGGCCGATCCATGGGCACGATGATCTCGCTGACGCCGCGATGGGGCGGGCCCTCGCTCGACGTGCGACCGATCAGATAGCAGTAGTCGGCGACCGCGGCGAAGGAGGTCCAGATCTTCTGTCCGTTGATGACCCACTCGTTGCCGTCGCGCACGGCCGAGGTCTTCAGGCTGGCGAGGTCGGATCCCGAGTCGGGTTCGCTCATGCCGATGCACCAGGTGGTCTCGCCGCTGAGCATGCCGGGGAGGAACTCGGCCTGCTGGTCGGGAGTGCCGTAGGCGATGAGGCCGGGCCCCATCTGCCGGTCGGCGAACCAGCTCGCCGCGATCGGCGCGCCGACCTTGATCATCTCCTCGCCCATGACGATGCGTTCGATGTTGGGTCGACCGCCGCCGCCGAACTCGGTCGGCCAGGTCATCCCGATCCAGCCGTGCTCGGCGAGGACCTTGGAGAACTCCTCCGAGTAGCCGTTGATCCACGAGTCGGTGTGGGCGCCGTAGGTCGCGACGCCCTCGAGGGCGACCGCGCGGACCCGAGCCCGGAGTTCCTCGAGTTCGGGAGGAAGAGAGAAGTCCAGCATCGAACCAAGGCTATTGCGCTTGCGCTTCTTAACCGAGAAAGTCGCGGTCATCGCGACTTTCTCGGTTAAGAAGCGCAGGGGGTTGGACGTAGGTCCAGCCGAAGCGGCCCTTGATGCAGAGATGGCCGTGGGTGACCGAGTGGTCGGCCGGTGAGGTGACCTTCACGATCCGGTCGTCCTGGGTGTGGAGTTCGAGATTGCAGCCCACACCGCAGAACGAGCACACCGTGGTGGTGACCTCCTGCGCTTCGGGACGCCAGTCGCCGGCGTTGCGCATGTCGAACTCGGTCTTGAACTGGATCGCCCCGGTCGGGCAGACCCCGATGCAGTTGCCGCAGTAGACACAGGCCGAGTCGGGCAGGGTGACGTCGAACTCAGTACTGATGCGGGCGTCGAATCCCCGTCCGCTGACGGCGATGGCGAAGGTGTGCTGGGCGTCTTCGCCGCACGCCTCGACGCACTTGTAGCAGAGGACGCACTTGTCGTAGTCACGGATGTAGAGGTCGTCCTGGACCTTGGGTTCCTCGTCGATCCGCTCGGCCGCCAGCTCCGGCTGGTCGTAGCGATCGGGCTCGGCGCCGTAGTGGTCGATCCACTCCGCGAGCTCGTCGGCCTGGCTCAGGTCGACCCCGCTCCCCAGGAACTCGAGCACCATCTTTCGGCTGTGGCGCACCCGCTCGGAGTCGGTCTCGACGACCATGCCCTCCTCGACCGGCCGGGCACACGACGGCACCAGCGCCCGCGACCCTTCGACCTCGACCACACAGACGCGACAGACGGCGACCGGCGTGAGGTTCTCGGCCCAACACAACGTGGGCGTGTCGACGCCCGCCGACTCGCAGGCCTTGTGGACCGAGGTCCCGGCGGCAACGCTGACCTCGCGACCGTCGATCGTGAGCGTGACCGCCACCTCGTCGCTCACGGGGCTTCTCCGATCAGGCCAAGGGCGAGCGCGGACTCGATGGCCGATGCCGCGGTGTGGCCGAGCCCGCAGATCGATGCATCGACCATCACCTGTGCCATGTCGGCCACCAGGGCCCGACGATCGGCACTGAGCGTGCCCGTACGACCGAGCTCCACGAGGGTCTCGTGCTGGCGCACCGTGCCGACCCGGCACGGGACGCACTGGCCACAACTCTCGTTGCGGAAGAACTCGGCGATGCGGGTGCACACAGCGGCCATGTCGATCTCGTCGGTGAACGCCATGACGACACCCGACCCGAGGGTGGTGCCCCGGTCGCGGGTGTCCTCGAGGGTGAGCGGCAGGTCGAGGGCGTCGGGGCCGACGAAGGATCCGGCGGCCCCGCCCATGAGCACGGCGGCGAGCCTGCCGCTTCCGGTCAGCCCGCCCGCCAGGTCGAGGACCGCGCCCAGCGTCGTCCCGA
Source organism: Acidimicrobiales bacterium (assembly GCA_040263275.1). Taxonomy (GTDB): domain Bacteria; phylum Actinomycetota; class Acidimicrobiia; order Acidimicrobiales; family Aldehydirespiratoraceae; genus JAJRXC01. The sequence goes on from JBDQKM010000019.1 coordinate 21,117, forward strand.
ACTCGACCTCGTAGACGCCGGGTCGGGCGACCCGTCCAGACAGACAGAGGAGCTTGGTGCCGGGAGATCGCTCGGTGCCGCGGGTGCGATAGTCGTCGGCGCCGGCGAGCACGACATCGAGGGCGTTGAGCAGGGTCTCGGGGTTGTTGACCGCAGTCGGCTCGCGGAACAGACCGTGGGTGGTCGGGAACGGTGGCTTGCTCCTCGGCTCGCCCCGGAACCCCTCGAGCGACGCGAACAGCGCCGTCTCCTCCCCGCAGATGTAGGCGCCCGCACCGCGGCGGATCTCGATGTCGAAGGCGTGGCCGGAGCCGGCCGCGTCGGGGCCGAGCAGCCCGGCGCCTCGCGCCTGGTCGACGGCGGACTGCAATCGTGCTGTCGCGAGCGGGTATTCGCCACGGATGTAGATCCACCCGTTCTCGGCCCCGGTCGCGAACGCGGCCAGTGTCAGGGCCTCGACCAGCGCGAACGGGTCGTTCTCCATCACCACCCGGTCCTTGAACGTGCCCGGTTCGCTCTCGTCGCAGTTGGCGACGACGTGCTTCGGCCGACCCAGCTCGGCCGCAACGGCCTTCCACTTCACGCCGGTGGGGAACGCCGCCCCGCCCCGACCGGAGAGACCGGAATCGGCGATGGCATCGCAGATGGCCGCCGACCCCATCTCGACCCCGCGAGCGAGGGCGCGGTAGCCACCGTGGGCGCGGTACGAATCGAGCGAGGTCGGGTCGACCACACCGACACGGGCCAGCAGCCGCAGACCCGGTTGGCCCTGCTGCGGGACCGCCGGATCGACCGCGACCTCGTCGGCGGGAACACGGTCCGGGCCGGCGACGCCCTGAACGAACTGTGCCGGCGCCCGCTCGCATTGCCCGAGGCACGGGGACCGATGCACGGCGGCGCCGCCGGCTTCGAGCTCGGCGAGCAGCACCTCGTTGCCGGCGATCTGGCACGCGGCGTCGACGCAGACGTGCACGACCTCGTCGGTGTGGCCGGGATCGTCGACCCGGAACATCTCGTAGAACGTCGCCACTCCGTAGGCCTCGGCCGGGGGCACCTGCAGCACCTCGCACACATGGTTGAGGCCGCCGGGGGTGATCCAACCCTTGGCGTTCTGGAGGGCGTGCAGCGCCGGGAGCAGGAGATGGCGGCGTTCACGACGCCGGTGACCGCCACCGATGACGAGCCGCTCGGTCTCGTGCACCACCGCAGGGTCGTCGCCGATCGCCGCGGTGACCGCGGCGATCTCGTCCTCGTCGGCCAGATCCGGGCCGATGAAGAGGTCAGCCATCGGCGGGGACCCTCTCGATCCGGATGGAGGCCGCCTTGAACTCGGACGTGCCCGACCGGCGGTCCCATTCGTCGTTGGTGAGCGTGTTGACGTCGACCAGCTCCGGGAAGTGGAAGGTGGTGAACGTCAGCCCTTCGGGAAGGTCGGCCTGCACCCGCACCTGCATCTCCACCGAACCACGCGGCGACGACACCCGCACCCGCTCCCCATCAGCCACGCCGAGCCGCTGGGCGTCGGCCGGGTTCACGTCGATTTCCTCGCCGTAGCGGATCGGCGATGCGAAGGCGTTGGACTGCACTCCCGTGTTGTAGCTGTCGAGGGCCCGTCCGGTGGTGAGCCGCAACGGGAAGTCGTCGGTGAGCGGTTCCTTCGGACCTTCGAAGTTCGTGATGCTGAACGGCGCCGGGGCGCGGCCGCCGAGATCGTCCTCCCACAGCCATCCGTGCAGGAACGGCGACCCCGGATGGTCGAGGTCGGGGCAGGGCCACTGGAGACCGCCGACCGCCTCGAGTCGTTCGTAGCTCATGCCCGCGTGCAGGGGCGAGAGCGAACGCAGCTCGTCCCACAGATCCTCCGGCGACGGGTTGCCCCAGTCGACGCCGAGCCGGGTGGCCAACTCGCCGAGGATCTCGTGGTCGTGGCGGCACTCCCCCGGTGGCGACACCGCAGCCCGGACTCGTTGCACCCGGCGCTCAGACGACGTCACCGTGCCGTCGCACTCGGCCCAGCCGACCGATGCGGGTAGGACCACGTCGGCCATCTCGGCTGTACGGGTCATGAAGATGTCCTGCACCACGAGGATGTCGAGGCCGCGCAACAGGGCCCGGGCGTGTTCGACATCGGCCTCGCTGTCGGCCGGGTTCTCCCCGATCACGTAGACGCCTTTGAGCGCGCCCTCTTCCATCGCTTCGAACATGAGGGTGAGGTGCAGGCCGGGGGTCGAGGGCAGCGCCATGCCGTAGGCGGCCTCGAACTTGGCCTGGGCGGCGGGATCGCCGACGTCCTGGAAGCCGGGGTACTTGTCGGGCAACGCACCCATGTCGCCGCCGCCCTGCACGTTGTTCTGACCCCGAAGGGGAACGAGTCCGCTCCCCCACCTGCCGATGTGGCCGGTCAGCAACGCGAGGTTGCAGAGGGACAGCACGTTCTCGACGGCGTTGTGGTGCTCGGTGATCCCCAGCGTCCACAGGATCTGCGCCCGCTCCGCGGTCGCGTAGGCGTGGGCCATCTCCCGGATGGCATGGGCCGGCACACCCGTGAGCCGGGCCGCGTGGTCGAGCGTGTAGGGCTCCACATGGGCTCGGTACGCCTCGAACCCGGATGACGAGTGGGCGATGAAGTCCTTGTCGTGGAGATCAGCTGCGATGATCTCGCGACCGACGGCGTTGGCCAGGGCGATGTCGGTTCCGACGTCGATCCCCAACCAGACGTCGGCGAACTTCGACGAGCTCGATCGCCGCGGGTCGACGGCGTACATCCGGGCGCCGTTGCCGAGCCCCTTCAGGAGGTGATGGAAGAAGATCGGGTGCGCCTCACGGGCGTTCGAGCCCCAGAGCAGGACGACGTCGACGTCCTCGATCTCTTCGTAGGAGCAGGTGCCCCCTCCCGCTCCGAACACTGTCGCCAGACCGACGACGGAGGGTGCGTGTCAAGTTCGATTGCAGGAGTCGATGTTGTTCGACCCGATCGCCGTGCGGATGAACTTCTGGGCCGCGTAGTTCATCTCGTTGGTCGACTTCGAGCAGCTGAACATGCCGAAGGCCTCGGGCCCGTGCTCGTCGCGGATGGCCGCGAACCCCTCGGCGGCGCGGCCGAGCGCCTCGTCCCAACTCGCCTCGCGCAGGACGCCTCCGTCTCTGACCATCGGGGTGGTCAAGCGGGGCAGCGGGGCCGAATACGTGCGGCCCTTTCGCCGTCGCCTCGGGGTGGCGGAACCGCCGCGATGCTGCATGCCGGGACAGTACCGCAGCACTGCGGGTCGTCGTGGCCCCCGACCGGCGATCAATCCGCACGGGGCACAGGGGGCGAGGTTGTACCGTGCATGCCCATGCGCTGGTCGAACCTGTTCATCCCCACGTTGCGCGATGCCCCGGCTGATGCCGAGGCCGCGAGCCACAAGCTGCTCGTGCGGGGCGGCTTCATCCGCCAGCTCCACGCCGGCCACTATTCGATGCTGCCCCTCGGACTGAAGGTCCACGAGAAGGTCGCGGCCATCGTGCGCGAGGAGATGAACGCGATCGGCGGCCAGGAGTTCCTCCTGCCCGCGATGCACCCCGCCTCGCTCTGGAAGAAGTCGGGGCGCTGGGAGGTCATGGGTGACGAGATGTTCCGTCTCGTCGACCGCAAGGGCGCCGAGAACGCGCTCGGCATGACCCACGAGGAGGTCTTCACGGATCTCTCCCTCGAGATCTCGTCCTACAAGTCCCTCCCCCAGATCTGGTACCAGATCCAGTGGAAGTTCCGCGACGAGCCCCGACCCAAGAGCGGCCTGCTCCGGGTCCGCGAGTTCGCGATGAAGGACTCCTATTCGTTCGACCTCGACGAGGCCGGACTCGACGCGGCCTACGAGCGCCACCACGAGGCCTATGTGCGCATCTTCGAGCGACTCTCGCTCCCCGCCATGCCCGTCGAGGCGTCGTCGGGGGCGATGGGCGGTTCGGGATCCACCGAATTCATGGTCCCGTCGCCCGCCGGCGAGGACGACGTCGTGCGCTGTCCCTCGTGCGACTACGCGGCCAACGTCGAGCGGGCGATCTCGCAGCTCGCACCGATCGACGATCGACCCATCGCCGAGCTCGAACGCTTCCCCACGCCCGACGTGCGCACGATCGCCCAACTGGCCAAGGTCGAGGGTGGCGCCGGCGCCATCCATCAGATCAAAACCCTGGTGATGGTGCTCGACGGGACCATCACCCTGGCCCTCGTCCGCGGCGACCACCAGCTCAACGTCCAGAAGCTGCAGGACCACACCGGCGCGATCGACATCCGTCCCGCCACTCCCGAGGAGACGCTCGAGCACCTCGGCGCCAACCCCGGCTCGCTGGGTGCCGTGGGCGTCGAGGGCCTTCGCATCATCGCCGACCCTGCGCTCGAAGGCCGTTCGGGCATGGCGACAGGCGCCAACGAAGACGACTGGCACTACACCGGCGTCGACGTCGGCCGCGACATCGCCGTCAGCGAGTGGGCCGACCTGCGCGAGGTCACCGCCGGCGAGGCCTGCACCAACTGTGGGGGGAAGCTCGAGATCGTCCGCTGCATCGAGGCCGGCCACATCTTCAAGCTCGGCACGAAGTACTCCGACGCGCTCGGCGCCCACGTGCTCGACCCCGACGGCACCCAGGTCCCGCTCGTCATGGGCAGCTACGGCATCGGCGTGGGCCGCAACATGGCCGCAGCCGCCGAGACCCACCACGACGACAACGGACTCATCTGGCCCGTGGCGATCGCGCCCTACGAAGCAGTGGTGACGATCGTGAGCCTCAAGGACGACGCCTCGGTCGCGGCCGGCGAGCGTCTCTACGCCGACCTGCAGGCCCGCGGGGTCGACGTCATCCTCGACGACCGAGATGCCCGCGCCGGCGTGAAGTTCGCCGACGCCGAACTGATCGGCATCCCCTACCGGGTCACCATCGGCCCCAAGGCCCTGGCCGAGGGCGCGGTCGAGTTCACCCCCCGGGCGACGGGCGAGACCGAACGGGTCGCCATCGACGCCGTCGTCGACCGGCTCGTCGACGCCATCACCCCCGCCCGCTGACCCGTCACAGCGGTGTCAGACACTCGTCACGGACACAACCGATCACCACGCCGGCGTTCCGCATTGCGGAACAGCGCGCCGGGTCGCCTACGGTGACTCCATGTCGGTGCAGTCGATCGAGCGCGCATTCACCCTGCTGAGAGCGCTCGCCGTGGGCCCGGCCGGCGTCACCGAACTCGCGAGCAAGGTCGAGCTGCCGAAGTCGACCGTCGCCCGACTGCTCAACGCCCTCGAAACCGAGGGCGCGGTCACCCAGGACGAAACCGGCGGCGACTACCGCCTCGGCGAGGGACTCATCGACATCGCGGGTGCTGCCCAGCCCGGCCGCAACCTCGTGTCGACAGCCCGACCCCACCTGCTCGAACTGACCGAACGCGTCGGCGAGACGTCGGGCATCTCGGTCGTCGACGGCCGTGACATGTACTACCTCGACCACGCCGAGGTCGAGACCGAGGTGCAGATCCGCGACTGGACCGGCGAGTCCGGACGGGACCGTGTGGATCGGGCACGACTCGCCGTGATGGCGCACTGGCCCGAGCATCGCCTCGAGGCGTTCCTTCGTTCCGACCTCGCCAAGACGACGGCGTGGACGATGGTCGATCCCGACGAGATCCGAACCCGGCTCGAACAGGTCCGCAGTCTCGGTTACGCCTGGGTCTACGAGGAGTTCGCCGAGGGCATCAACTCGGTGGCCGCCCCGATCTTCGAGGACGACGGTTCGGTCGAGGCCGCCGTCCACGTCCACGGACCGGCGTATCGCTTCCCCGACCCCGACCGGTCCCACGACCTCGGGCTCCTGACCATCGAGACGGCGGCGAGCATCTCGGAACATCTCGCCTCCGTCTGAGGCATCACGAAGACGCGGATCGCCGCCGTCTGACCTCTTCGCTGATCGCCGGGATCACGTCGTGGAGGTCGGCGATGACGGCCCAGTCGGCCTTCACCACCATGTTGGCCTCGCGGTCGGTGTTGATCGCGAGGATGTGTTTGCTCGCCATCGCGCCGACCCAGTGCTGGATCGCGCCGGAGATGCCGGTCGCGATGTAGATCTCCGGGGCGATCCGGGTGCCGGTCTGGCCCACCTGGTCGGCGTGGGGCCGCCAGCCGAGGTTGGTGACGGCGCGCGAGCAGCCCACGCGGCCGCCCAGCAACTCGGCCAGCTCCTCGAGCGGCTCGAAGCCGTTCTCGGATCCGACGCCCCGGCCACCACCGACGACGACCGGGGCCGTGGGCAGGGTGACGCCGGCTTCCTGCACCACGCGGTCGCGCACGATGGTGACCGTGTGCGAGTCGTCGAGCGTGGCGTCGAACTCCTCGACGTCGGGATCGTCGCCGTCGCCCGACTCGGCGGCGACGGCATGGAGACCGCAGGTGAGGAGGGGGACGTCGGCGCGCAGCGTGGCGTCCTCGAGTAGCGAGCCACCCCACTGGACCCGGGTCAGCGACCAGGGCTCGCCGGGGACGACGTCGGTGCAGTTGGCGACGAACGGCGCGTCGAGGCGGGCCGCCGCCTGGGCCAGGACTTCGTTGCCGCGGTCGGACCCGCACGCGAGCACCGCGTCGGGTGACAGCGACTCGACCATCTGGGCGACGACTGCGCCGTGCGCGTCGGGCCCGTAGTCGGACAGGACCTCGTGGGTGCACGTGTGGACGGTGTCCGCGCCGTACGCACCCGCCGCCGCGACGAGGGCGTCGTCATCGGCACCGATGAGCGCGGCGTGGAGCTCGCTGCCCATCCTTCCCGCCAACGTGCGGCCGAACGTGAGCGCTTCGCGGGCAGCCTCGACGAGCTCGCCGCGGTCGTGTTCGAGG
>JBDQKM010000020.1:0-27707 GCA_040263275.1 Acidimicrobiales bacterium
GCTCCCGCCGACGACTAGGGCCGGCCCGCCGCGCTACTTGGCGAGCTGCGCCAACAGATCGCGGTCGAGCACTTCGACGCGGCCCCGACCGATGCGGATCGCCCCGGCGACCTCCGCGGCCTTCAGCGGGCGGTTCGCGGTCTGGCGGCGCGTGCCCGCCATCGCCGCGATGTCCTCCTGGCGCACCCGAACGATCACGGGCACCGAGCCCTCGTTGAACGAGTCGGCGAGCCGCAGCAGCACTCGTAGCACCCGGCTCTCGACGGGAGTGAAGAGGACTTCCATCAGCTGGGCCATCGTCTCCGACAGGCGCTCGGCCATGATCACCAACAGCCGACGGTCGACATCGGGGTCGGCCCTCCGGAGTTCGTCGAGGCGGGCCTGGGTGAGCGACAGGGTCTCGGTCGGTTCGAGCGCCGTGACCTTGGCAGTGCGGCGCCCGTCGCCGACGATGGCGAGTTCGCCGAGCACTTCACCCGGGCCGCGCACGCCCAACGCAGCGACGTCGCCGCGGGCCGTGGAGACCTCGACGAGGACCCGTCCCTTCTGGATCACGTGGAACGTGTCGCCGATCTCGCCCTCGTGGAAGATGGGCTCGTCCTTGCCGTAGCGCCGTCGCGACATCTGCTGGCGCCATGCGGGGGCCGCCGCACCGAGTTCATCGAGGAAGCCCGCCGTCATGGGCGCATCGTACCGTCACGGATTTCGCGATCCGGGTCGGGTTCCGCCACAATTTCCGGCCATGTCCACGTCGGCCGAAACCACGACCCCACTCCGCGGGGCAGACGGCAAAGCGGCTCGCCGCATCCGTGTGGTCGAGGCGGCGATGCAGCTGGCGGCCGAGGGCGGCTACGAAGCGGTGCAGATGCGGGCGGTGGCCGAACGGGCCAACGTGTCGTTGGGAACGATCTATCGCTACTTCGGCGGCAAGGACGATCTGCTGCTGGCGGGTCTGGCGGGATGGGTCCACATCCTGCGTCGTCGACTCGAGGACGAGGTGCCGGTGGCCGGCGCGGCAGCCGACCGTCTCGCCGACGTGCTCGGACACGCGGCCGGTGCCGCCGAGGGCGCGCCGGTCCTGATGGGCGCACTCGTGACCGCGTTGAGCACCACCGATCCCGGTGCGGCGAAGTACAAGCTCCACATCGAGTCGGAGGTCAGCGAGATGATCGTCGCGGCCATCGGCGACGAACCCGGCATCGACGCCACGGGTGTGTCCCGCGTCGTGGGCCACGTCTGGTTGTCGGCCATCACCCGATGGGTGGGAGGCCTGGCCGCGGCCGGCAGCGTCGAGGCCGAACTCCGCCACTCAGTGCGGATGCTCATCCCGTCCCGACCCGCGACCTGACGGGCCGACGGCGCTCAGTTGGCGTCGAGCGCGTGGTCGAACGCCGCCGCTTCGCGGGGCTCCGAGAACAGGAAGCCGAGCGCCTGGTCGCAGCCGAGCTCGCGTAGCACGGCGAGTTGGTCCTCTGACTCGACCCCCTCCGCGATCACGATGAGACCGAGCGCATGGGCGAGGTCGATGATCGCGGCGACGATCGTGGCCGCCGCGTGGTCGGACGCCAGACCCGACACGAAGGAGCGGTCGATCTTGAGTACGTCGAGGGGGAGGCGCTGAAGGTAGGCGAACTGTGACCACCCGGTGCCGAAGTCGTCGATACCGAGGCTGATGCCGATGCGTCGGAGCTCGTCGAGCTGCTCGGTGGCTGCCTGGGCGTCGTCCATCAGCGCCGACTCGGTGATCTCCAGACAGATCTCGTCGGTCGAGATGCCGGCTGCTTCCACCGTGCGTTCGACGAAGGGCACCAGATCGGGATCACCGAGCTGTCGAGCGGAGAGGTTGACCCAGATGCGGACGGGTTCCTGTTCGGGGGTGCGGTAGACGCGCCACAGCGACGCCTGTCGGCACGCTTCGGAGATGACCCAGCGGCCGAGCTCGACGATGATGCCGGTCTCCTCGGCGAGCGGGATGAACTCGATCGGTGGCGCGAGGCGGCCGTCGGGGCGTTGCCAGCGCACCAGCGCCTCGAACCCGACGATGCGACCCGAGTCGAGATCGAGCTCCGGCTGGTAGTGGAGGCGGAGCTCGCCGTTGCGCACGGCTCTGCGCAGCGCCTCCTCGGTGTCGATGCGTTCGAGCGCGAGAGACTGGTCGGTCTCGTTGTGGATCGCGAAGCGGCCCCGGCCCTCGTGTTTCGCTTCGTACATCGCGGTGTCGGCGTTTTCGATGATCTGGTTCGGGTCCTCGGATCCGATCGAGGTCGCGATGCCGATCGATGCGCTGATGTCGATCTCGCGGCCTTCCAGCACGAAGGGCTGCGCGAACGCGTCGAGTATGCGCCGTGCCACCGCGGTGGCCCCGCGGGCGCCGTCGGTGCCGGCGCACAGCATGACGAACTCGTCGCCTCCGATGCGGGCGAGTGTGTCGCCCGGCCGAACGATGGCGATCAGGCGTTCGGAGACCTTGGTCAGGGCCGTGTCGCCGACGGGGTGCCCGAGCGTGTCGTTGATCGTGCGGAAGCCGTCGAGATCGATGAAGAGGACCCCGATCGGCTGGTTCGAGCGTTCGCTCGCGGCCAGCGCATGCGACATCCGGTCGATGAGGAGCGCCCGGTTGGGTAGACCCGTGAGCTCGTCGTGGAAGGCCTGCTTGATGAGGCTCTGCTCGGTCTCGCGTTGTTCGGTGATGTCACGACTCGAGGACTGGAGCTGACGGACACCGCCGTCCGGGGCGAGGATCGGCGTGATCGCGGTCTCGAACCACCGGAACGAGCCGTTGCGGTGGCGGAGGCGGTGACGGAATCGTGTGGGTTCGGAACCGCGCCGGCCGGCATCGTGGATCGCCTGGACCAGGGCGTCGCGGGTCGAGGCATGCGCGATGTCGACCGGGTGCGACCCGATCAGCGATGACGGATCCAGGTCGAGGAGGCGGCGACAGGACGGGGAGACGTAGGTGAACGCGCCGGTCGAATCGTGGAGGCAGACGAGATCGGAGGTGTGCTCTGCAACGGCACGAAAGATGTCTTCGGCCGCCGCCAGCGCCTGGGTGGTCGCCTCGATCAGCGCATCGGTTTCGCGGGTGTCGGCCAGGCCTCTGAGCTCGACGAGGAGAACGCTGACGGAGCGGGTGTCGTCGAGGACCGGGGTGAGCGAGACGCGTCCGGGACGGGGTGCCGCACCGCCGATGTCGATCGTCCGTTGACCGGCCCGACCTTCTGCACCCGCGTCGACCAGCGGCGAAAGCGTCGAGGGTGCGTCGTCGTTGGCCCAGAGTGGGGCCGCCCACAGCGCACGCCCCCGGGCGGCGCCACGGTCGAGCCCGAGAGTGCCGAGCTGTTGGTTGGTGTCGAGGACGGTGCCGTCGAGGTCCACCAGGAGGGCGGGGCCGCCCAGGCGGTCGAGGGCGTCTCGGGTATCGCGGGCCCTCGTCTCGTCGTCGGTTGCCGGGTCCATCATCCGAGCCAGACGCGCGAGCACGTCGGCGCGGGTTCGGTCGTCGGTCACGGTCGCGGTCTCGCGCTCGTGGGTCACGCCTTGCTCCTGCGTCGGTGGGTACTCCAGCCCGGTGCCACGCTACGCCCGTGGGCCTCGATCCACGCGGATACCCGTGACGCGCGGTGGGTGATTAGGTCACGCGCGGTGACCGGGCGTGACGAGTGTCTGACACCGGGGTGACGGGTGGGGCTGAACTACGGGTCGGTGGGAGCAGGTCGCTAGGGTCGCGAGGTCATCAACCACACGACGAACACAGGAGCTTGCGGCTGTGGCCGGATTCCTCGAAGGCAAGAACATCGCAATCACGGGTGGGGGTGCCGGCATCGGCAAAGCCATCGCCCTGGCCGCCGCGGCCGAAGGCGCCAACATCGTCGTCGCCGACTACGGCGTGTCGATGGACGGCAGTGACCCGTCGAGCGAGGTGGCCGACGCCGCCGTCGCCGAGATCGAAGCGGCGGGTGGCAAGGCCGTCGCCGTGGCCGGCGACATCAGCGAGTTCGACGTCGGCGAGGCGGTCGTCGCCGCCGCCGTCGACAACTGGGGAACGATCGACGGTGTCGTCTGCCCGGCGGGCGTGTTGCGCGAGCGCATGCTCTTCAACATGAGCGAGGACGAGTGGGATCATGTGATCGCCGTCCACCTCAAGGGGCACTTCAACATCTACCGGGCCGCCTTCGCCCGGATGCGCAAGCAGGAGACCGGTGGGTCCCTGGTGGGCTTCACCTCCGGGGCCTTCACAGCCTCGACCGCCCAGCCCAACTACTCGGCGGCCAAGGGCGGCATCGTCAGCCTGACCCGGTCGGCGGCCATGACCGCAGCCAGCATCAGGCTGCGCGGCGGCCCGGCGATCAACGCCAACTGCATCGCCCCCGTGGCCAAGACCCGCATGAGCGAGAACGTGCCCTTCGAGATCGAGACGGGCGAACCGGGCGACATCGCGCCAATGGCCATCTACCTGATGAGCGACGCCGGGCGCGAGGTCAACGCGCAGGTCTACACCGTCGTGGGCCGGCGCATCTCCGTGTGGAACCAGCCCGAGGAACTCCGCACCATGTGGTCGCCCGGCGACCAGTGGTCGCCGGCGGAGATCGCCGACATGCTGCCGACCACGGTCGGCCAGGAGCCCAACCCCTTCATCGCCGACCTCGAACGGCGCATGGCCGACATGGCGAAGCAGGAAGGTCAGGGCTGACCGTGCCGTCGTTGCCCCAGGAGCCCGACGGCCGCAGTCTGCTCGCCGGGAAACGGGTCGTCGTCACTGCGGCGGCGGGCACCGGCATCGGGTCGGCGGTCGCCAAGCGGGCGCTGCTCGAGGGTGCGACCGTGCTCATCTCCGACATCCACGAGCGTCGCCTCGGCGAAACCGCCGACCGGCTGGCCGACGAGACCGGCACCCGTCCCCACACCCAGATCTGCAACGTCACCGAAGAGGCCGACGTGCAGGCCCTGGTGGCCGCGGCCGTGACGGCCATGGGTGGCATCGACGTGATGATGAACAACGCCGGACTCGGTGGTTCGGTCCGACTCGTCGACATGACCGATGAGCAGTGGAGCGCCGTCCTCGGCGTGACCCTCGACGGCACGATGCGCTGCACCCGGGCGGTACTCCGCCACATGATCGACGCCGGCATCGAGGGGGCGATCGTCAACAATGCCTCGGTGGTCGGCTGGCGCGCGCAGGACGAGCAGTGTCACTACGCCGCCGCGAAGGCGGGCGTGATGGCGCTCACCCGGTGCTCGGCGATCGAAGCGGCCGAACACGGGATCCGGGTCAACGCCGTTGCCCCCAGCATCGCCATGCACGCCTTTCTCGCCAAGGTCAGCGACGAGACGTTCCTCGACCAGCTGTCGCAGCGCGAGGCCTTCGGCCGAGCGGCCGAACCCTGGGAGGTCGCCAATGTGATGGTGTTCCTGGCCAGTGATCTCGCCAGCTACATGACGGGCGAGGTCGTGTCGGTCAGCAGCCAGCACCCCTGACGGGCAGTGATCCGGCACGTCGCCGCAACGAATTCGAAATCCGCTTGAAGTTCTCGTGGCGAATGCTTGCGCATGGCGCGTTGGCTGAACCACAGTGCTAAACCTTTTGGCGCGAGTCACACGACCGCCGATGGTCATCCCCTGGAGGAGTTCCCACATGATTACCCGTTCCGCACGCTCGAGACTGGCGAAATTGCTCGCCCTTCTCCTCGCGTTCAGCCTCTTCGCCGCCGCGTGCGGCGACGATGACGATTCCACATCGTCCGACGACGACCAGACGACCGACACCACGCCCGACGACGACGGCGACGCGCCGGCGACCTCGGCGCCCGAGGTCGGCGAGAACGAAGACGAGGCCACCGAGGACGAAGACGCCGAGGGTGTCCGTGGCGGCACGCTGACCATCGCCGTGGAAGCCCCCTCCGACGGACTCGATCCCACGGCCAACAACTTCGCCCAGTCGGCGTACATGATGGGCTACGCCATCTACGACCCGCTGTTCTACATCGACACCGAGGGCAACTGGTTCCCGTTCCTCGCCGAGTCGGCCGAGCCCATCGGCGACGGCTCCACGTGGGAGGTCAAGGTCCGCGAGGGCATCAACTTCCACGACGGCACGCCGCTGACGGCCGAGGCCCTCGCGCTGAACTTCGAGGCGACGCTCAACGATCCGCTGATCTCGCTCGCCGTGAAGCCCAGCTATCCGGAGACCGACCGCTACGAGCTCGTCGACGACTACACGATCCGCTACAACCTCATCCGTCCGAGCGCCCACTTCCCGATCAACCTCACGAGTCAGCTCGGCTTCATCGTGTCGCCGGCCTATCTCGAGGCGAAGGTCGACAACGAAGCGCTCGAGCAGACCCCGGTCGGTACCGGACCGTTCAAGGTCGAGTCCCGCGAACAGGGCGTCGAAACCCGCCTGGTCCGCAACGACGACTACTGGCAGGGCACCGACGACATCTACCTCGACGAGATCGTCATCCTGCCGATCAACGACACGGTGATCGCAGCCGAGCGCGTGGGCCGTGGTGAGATCGATGTGCTCACGACCAGCAACCCCGCGGCCCAGCTCACCCTGGAGGACCGCGGCGTCAACACCACCTCCAACCTGCTGGCCGGTGAAGACGACATCATGATGAACACCTCTCGTCCGCCCATGGACGACCTCCGGGTTCGTCAGGCACTGACCTTCGCGGCCGACCGCGAGGGCTACGCCGAGATCATCGCCCAGGGCACCAAGCCGCTGGCCGACACCCTGTTCCACCCCGACACCAAGTGGCACAACCCCGACATCGTCCAGGAGGGCAACATGCCCGACCTGGCGGCGCCGCTCATCGCCGAGTACTGCGGCGAGAACCCGGTCAACGCCGAGGGCGAGCCGCTGTGCACCAACGGCAAGGTCAACATCGAGCTCCAGTTCTCCGGACCGTCGGTCACCCAGACGCTGATCATGGACCTCCTGATCAACGGCTGGGAGGACTACTTCAACGTCACCCGTCAGGAGCTTCTCCAGACCGACCACATCACCGAGGTCGCCTTCGGCCTCTACGACGTGGTCACCTGGCGTCAGTTCGGTGCCGTCGATCCCGACAACGAGGTCGTCTGGCTCGAGTGCGCCACGGCCGGTGCGGGCATCGCCCTCAACTGGGTCCGCGTGTGTGACGAGGAACGTGACGCGCTGCTGTTCCAGCAGCGCACGACCACCGATGAGGCCGAACGGGTGGCGCTCTGGCAGGACATCGCCGAGAACATCCGCGACTCCTACGCCTACATCTTCCTGACCCACGCCAACTGGGTCATCGGCTTCAACGACAACGTGAAGAACCTCTGCGGCTCGACCGGGCCGAATGGCGAGGACATCATCTGCAACAACGCCGGCGCGGTGTTCCTGCACAACGCGTGGGTCGAGTAGGTCGGATACGTAGACGGTGAGGGGTGACGAGGATCAGTTCATGAGTCGCAAGCCGACTCGGAAGGGACCACGAGAATAGATGCGCGGCTTTCTGCTCCGACGTCTCTTCCAACTGATCCTCGTCATCTTCGCCGTGACCTTCGCGACGTTCGCGTCGCTCAACGTCATCGGTGACCCGCTGGAGAACCTGGTGGGGCCGATCATCGCCGGCACCGACTGTGATGCCGTCGACCGGGGCGAGATCCCCGACGCCAGCTCCACGGGCGGCAGTCGCACCGACTGCGAGATCATCCGTGAAGCCGAGGCGGAGTACAACCTCGACAAGTCGATTCCGGTTCGCTACGGGATCTGGGCCGGTGAGATCCTGCGCGGTGACTTCGGTCGTTCGCTGATCACCGGCGTCGAGACCAAGGAACTGGTGAAGAACCGGCTCCCCCAGACGCTCAAGCTGGTGATCTACGCCCAGATCATCGCTCTCGGGATCGCCATCCCGTGGGGGGTGTCGACCGCGCGGCGCGCGAACCGGGGTTTCGACCGGGCCAGCACCATCGGCTCGTTCGGGCTGCTGTCGATCCCGAACTTCGCCTTGGGTGTCTTGTTGCTGTGGCTCTTCGCCCTGCGCTGGGAGATCTTCCCCGCGGGGTACGACGACGACGGCTGGTGGCAGGAGCTGAAGTCGCTCACCCTGCCCGCGGCGACCCTCGGTCTCGGACTCGCCGCCACCTACCAGCGGCTCTTGCGCACTGACCTCATCACCACCCTGCAGGACGACTTCGTCCACATGGCCCGGGCCAAGGGCATGCCTCCCCGCTGGATCATGTATCGCCACGCCCTGCGGCCCTCGATGTTCTCGGTCGTCACCGTCTTCGGCGTCAATACCGGCGCCCTCATCGGCGGATCGCTCGTGATCGAACAGATCTTCTTCATCCCCGGCATCGGCGCCGCCGTGGTCGAGGCTGTGCTCCGCCAGGACCAGCCGGTCGTGGTCGTGCTCGTCGCCCTGATCGCGGTCGCCTTCGTCGTCGTCAACTTCTTCGTCGACCTCTTCTACGGTTGGCTCGACCCGCGAGTGAGGACGTCATGACCGACCACAACCAGGCCATCGACCTCGACGTCGCGGCGGTCGTCGGCCTCGAGGACGCGCCCGACGACGCCGTCAAGAAGACCCTCGGCTGGGGGTTCTGGCTCTGCATCACCTGGCTCGGCGGGCTCGTGATCGTCGCGCTGCTGGCACCGGTCTTGCCCATCGAGGATCCCACGGAGTTCCGGGTCGGACCTCCGAACGAGGGTCCGTCGTGGGCACACTGGTACGGTACCGACCAAGCTGGCCGTGACGTGTTCGCCCGGGCGGTATGGGGGGCGCGCATCTCACTCGTCGTGGGAGCCTTCGCCATCTCGTTCGGCCTCGTGGTCGGAGGCACGTTGGGCATGTTGGCCGGCTTCCTACGGGGATGGGTCGACCAGATCATCAGCTTCATCTTCTTCGCCGTGTTGTCGTTCCCGGCCCTGGTGCTCGCGATCCTGATCGTCACCTCGGTCGAGCGCAGCCTCCAGACCGTCTCCCTCACGCTGGGCATCCTGTCCGTTGCCCCTGTGGGTCGCCTGGCCCGGGCCCAGACCCTGGTGTTCGCCGAGCGCGAGTTCGTGCAGGCGGCCCGGGTGATCGGCGCCAAGAACGGCCGCATCATCGTCAAGGAACTGCTCCCCAACGTTCTGATCCCGATGGGGGCGCTGGCCCTCCTCGGCATGGGCATCGCGATCGTGGCCGAGGGCGGGCTCGCCTTCCTCGGGCTGTCGGTCGCCGGTGAGGGCGCCGGCTCGCTGAGCTGGGGGAAGATCATCAACGAATCGCGCAGCATCCGCGACCTCCAGAACATCCCACACGTCGCGTTCTCGATCATCGGGGTGATGTTCCTGACGATCCTGTCGCTCAACTTCGCCGGCGATCGGGTGCGTGAGTACACCGACGTCCGTGAGACGGCCTTCTAGGAGCGACGATGGCAGATCCCCAGCTCACTGTTCGCGATCTCACCGTCCGCTTCCCCACCTCCCGAGGCGTCGTCCAGGCCCTCAACGGCGTCAACATCGAACTCGAGAAGGGCCAGATGCTCGGCATCGTCGGCGAGTCAGGGTCAGGAAAGTCGGTCACGGCCAAGACCCTCATGAACCTGCTGCCTCGAACGGCCGAGGTCGAGGGTGAGGTGATCTTCGAGGGCAACGACGTCCGCAAGCTCGCGGCCGAGGGCCGTGAGCACTTCTGGGGCGTCGAGATGACGATGGTCTTCCAGGACCCGATGACCTCGCTCAACCCCGTGAAGAAGTGTGGCGAACAGATCGCCGAGACCCTGCGCTATCACCTCGGCAGGAACAAGAAAGAGGCCCTGGAAGAAGCCGTCGACCTGCTCGGACAAGTCGGTCTGCCCGACCCGGCGAAGCGCGTCGACCAGTACCCCCACGAACTCTCCGGCGGTCTCCGCCAGCGCGTGGTGATCGCCATGGCTCTGGCCTGCCAGCCTTCGTTGCTGATCGCCGACGAGCCCACGACCGCGGTCGACGTGACCGTGCAGCGCAACCTGCTCAACCTGCTCGACAAGTTGCGCGAGGAACGGGGCATGTCGATGATCCTGATCACCCACGACCTCGGCGTCGCTCGCGGCCGCTGCGACGACGTGGCGGTGATGTATGCCGGACGCATCGTCGAGCGGTCCGACACGGAGACGCTCTTCAGCGACTCCCGCCATCCCTACACCGATGCACTCCTGCGCTCCATCCCGCGGATCGAGCAGCCCAGCCACACCCGGCTCGAGCCGATCCCCGGGCGCCCGCCCGAGCTGATCAACCCGCCGGAACAGTGCGCCTACGCCCCGCGCTGCCGCTTCGCCCAGGCCGACTGTCTCGAGGCGATCCCTGAATCGCAAGGCGTGAAGGGCATGCACGAATTCGCCTGCTTCCATCCGGCCAACACCGACCGAGGCCGCGAAGCGCTCGCAACCAACGTGGCTGCCGGCCAGACCGCGGCCGGTCTCCCGATCGCCGGCTACGCCGGAGGAGCTGCCTGATGGCCGGCACCGGACGCGCCCCGCTGCGCGACGACCCCAACGTCCTGGTGACCGTGACCGACCTCGAGGTCGAGTTCCCGGTCGGCAAGGGCGCCGTCGTCCACGCGGTCAGCGGCATCTCGTTCGATGTCGCCGAGGGTGAGACGCTCGGAATCGTCGGCGAGTCGGGCTGTGGCAAGTCGACCGTGGCGAAATCGATCATCCGGCTCAACAGCATCAAGAGCGGCTCGGTCGACTATCAGGGCCACGACCTCGCCAAACTCGAGGGCGAGCCGCTGCGCAAGATCCGCCCCGACCTGCAGATGATCTTCCAGGATCCGATCTCCTCGCTCAACCCTCGCCGCAAGATCTGCGATGTGATCTCCGAGGGGCTCGCCGTCTGGGGCGACGAGCAGGGTTCGTGGTCGCAGGACCGCATCGAGGAGCTCATGCTCGCGGTCGGCATCGATCCGAAGTTCGGTGATCGTCGTCCGCACCAGTTCTCGGGTGGCCAGTGCCAGCGCATCGGCATCGCCCGAGCCCTCGCCCTCGACCCGAAGGTGATGATCTGCGACGAGCCGGTGTCGGCCCTCGACGTGTCGGTGCAGGCCCAGGTGCTCAACCTCCTCGAAGACATGAAGCAGCGCTACGGACTCACGCTGCTCTTCATCAGCCACGACCTCTCGGTCGTGAAGAACGTCTCCGACCGCATCATCGTCATGTATCTGGGCAAGGCCTGCGAGATCGGCAACGCCGACGAGCTCTACGAGAATCCCCGCCACCCCTACACGCGGGCGTTGCTGGCCTCGATCCCGGAGCCGGCGCCGACCGTCGATCCGAGCGACGGCGACATCGAGGGCGAGCTGCCCTCGCCGATCAACCCGCCGTCCGGGTGCCGCTTCAACACCCGTTGCCAGCACGCGACCGACATCTGCTACAGCGAAGAGCCGGTCATGCAGCAGGTGGGCGACCAGGACCACTACTTCGCCTGCCACCATCCGGTCGAGGTCGCGGTCGGCCTCTGACCCGCCCGTCGGCTCAGGTCAGTTCCCAGGTGGTGCTCGTCGCCATCGGCGATGACGAGGCGATCGCCGTCCGCGCCCGCCCGTCGTCGCGCAGCGCGATGAGATGGGCGATGACGCTGCGGGCCGCAGGCCGCCACAGCTCGCGAGCGACGGCGTCGTAGAGCACCGTCACGATCTCACGCACCGAGCGAGGTCCCGCTTCGAGCTCGCGCACGATCTGTTGGGTGCGCAGCAGCCGGTGGTCATGCAGGGCCTTCACGAACGGCGTGGGTCGATTGATCGCACCGCCATGGGTCGGGTACAGGACCGCGTCGTCGCGGTCGAGCAGGAGACGAAGTGACTCCATGTAGGCGCGGAGGTCGCCGTCGGGCGGGGGGATGATGGTGGTCGACCACCCCATCACGTGGTCGCCGGTGAGCACGGCACGCTCTTCGGCGATCGCGAAGCACAGATGGTTCGAGATGTGGCCGGGGGTGTGCAGCGCCTCGACGGTCCAGCCCGGACCGGTCACCACGTCACCATGAGCGAGGCGGTCGTCGGGCTCGAAGTCGACATCAGGCCGATGCTTCTCGCGGTCGGCCGCGGCCTTCGCCTTCTCATCCTCGCTCTGCTCGCGAATCTCCTCGCCGGTGTCCCACTCGTCCTCATCGTCGAGGGCGGTGTCATCGACGGTGTCGTCGCCCTCGCTCGTCGCAGCGACGGGATGGGGACCGAATCCGAGCACGGGTGCGCCGGTCGCATCGGCCAGGGCCGCGGCGGCGGGGGAGTGGTCGCCGTGCGTGTGGGTGATCAGGATCTGTCGCACCCGCTCCCCGTCGAGCGCGGCGAGGAGATCGGCGACGTGCTGGTCGTCACGTGGCCCCGGATCGACCACGGCCACGTCGCCGCGACCGATGACGTAGGTGCCGGTGCCGTGGAAGGTGAACTTCGACGGGTTGTTGCAGACGATGCGACGGAGCAGCGGCGAGATCTGGACCAGCTCTCCGTGGTGCGGCTCGAAGTCGAGATCGAAGAGGGGTGGCATCAGCGCAGCCCCTCGGCAGCCCGGCTGATGATGTCGGCGGTGCGGGTGTCGACCGGGATCGTGCCGGCGGCGTCGATGCCGGTTGCGCTCATCTTGCGCAGGGTCTTGGCGACGACCTCCACCATCTTGTCGTCGTCGGCCAACTTGTCGGCCGTGGTCACGAACTGGGTCTCGATGAAGGTGAGACACACGGCGTCCTCGAAGAGCTGGACCTCCGGGTCGCTCCCCAACCCCTTCTTCTGCACGATCGCTCGGGCCCGCTCGACGTGTTCGCGGGTGACGTCGCCGGATTCCAGCAGTTCGCCGAGGATCTCGGCGTGGCGGGCCTTCTGCTCGCGTCGCCAGCGCAGATATCCGTTGCGACCCTCGTCGAACTCGGAACGCGGGAGCTCCCACCGACCGATGTGGTGGGCCCGGGCGGCCAGCTGGATCGCCGGCGACGCGTCGGGATCGAGTCGGAGCACCCAGCGATGGGCTCGCTCGCCCTGGACCTGCGCCAGGGGTCGCCCGTCGAAGCGGTTCGGGTCGTCGTCGTTGTAGCGGTCGATCCCGTCGAGCGCCCGGGCCAACAGATCGGGTTGCACGATCGCAGGCTACTCAGGTGGCGCACTCCGACTCGCCGATCTCGGCCGAGTAGGGGCCGGTCTCGTCGAAGTCGACATAGAAGTCGGGGTCGTCGTCGTAGGCCGGGAACTCGTCGAGCTCCTTCATGGTGCTGCCGACCGCGGCGGCTCCACCGGAGCGCTCGAGCCAACCACGGAACGACTCGCCGGCGGTGCGTTCGTCGTTGAACCGACGCACGACCCGCACCGCAGCCTGGGCCGCGCTCTTGGCCGGAAGTCGCAGGGCCTTGTCGCCGAAGTGCATCTGCTCCTGGCCGACATAGCCGCCGAGGAGCATCTGGTAGCCCGGTGCCGACCGTCCGTTGGCTCGCCGTTCGGCCCCGAAGAAGCCGATGTCGGCGGCGTGGTGCTGGCCACACGAGTTGGTGCAACCGGAGATGTTGATCCGCAGGCCGCCCACCGTGCCGAGACCCTCGGCGTCGAGGGCGTCGCCGATGGCCTTGGCCAGTCCGCGGCTCTGGGTGACGGCGAGGTTGCAGGTGTCGGCACCGGGGCAGGCGACAACGTCACGCACGAGTTCTGCTCCCGCCTCGGCCATGCCGAGGTCGGCGAGGCGTTCGTAGAGGGCCGGGAGATCGGACTCGTCGAGACCGCGGATGACCAGGTTCTGACGGTTCGTGAGTCGGATGTCGGCGTCGAACTCGCGCTGGATCGCGGCGATGCCGCGGAACTGGTCGGCGGTGATGTCGCCCAGCTGGGCCCAGGCGTAGGCCGAGACCTGGCCGCTGGCGATGCCGCGCACGACGTTGGCCTGGAACCAGCGGTCGTAGGGCGAGGAGCCGCCGATGCTGACGGGGGTGCCCTGCCCGACTTCGGTGACCTGAGCGGCGTTGCCGATGCCCGCCGGCGCATCCCCCTTGACCCGAACCTCGGTCGGAAGGCCGCCCGGGTACGACGACGAGGCCAACAGGAACTTGCGGGTGTTGAGGATCCGGCGCTGGACCTCCTCGAAGCCGAGGTTCTCCACGACCCACTTGAGACGGGCCCGCAGCTTGTTGTCGCGGTTGCCGGTCTGCTCGAAGATACGCAGGATCGCCTCGATCGTCGGCAGCAGCTCTTCCTTCGGGGTGAACTCCTCGAGCGCCATGGCCGGGAACGGCGTGGTCCCGAGGCCACCGGCGATGAACACCCGGAAGCCCGCTTCGACGGTGCCGTCGCCGAGAGTCCGGGTCGTGGCGATCACGCCGGCGTCGTTGAACATCGCCTGGCCGCAGTCGGTCTCGCAGCCGGAGAAGTTGATCTTGAACTTGCGGGGGAGGCGCTGCCCCAGCGGGTTGCGCACGAAGTGTTGGTAGGCGGCCTCGGCCCACGGCGTGATGTCGAGGTGCTCGTGGGGGCATGCCCCCGCCAGATGGCAGCCCTGGACATTGCGGACGGTGTCGCCGCACGCCTCGCGGGTGGTGAGGCCCACCGAGGCGAGGTGCTGCATGACGTCGGGGATCTGGTCGAGCTGCACATAGTGGAACTGGAGGTTCTGGCGGGTCGTGATGTGCGCCCACCCCCGGCTGTAGCGCTCGACGAGGTTCGCGATCATCTCGAACTGTTCGGGGGTCATGGAGCCGTAGGGCACCTTCACCCGGACCATCTGATTCGTCCCACCCTGACGTTGGCCGTAGATGCCGTTGGTGAGACGGAAGACGCGGAAGACGTCTTCGCCGACGTCACCGGCCTGATAGCCGGCGAGCACCTCTCGGAACTTGTCGATGTCGGCCTGGACGTCGGGGTCGATGTCGGTCGTTTCGACGGACGGTTCGAGGATCGTCATCGGACGGGTCCTTCCTTGATCGGGTCACTGAGGGTGGGTAGGTCGAGCACGGAGTGGGCGGCAACGCTGCCCACGACGAGGGTGGAGGGGTTGACCACGTCGAGCTCGGGCAGGTCGGCCAGCGTGGTTCGCTGCACGTCCTGCTCGGTGGTGGTGGCAGCGCGGACGACCGCGACCGGGGTCGCGCCGTCCATGCCGGCGGCGATCAGGCGGTCGCTGATGAGCGCGGTACGGCTCGCCCCCATGAGGATGACGAGCGTCGTGCCGGTGCGGGCGAGTGCGTCCCAATCGAGCCAGCGGTTGGCGTTGGGGTCCTGATGGGCGGTGAACACGGTGAAGCCGCTGCTGACACCGCGCATGGTGACGGGGATTCCGGCGGCGGCGGGCGCCGCGATCGCCGAAGTGATGCCCGGCACCTCCTCGACGGTGATCCCGGCGGCACGGAGCTCGAGGGCCTCTTCGCCACCACGGCCGAACACGAAGGGGTCGCCGCCCTTGAGGCGGACGACACACTCGAACCGGCGCCCACGATCGACCAGGATGTCGTTGATCCGTTCCTGGGCATCGCCGGGCGCACCCGGACGTTTGCCGACATCGACCATCTCGGCCCAGGGGGCGGCGAGGGTGAGGATGCGGTCGTCGACCAGGCGGTCGAACACGACCACGTCGGCACGGCCCAGCAGTCGAACGGCCTTGACGGTGAGCAGGTCGGGGTCGCCCGGGCCGGCGCCCACGAGGTGCACGGTCACGAGGCGACCTCCGTCGGGTTGGCGTTCGGCAGGCCGAGCGAGCTTCGCAACATCGAGCGGGCGTCCTCGATTCGGCCGGCCCGCACGAGCCCGAGGAGGTCGGCGTCGAGTGCGTCGTCCCAGCCGGTGATCTCCGACGTGCCGAAGGTGGCCCGGGCCTCGGCTCGGACCTCCGAGAGCAGGTCGAGGAGCTGGTCGTAGCCGCCGCTGAGCTCGCGTTCGTAGCGACGACGGAGCCATCCGGCCAGGCCGGGGCTGCGGCCGTTGGTGGAGATCGCCACCTGGAGGTCGCCGTGCCGGGCCACTGCCGGAAGGGTGAACGTGCAGTTCGCCGGATCGTCGGCCGAGTTGACGAACACCCCGGCGGCGTCGCCGTCGGTCGCGACCTGGGCGTTGACCGCCGGTTCGCTCGTCGCGGTGATGGCCAAACGGTAGGACGCGACCTCACCGCGCTGGTAGGGGCGCCGGAACCAGCGCACGTCGGGGTCGTCGGCGATCTCGGGCACGGCGTCGGGCGCCACGACGGTCAGCTGGGCGCCCGCTCGCAGCAGGCCGCTGACCTTGCGGGCGGCGACGGGTCCGGCGCCGACGACCAGCACGGGGCGGTCGGTCAGGTCGAGGTTGACGGCGTAGGGGGAGGTCATTGATGCAGCCCGCATTCGGTCTTGGCCGAGCCGGCCCAGCGGCCGGCCCGCGGATCGGCCGGATCGGCCGGATCGGTGCAGGGCCAGCAGCCGATCGACGGGTACCCCTCGAAGGACAGGGGGTTGACGAGGACGTCGTTCTCGATGATGTGGCGTTCGATCTCGGCCGTCGACCAGCCCGCCAACGGGTTGACCTTGACCAGGCCGCGGATGTCGAGGCCGACGATCGGCGCGTCGGCCCGCTGCGGACTGTCGTCACGCCGCAAGCCGGACATCCACGCATCGGTGTTGGCGACGAGGTGTCGTTCGAGCGGGGCCACCTTGCGGCTTCCGCAGCAGGTGTCGGTCCCGTGCGTCCAGAGGTCGGCCGCGGTCGCCGCGGGTCGCAGCACCGTGAGGTTGAGGCCGTAGCGGGCCATCGCTCGGCGGACGGTGGCGAGGGTCTCCGCGAAGTGGAAGCCGGTGTCGATGAACACCACCTCGATGTCGGGGTCGACGGCCACGGCGAGGTCGATGAGGAGCGTGTCGGCGAACGATGCGCTGAGGCACAACCGGGATCCGAACTCGTCGACGGCCCACCGGATCACCTCGCCGGGGTGGCTGCCTTCGAACCGGTCGCTCACGGCGGCCGCGTCGGCCGCGGTCCAGCGAGCGGCCGTGCGGATGCCAACGGGCGTGTCGAGGAGGGTCATCGGAGCCAATCCTGTAAAAGTTGATCGGGACAGTCGGGATTAGAGAATCACCATAGGTTTGGGCCAATGGCCAATGCACCAAATTCCGATCATTTTTGTCGGGTATTAGTCCGGACAATCTCGTGAGCATGGTCGCGGCGTGAGCAGACCGCTAGACACGGGTCATGAAGCGATCGATCGACGACCACCCGGCGACCCCCGACGACATCCCGCCCGGCTGGGAGGACGACCTCGCGCCGGTGTCGTGGGCGATCCAGATCAGCGACGACTACGACGACGCGGAGCCCCGGGTGGTGCTGACCGTGGAAGAGGTGGGGCGGCCGGCCGAGGGGTTGATGACCCATCTCGTGCCCGACCAGGCCCGGCGGCTCCGCAACGCGATCCGGGATGCCCTCCGCGAGATCGGCGAAGACCCGGGTCCGTGACCGGGTGCGCGGTGCTCAGTCTGGGGCCGCAGTCTGGCGACGGTCACCGTCCCGGACCGCCAGGCCGACCTTCACGGCGATGAATCCGACGCCAGCGGCCAGGACGACGAGGGTGAGGAGTTGGGCGTAGCCGCCGCGGTCACCCGGGGCCTCCGGTTCGGGGCCCGCGTCGGGACAGCCGATGATGGTGCGGCATGCGTCGGGGATGTCGTCCTGGGCGACGGCCGGGCCGGCGAGCGGGCCGAACGCCAGGAATGCCGCGATCAGGACGCGGGCGACCCACCGGGTCATGTGCCCTGCGCGACTTCGCCGGTGGACGCGTCGAGATAGCTGGGCTTGTCGCCGCCTCCGTGCACGGGAATGGTGCACCCGCTCACCCAACGAGCCAGCGGCGATGCGCAGAACAGCACCACGTCGGCGACCTCTTCGGGAACGCCCATGCGGCCGAGGGCGAGGGTCTCGCCGACCGCGGCGATCCCTGCGTCGTCGCCGTAGAACAGGTGCGCCTCCTCGGTCACGATCAGGCCGACGACGGGAGCGATCACGCGGATCTTGGGGCCCCACTCGACCGCCAGGGTGGCAGTGGCATTGATCAGGCCGGCCTTGGCCGCCCCGTAGGCGACACCGGCCGGGTTGGCTCTGGTGCCCGACACCGACGCGATGTTGATGATCACCCCGCCGTCGTCCTGGGCCTGCATCTGGTCGTGGACGGCCTGCGCGAAGTTGAGCGGGGCCATCAGGTTCAGGGCGACGATCTTGTCGTTGAACCGGGGCGACACCGTGGCGCTGTCGGCCGGCGGCGCACCTCCGGCGTTGTTGACCAGGACGTCGACCCGCCCGGTCTGGTCGACGGCGGCGGCGACCACGGCGGCGATCTGGTCGGGCTCACGGACATCGCAGGCCACGAATGTCGCCGTGCGGCCTCCCGCCTCGACCGGGGCCTCGGGCTCGCGCCGGGCGCACATCACGACGTCGGCGCCCTGCTCGAGGAATCGTCGGGTGATCACCCGACCGAGACCCTTGGTGCCGCCGGTGACGATCACCGTCCGGCCGGTCATGTCGAGAGGGTCGCCCGCAGGCTCGTGATCGGACATGTCGGAAACCCTACCCGCACGTGTTCGCACGACTCGCAGCCGTGGCCTACCGTCGGGGCGGTTTCTGACGCAGTGTCAGGTACGAGGAGGCGCAGTGCCCGACAAACGAATGACCGACGACGAGGTCATCGGCGAACTCGAGAGCGGCATGACCATCGGCATCGGTGGCTGGGGGTCGCGGCGCAAGCCGATGTCGCTGGTGCGGGCGATCCTGCGCAGTGACCTGCAGGATCTCCACATCGTGTCCTATGGCGGACCCGATGTCGGCATCCTCACGGCTGCAGGCAAGGCGACGAAGGTGACCTACGGGTTCGTGTCGCTCGACTCGATCCCGCTGGAACCCCACTTCCGAGCCGCTCGCCAGGCCGGCACCCTCGAGGACTTCATGGAACTCGACGAGGGGGCCTTCTACCTGGGGCTGATGGCGGCGGCCCACCGGGTGCCCTTCTACCCGACCCGCGCCGGCCTCGGCACCGCGATGCTCTCGGAGAACCCGTCGCTCAAGACGGTGACCTCGCCCTACGGCGACGGTGAGGAGCTGGTCGCGATCCCGGCGTTCGAGATGGACGCCGTGCTGCTCCACATGAACCGTGCCGATGCCAAGGGCAACGGCCAGTTCCTCGGCCCCGACCTCTACTTCGACGACCTGTTCGCCATGGCGGGCAAGAAGACGTACATGTCGGCTGAGAAGGTCATCCCCACCGCGCAGTTCCTCGACGAGGGTCCGGTCCACACGCTGCGGATCCCGCGGGTGCACGTCGACGGCGTGGTCGAGGCCCCGATGGGCGCCCACTTCACCGAATGCCCGCCCGACTACGGGCGCGACGAGGCCTTCCAGAAGGAATACGCCGCCACGGCGAAGGACCCGGACGCGTGGGCGCAGTTCCGGGCCGACTGGCTCGAACTCGAATCGCATGAGGCCTACCGAGCCAAGCTCGAGGAAAGGAACGCATGATGGCCGAGTCGACTGTCGACGAGGTGACCCTCGACGAGATCTGTGTCGTGGCGATCGCCGAGGCGTTCCGGGGCGACGGCGAGGTGCTGTGCAACCCGATGGGTCCGGTTCCGGTGATCGCCGGCCGCCTGGCGCGGGCGACGTTCGAGCCCGACCTGATGCTTACCGACACCATCGCGTTCGCCATCGAGGGCAACCTGCCCTTCGGGGGCGACCCGAGCGATGCGGTCATCGAGTCCTACATGCCGTTCCGCTCGATCTTCGACCAGGTGTGGTCGGGCAAGCGTCATGTCGTGATGGGAGCGAGCCAGATCGACCGTCACGGCAACCAGAACTTCGCGGCCATCGGCGACTATCGCAAGCCCAAGGCCCAGCTGCTCGGCATGCGCGGCGCGCCCGGCAACCTGATCAACCACGCGACCACCTACTGGGTGCCCAACCAGGCGCGGGCGTTCAGCGAAACGGTCGACGTGGTCTCCGGCCCCGGCTACGACCGGATCGCCGAACTCCCCGAGGCGAGCCGCTCGCACTTCGAGATCCGGCGGGTGGTCACCGACCTCGGGGCCTACGACTTCGAGTCGGACGACCGCACGATGCGGGTGCGATCGCTGCACCCTGGAGTCACTCTCGAGCAGGCCCAGGACGCATCGCCCTTCGAACTCACCGTCACCGGCGACGTGCCGGAGAGTCGACTGCCCACCGACGAAGAGCTCGCCCTCATCCGCGACGTCTTCGACCCCAACGGCGTGCGCAAGGGCGAGTTCCGCTGATGGACCTCGAGCTCGCCCCCCGCTACATCGAGTTCCGCGAGGAATGCCGTTCCTGGCTCGACGCCAACAACCCCGGCGCCATCGCCTCGATGGACACCGCGGAAGGGTTCGAGGAGCACCGACAGTGGGAGCGGGTGCTCTTCGACGGTGGCTGGTCGGTGCCCGGCTGGCCCGCCGCCTACGGGGGGCGCGACTGCGATCTCATCGAATGGCTCATCTACGAAGAGGAGTACTGGCTCTCGGGGGTTCCCGGCCGGGTGAGCGCCAACGGTGTGAGCCTCCTCGCACCCACGATCTTCAATTTCGGCACGCAGGAACAGCAGGACTTCTTCCTCCCTCGCATGGCGAGTGGGGAGCACATCTGGGCCCAGGGCTGGAGTGAGCCGGAGGCCGGGAGCGACCTGGCCGGCATCAAGACCAAGGCGATCCGCGACGGCGACCACTATGTGCTCAACGGTCAGAAGACGTGGTGCTCCCGTGGTGCGTTCGCCGACTGGATCTTCTGCATCGTCCGCACCGACCCCGAAGCAGAGCGCCACGCCGGGCTCACCTACCTGCTCGTCCCCGCCGACGCCCCGGGGATGGAGCGACGCCCGATCGGCCGGCTCGACGGCGAACCCGGGTTCGCCGAACTCTTCTTCGACGACTGTCGGGTCTCCGTGGATCACGTACTCGGTGAGGAAGGGCAGGGCTGGGCGGTCGCGATGGCCGCCGCCGGGTCCGAACGCGGTCTCAACCTGCGAAGCCCCGGCCGGTTCATGGCCGCGGCCGAACGGCTCACCGACCTCGCCCGCGACCTGAAGGCGCAGGGCCGCGAGGTCGACGTGCGCCTGCGAGACGAGGTGACCGATGCCTGGATCCGGGCCCAGGCCTACCGGTGGCAGACCTACATGATCGCCGCCAAGCTCATGGACGGTGCCGAGATCGGGTCCGAGGCGAGCCTCATGAAGGTGTTCTGGTCGGAGATGGACCTCGAACTGCACGCGACCGCCCTGCGTCTGTTGGGCGAGCACGGCGAGGTCACCGACGGCAACGACTGGCTCGACGGCTACGTGTTCGCCCTCTCGGGTCCGATCTACGCGGGCACCAACGAGATCCAACGCAACATCATCGCCGAGCGGGTGCTCGGTATGCCCCGGAGGTAAGGCGATGCAGTTCACGTTCACCGAAGAGCAGGACATGTTCCGCGACACCGTTCGCGACCTGTTCGCCGATCTCTGCCCGCCCGAGGCCGTGCGAGCCAGCTGGGACAACGAGGACGGCCGGGTTCCCGGCCTCTGGAACGCGCTCGCCGAGATGGGCGTGCTGGCGGTCCTGGCGCCCGAGTCCGCCGGCGGTCTCGGCATGGACGAGGTCGACTTCGTGCGCATCCTCGAGGAAGCGGGCTATGCGGGGGTGCCCGATCCGCTGATGGAACATGCCGCGATCGCGGTGCCGGCGTTGGCCGAGGCCGGCTCGCCGCACCTCGACGGCGCGGCCGCAGGGGAGACCACCTGCACCGTCGCTCTCGTCGACGGCGTCGCGGTCGGCGCAGTCGGTGCGGACCTCATCGTGGCGGGTTCCGGCCAGGGACTCGTCGCGGCGACCGCCTGGTCGTCGCAGGCCCGGTCTTCGATCGACCAGTCACGACGTCTGGCCGAGATCACGTCGATCGACGTCTCGGATCCCCTCACCGGGGCCGACGCGGCGTTGGCCTTCGATCGTGCGGCGCTCGGCACCGCAGCCCAGTGCGTCGGGGTCGCCCGGCGACTGCTCGACGCGACGGTCGAGTACGTGGGGGAGCGCCACCAGTTCGGCAAGCCCGTCGGGAGCTATCAGGCGGTCAAACACCATCTGGCCAACGTGCGACTCGGGGTCGAGTTCGCGGCGCCGTTGGTGTACCGGGCCGCATGGTCGGTCGCGCATCCGGAATCGCACGATGTCGTCACCCGGGGCCGCGACGTGTCGATGGCCAAGGCGATGGCCGCCGACGCGGTCGACCTGGCGTGTCGTCAGGCGCTCCAGTGCCACGGCGCGATCGGCTACACGTTCGAATACGACCTACAGCTCTGGCTCAAGCGAGGCTGGGCG
This sequence comes from Acidimicrobiales bacterium, assembly GCA_040263275.1. GTDB lineage: Bacteria > Actinomycetota > Acidimicrobiia > Acidimicrobiales > Aldehydirespiratoraceae > JAJRXC01. The sequence continues at coordinate 22,265 of JBDQKM010000020.1, forward strand.
CTGGCGGCCGCCTACGGCGACAGTCGGTCGCACCGTGACCGGGTGGCCGACGCCCTCGGGATCTGAGGATCAGGCCGCGACGGGTTCGCGGGGGCCGACGACGGCCTGGTTGGCGTAGCCGTGGACCGTCTTGACGAGGTGCGAGCCCTTGCGGGCCTCGCAGGCGTCACAGGTGACCTGGTAGCGGCCGAGTCGGCCGTCGCGGTGGTGCCCGTCGAGGGCTCCGCACAAGTTGCAGCAGTGTTCGTGGCTCATGATCTCTCCAAGATTCTCTCCTGGACATCGGCACCCGTAGGTGGATGGTGAATGGGCCAGGTGAACCCCCTTGGGGTGCCGGATCGGGCGAGACATGAGCCGTTCTGCCCACGGGGTGTAATAGCTCGTGGGCATGCGTCCGCTCGCTCTGCTGCTCGTTCTCGCCCTGTTCGGCGCGGCGTGCGCCGATGACGGGGTCTCGCAGCCGGCCGTCCCCGACGGGGAGGACACGTCCTCCTCGACCGGTGTGGCGCCCGAAAGCACCACCACCACGACGACGCTGCGCCCTCCGCCGCCGACCGACCCTCCGGAACGCGAGCCCGCGACGATCGGTGATCTCGTCATCCCGTGTCGGCCGGTCGACGCTGTCGCGCTCCCGGAGCGACCGGGGCTCTCGCCGGATGCCGTGACGATCGGCACCGGCTCCGACCGGGGTGGCATCGGGACCCCCGGCGCCGGCAGCGGCATCATCGAGATGGTCGAGGTGCTCGCGGAATTGTGCAACGCCCAGGGTGGCGTCGCCGGTCGCGATGTCCGCGTCGTCGACTACGACGCGGCCGCGTTCGAGGCGGCCGAGCGCGTCGAGGAGGCGTGCGAGGAGACGGTCGCCCTGGTCGGACACCAGTTCCTGCAGGAGATCGAGACAGCCCTGACGGTCGCGGCATGTGGTCTGCCGCTCTTCACGGGCGGCACCGGACTCGTCCCCACCACGCCATTCGGCCTCCACGGCCACCTCTCCGCGCTCTTCGCCGACCCGTCCGCAGCGGCCACGATCGTCCTGATCGGACCCGACACCCCGCTGGCGGAAGCGGAGCGAACGCTGCGTCGACGCGCCATCGAGTCGATCGGTGGTCTCCTCGTCGTTGCCGGTGAGGTCGCGTACCCGATCGACCGGGTGCCTGACTGGGAACGGATCGCCGGGGAGGCCCGAGCCCTCGGAGCCGGCCAGGTGCATCTCGACGGTGGCTGTGACCAGGCGGTGCTCCCGTTCGTCGACATCGCGGAGCGGGCCGGGTGGCGCCCGGTCGTACTCGCCACGGCCGCGGCCTACGACCCGGCGTGTCTGGCCACGCCTCAGCCTGACCGCTTCCTGGTCGAGGTGCCCTTCCTGCCCTTCGAGGACGGCGCCGCTGCGCCGGCGACCGCGGCCCACGCAGAGCTGCTCGATCGGGTCGCTGCCCCCCGCACCGGCGCGGCGCTCCTGGCCGCATCCGAGTTCTGGCGGTGGGCCTCGCTGGCCGAGGAGTGTCTCGCCTCGGCCGATCCAGCCTGCGCGACCGTCGCCCGCGCCGCGCAGATCGACTGGACCGCCGGGGGGTTGCATCCGCCGATCTCCTCGACGGGCACCACGGAGGGTTGCGCAGTCGTCATGGCAATCGAGGACGGTGAGTTCGTACGCCGTCTCCCGACCGAACCGGGGGTCTACGACTGCGCTCCCGAGCGCAGCGTGCTGGTGTCGACCGAGGAGCCGGTGGCGACCGACGACGCCGGCTGAAGCGGGCTCAGAGGAAGAGCCTGCTCAGGTCGGCGACTCGGTCAGGGGAGAGACACTCCGAGCCGATGGTCGCGGCGGCGATGATCAGTTCGAACGACGCGGTGGCCCGGTCGTTCACGACGTCGAGGAGGTAGGCCACGTCGAAGTCGGTCAGCCAGGGTGCGGCGCACATGGCTTCCGGAGTGGTGAGCCCGCCGATCTCGAGGGCGAGACGCAGCTCCCGGGTGCAGATCTCGGTCCCCGTGGTGGACTGCACCTCGGCGGGGGCGACGAAGCGGAACAGGAACGTGGCGGCCTGGGCCCGGTCGACGAGGCCGTCGGGATCGAAGGTCGTCGGGCTGGTGCCCGTGGTGATGGCCTGCTCGGCCATCCAGGCGACCGCCATCCGCTGGTAGTCGCGGTCGACGTCGATGAACGGCGAGGGATTCGCGGCGGCCGGCGAGTCGGCATAGCGCCAGAGCAGGACGGCGAAGTCGCCACGGCTGATGGGCAGGTCGGGAGCGAAGGAGGCGGGACCGATACCGGTGGTGAGGCCTTCGCCGTAGAGCCAGCCGACAGGAGTCTGCTGATACGAAGCGGTGACGTCGGCGAAGGGGTGTTCGACGGCGACGGGTCCGTTGCCCTGGCTCTCGTCGAGGCGGTGCAGGAACGCTGCCACCTGGCCCCGGGTGACGTTGAGCAGGGGGCCGAAGCAACCGCTCTCGATGCCCGTCGTGATCTCCTCGCCCACCATCCAGCCGACCGCATCGGCGTAGTAGGCATCGGCTTCGACATCGCCGAATCCGCCGGTGGCGGCGGCGGTGCCCGGGAGTGCGGCCGTGACCGCGATGACGGCGGCCAGAAGGGTCGGGATGAAGCGGCGCAGGCGCGGTGTTCGTCGCATGGTGAAGGGTGGTCCTCGGTCGAGTGGTGGTGGAGTCGTTCGCTGCGTGCAACCCGGCCCGGAGACAGGACGGGGAGCAACGATCGTGGACACGTGTCGATGTGGTCCCGCAAGGGTAGCCACGACGCCTCCGCCCCCTACTGTCGGGTGACGGACGTCATGGGGGGTGACGGCGGTCACTTCGGGTGCACCGGCCGATCGTGAGCGGGGCGATGACCGTCGCGTACGATCGCACGATGCCGTCACCAGACCCGACCGTCTCCGAACCGCTCTCGGCGAGCTCCTGGGTGGCGGTCGTGATGGCAATGGAGGAGGAGGCCGCTCCTCTTCGCTCAGCGCTCGGCGCGTCGCGCATCGATGCGCCGGCCTGGGCCGCATCGCTCCCCGTGGACCTCTCTGTCGCCCCGGCGACCGCGACTCGGCCCAACGTGGTGCTGGCGGTCAACGGTCGCGACCCCATCTCGGGAGTGGCCGCGATCGGCACGACCGCGGCGGCGCTCACGACCCACGTGGTGCTCAACCTCGGCGATCTGCCGACGCCGGATCTGGTGCTCTCCGTCGGTACCGCCGGTGGGTGGTCCAGCCACGGCTCTTCGATCGGTGACACCTACTTCGCGTGGCCGCACTTCGTCTGCCACGACCGTCGGATCGACCTGCCCGGCTTCCAGGCCTTCGGCGACGGCTGCCTCCCGGCTGCCGATCTCAGGGCCCACGCCGCCGCGCTGGGCTGCGGGTCCGGCATCGTGACGACCGGCGACAGCCTCGACGAGTCACCGACCGATCGCGACCGGATCTCGGCCAACGGCGGTGTCGCGAAGGAGATGGAGTCCGCCGCCGTCGCCTGGGTCGCCCACCTCCACGGTGTGCCGGTCGGAGCGGTGAAGACCATCACCGACCTGGTCGACTCCCACGTGGCCACGCCCGAACAGTTCACCGCGAACCTGGCGGTTGCGTCGGCGTCGCTGCAGCGCACGACCCTGTCGCTGCTCGACCGTCTCGGGGCACCCGCATGACCGACTCCGACACAACGGACGAGGAACTCATCGCGGTCATTCGCGAGCTCGGTCGGGTGGCCCACACCCACGAGACGACCGCCACGGTGCGCAACGACGCCGCGGCCCTGCTCCGCGAGGCCGCGGCCCTCCTTCGCGACGGGCCGCCGAGACTCCGGTGGTACGAGGTCGACGAGGGGCACACCGACGCCACCCGGGCTCGCAACCGGGAGCTGTCGACCTTCTCCGGATCGTTGAACCCGGTCGCCCCACCGATGGCGATCTCGACCGGGACGCTCGAGGACGGCCGCCCGGCCCTCGTCGGCGTCGTGCGCCTCGATCGCCTTCGCGAGGGTCCGCCTCGATCGGCGCACGGGGGTGTGCTCGCCGGTCTCTTCGACGAGCTGCTCGGCGGCGGTCAGCGTCTCAACGGTGGTCCCCCCGGAGTGACCGGTCGGCTCACGGTGCGATACCGCCGCCCGACCCCGCTGGGAGTCGACCTCAGGCTGCGGGTGTGGATCCACGACGAGCGGAAACGACGCGTGACGGTGCGCGGCGACTGTGTCGTGGTCGGTGAGGACGCCCGGCCGACGGCGGAGGCCGAAGCCGTCTTCCTTCGGGTGGATTTCGAGCAGCTCGGCGCCATGATGCGCCACGGGGCCGATGGCACAACCGACGCGCCGGCGCCCAGGACCGCAGATGACTGATCAGCCGAGCTTCACCGAGGCGCCTCGACCGCCCGACGACCCGAGCCGCCCGCTCGTCTACTTCCTGTGCACCGGCAATGCGGCCCGTTCGGTGATGGGATCCGCCATGTTGCGGGTGCGGCTCGGGCCGCAGCCGCCGGTCTCGGTCGACAGTGGGGGAACCCACGTGCTGCCCGGCCAGATCATGAGCGTCCGCACTCGGACCGCGCTCGAACGGCACGGCATCCGCGACCCGTTCCACCGGAGCCGTCAGTTGACGCCGACCGACATCGAACGAGCCTCGGTCATCGTCGCCATGGAGCCCGATCATCTGCGTTGGATCCGCCGCATGCATCCCGAAGCGGCGCCGATCACCGCCAGTCTCAAACGGGTGGCGCGCGATCTCGCTCCGGCCCGCGAAGGCTCACTCGACGAGCGCGTGCGCGGGCTCGAGCTCGATCGCATCGAGTTCGAGGAGTGGGAAGAGGTCATCGACCCGGGCGGCGGCGAGCAGCCGGTGTTCGACGCCGCGGCCGCCGAGATCGCCAAGCTGGTCGACCGGCTTCACCGTCGACTGATCTGAGCCGTGGCCCCGCACCGCCGCGAGGGACTGCTGCTGGCGATCGCCGTCGGTGTCGTCGCCCTGACCTTCGGTGTGCTCGCCGATGCGGCGGGGCTGCAACTGGCGCAGATCATCGTCATGTCGTCGCTCGTGTTCACCGGGGCGTCGCAGTTCGCCGCCGTGTCGGTGGTCGACAGCGGCGGATCGGGTGCAGCCGCGGTCGGCTCGGCGATGTTGCTCGCCGCCCGCAACGCGCTCTACGGGCCCGTGGTCGCTCGCCTGCTCCCGACCGGCTGGGCGCCCCGGGCCCTCGGCGCCCATCTCACCATCGACGAGACGACGGCGATGGCGAGTGTCCAGGACGACGACGTCGATGCCGCGGATGCGTTCTGGTGGACGGGCGTGTGGCTGTGGTCGTTGTGGAACATCGGCACCGTGGCGATCGCGAATGCGGCACCGAGTACCGCAGCCACACGGCCCGGGGCGGTGCGCAGATGGGGCACGAGCAACGAGATGAATGCCGCAGGGAACGCGGCGTCGAGCCCCCAGCTCTCGGGGTCACCGATGACC
>JBDQKM010000021.1:0-26757 GCA_040263275.1 Acidimicrobiales bacterium
CACCGACCCATTGGGTGCCGTCCCACTGGCGAACGGTGCCTGCGGGGTCACCCTCGGCGTGGTAATAGCCCGGGGCGATGTTGCCGGAGGGGTCGGAGGTGGGGGAGGTCATGGGTCCTCGCTGGGGTCGTGGCGGTGAGCCGGGTCAGAGGTGGCGCTTGCGCACGACCCGCGCGCCGGCGATGCGATCGTAGGCGCTGCGGCGCTCGGGGTCCGTGTTCACCATCACGAGGCTGGCGACCGCGAAACCAATCCCGACGAGCGGGCCGACGAGCGGGACGATCCCGGCCAGGCCCGGCAGCGAGCGCAGCACGGCAGGACGGAGTCCGGGAGGGGTCGTTCGACCGTCGGCCAGCGTCACCCGGAGTCCGAGCATGAGCTTGCCCGGGGTGCCGCCGAGAAATGCCACACACAACATCCAGGCCACAGAAAAGCCGAGGCCGAGGACGTAGAAGTAACCGGGGAGGGCGACGCCCGAGCCGTCGCCGCCGGCGTCGACGTCCTCGAACACATCGATCAGGTACGGAATCATGAAGGCGAGACTGATCAGCCCACCGATGAGCCCGTCGATCAGCAGCGCCCCGATCCGCACCCAGACGGTGGCGAAGCGCTCGTCGCCCGGTCGGTGGTTCGGGTCGTAGCCCGGGGGCGGGAGCATGGGTTCGGCCGACCATTGCACCCCGTCCCAGTAGCGCACGGTGCCGGGAGGGTCGCCCTGCGCGGGTAGTAGCCGGGGGGCGCGACCTCCATCAGGCCACTCGGACCGGCAGCGACTTCAGGGAGTTGTTGAGGTTGGACTGCTGATGGCGGGGCTCGCCGTTGAGTTCGATGCTCGCCCACCGGCCGAGCACCTCCTCGAAGAAGACCCGTCCTTCGAGGCGAGCGAGGTGCACGCCCAGGCAGAAGTGGGTGGCGATCCCGAACGACAGATGGTGGTTGGGTGACCGGGTGATGTCGAACGCCTGCGGGTCGTCGAACACGGCTTCGTCGCGATTGGCCGAGGTGTAGATCATCGCGACCTTGTCGCCGGCCGCGATCGACTTCCCGCCCAGTTCGGTGTCGACCACCGCGGTGCGGCGGAAGTAGTGCAGCGGGTTGGCCCAGCGGAGGATCTCCTCGACCGCCGAAGGGATCAGCGCCGGATCGGCCCGCAGCATCGCCATCTGGTCTGGGTGCTGGAGCAGGGCCAGGAGGCCACTCGACAGCATCGTGCGGGTCGTGTCGTTGCCAGCGGTCACCAGCTGGACGAAGAAGCGGCCGAAGTCGATGTCGGTCATCTGCTTTCCGTCGAACTCGCCCCCGAGCAGCAGATCGGTCAGATCGCCCTGCTCGGGCATCGCCCGTCGCTTCGCCGCGAAGCCGATGCCGTACATCGCCATGTCGACGCTCGAATCGCCGCGGTCGGCGGCCTCCGCGATGTCGGGATCCTGCCCTCCGCTGTTGCGCTCGGCCATCGCGTGGATCGCCGGCCAGTCGTCGCGGGGGAGCCCCATCAGCTCGCCGACGACCTGGCTCGGGAGGTGGGCACACACGTCGTGGACGAACTCGAGCTCGGACCCGATCGACTCCGCCCGGTCGAGGATCTCCCGCGTGATGGTACGGATGCGATCCTCCATCTCGCCGATGACCCGGGCCTTGAACTCGGGCGCGATGGGTCGCCGGTAGGCGGTGTGACGGGGCGGGTCCATCGCCAACAACATGTCGCGCATCTGCTCGAGCGAGGGCGGGTCGAGGTCTTCGATGACCACGCCCCCCTCGCTGGCGGAGAAGATCTCAGGGTGCTTTGCGACGTGCACGACGTCGGCGTGGCGCAGGACGGCCCAGTAGCCGGGCTCGCCGTCCATTTCCTGCCACACCACGGGCTCTTCGCGGCGCAGGCGAGTGAAGAGCTCGTGCGGTGCGCCATCGACATAGGTCTCGGGTCGGTGCAGCGAGTACGGCATCGGATCAGCCCAAGCGGCGGAGGTCGACGACGAAGATCAGCGTCTCGTTGGGGCCGATCACGCCACCGGCGCCGAACTGGCCGTAGCCGAGCTCGGGCGGGATCGTGAGGCGGCGTCGGCCCCCGACTCGCATGCCCTGCACGCCCTGGTCCCAGCCAGGGATCACTTCACCGGCGCCGAGGTTGAACGAGAACGTGTCGTTGCGGTTCCACGAGGCGTCGAACTCCTCGCCGGTCGACCACGACACGCCGACATAGTCGACCGTCGCCAGCATTCCCGCGGCGGCTTCGTCGCCCTCGCCGTCGACGAGATCCTCGACGTGGAGCGCGTCGGGCGGGGCTCCTTCGGGAACGGTGACGGCAGGTTTCTGGTCGGTGCTCATGGACCCGAAAGCTACACGGAGCGGCAGGCGCGGGCAGTACGACGTTGGGGAAGGCCGGGTGGCCGCCTACCCTCGACAGTCGGCCACAATCGGTGGTCGTTCGGCTCGAGGAGGACGACGTCATGGCGACAGGACGATCCAGCTTCGCGAAACGCCAGCGTGACATGGCCAAGAAGGCCAAGGCATCGGCGAAGCGAGAGAAGAAGCTCGAGAAGGGCGACGACGAGCTCGACGACGAGCTCGATGACGCCGCCGAAGACACCGGACCCGTGCTCTCCAACGAGGAGATCATGGAGCGGGTCGCCGATCTGCACCGCCGCTACGACGACGGTCAGATGGATCTCGACACGTTCGACGAGGAACGGGCCAACCTGATGGCCCAGATCAGCGTCGACTGACCCTCAGCGGATCACTTCAAGGTCCGCACCGTCGAAGATCGGGGTGATGCCTGCTTCGACGCGGTCCTGTGCGAGCTGATCGGCCGACGGCTCCTGGCGCTCGCCCGCCGCGACCCGGAGGATCTCCTCGAACAGCCGCGCATCGCTCGACGTGTTGAGGAAGAGGTCGGGTTCGGCCAGCACGTACTCGGTTGCCCGCGCCCGGGCTCCGGCGTCGTCGATCGGCTCGTACCAGCTGAAGTGGGGCTGGTCGGGGTCGGACCAGCGGCGGCGGGCGATCGACTTGATGGTCTGGGCGGCGACGCCCTGCTCGGCACACACGTTGCGGAGCAGCTCGACGTCGGCGGCATAGTCGGGGAACTCGGACAGCAGTGAGTGGTTGTAGGCGAAGAGCACCGACGCGAACGGCGCTTCGCCGAGGCTCCGGAGGTGCATCCGGGCGATCCGTAGTCCATGACCGGTGATTCCCACGTGGCGACACAGCCCGGCGTCGCGCGCAGCGAAGAGCGCGGGCACGGCTCCACCGGGGGAGAATGCCTCGCGCCATTCGTCCTCTTCGACCAGGTTGTGGAGCTGGATCATGTCGACATGGTCGACGCCCATGCGCTCGAGGCTCGTCTCGAGGCTCCGGCGGGCGCCGCTTCCGTCGCGTTCGCCGGTCTTCGTCGCGAGGAACACGTCGCCGCGATGGTCCTGAAGGAACGGGGCCAGGCGATCCTCGGACGCGCCATAGCTCGCCGCGGTGTCGACATGGTTCAGCCCGTAGGCCAGCATCGTTTCGAGGGTGGCGTCGGCGCGGGCCTGGCTCATGCCCCCGAGGGCAGCAGCGCCGAAGATGACCTTGCTGCTGCGGTGGCCGGTGCTCCCGAACGGTTGGTGCTCGATCATGGGGATCTCCTGTTCTGCCCCATGCCGGGGCTACTTGACGCCGAGCGTCTCGAGCACCAGGGCCCGGAGTTCGGGGATGCCCTGGCCCTTGTCGGCGCTCACCCAGCGCACGTCCTTGCGCTCGACCCCCAGTTTGGCCGTCAGTTCGGCCCGGCGCTTCTGGCTCTTCGACGGCCGGACCTTGTCGGCCTTGGTGGCGACGTAGATGATCGGGCGGCCCAGGTGTTCGAGCCACTCGACGGTCTGGAGGTCGAGCGGGGTGGGCCCGATCTCGCCGTCGATCAGCAAGAGCACGGCCACGAGGTTCTCGCGTTCCTCGACATAGGCGTTGAGCATCTCGGCCCACTTGGCCTGTTCGGTCTTGGAGACCTTGGCGTAGCCGTAGCCGGGCAGGTCCATCAGCCATCGACCGGAGTCTTCGTTGCCCACCTCGAACGCATTGAGCAGACGGGTCGCGCCCGGGGTCTTCGAGGTCTTGGCCAACCCCTTGTGTTGGGCCAGCGCGTTGATCAGCGACGACTTGCCGACGTTGGAGCGTCCCATCAGCGCGAGCTCGGCGTTGACGTGGGGCAACAGGTCGGGGTCGGCGTAGGACCGCAGGAATCGGAGAGGGAGGGGGCCGGCCACGAGACGACCCTACAAGCGACCGCGCCGGGCGGTTCGGCCGCGGTGTCAGCCGCCGATGCTGTTGCCGGCCGCGTACTCGAGGATGAGGTCGGCGTCGGCCCGCAGGAGGAAGCCGTCGGCGACCGACTGCTCGATCGAGGTGGTCATGGCATCGAGGTAGTCGGCCTTCGTCGGATAGAGCTCGGTGAGCGTGTCGTCGTCGAAGAGCGTCGTCGTGCCGAAGAGACCACAGAACCGGCTGCCCGGTAGCGGGTCGCCGGTCAGTGTCGCCACCGGCACGTCGACCCACGCGGTGCGCACACCCCCGAGGATGTTGCCGAACTCGTCGCTGATGGCGGCGTGGGTCGCCTGGCGGCCGTCGGCATCGGGGTCCTCCTCGGCCTCCACGACCTCGAGCCGTGGGGCGGAGGTCGGGGGGTCGCCGCCGCCGGCCCAGCGGTCGAGCGCGTGGATCGCCGCGTTCATCACATAGTGCTGAGGCCCCGAGTTGATGGGCGCCCCACAGTCCATGATCCCGGGAATGGGCGACGCGACCTCGACCACCGCCGCGATGTCGGGGTTGTCGCCCAGGTCCTGGGGACCCACGTCGAGGGCGATCGAGTAGACGTCGCCGTGGGCGGTTCCGGCCACCTCCCACAGCACGAAGGTGTCGCTGTCGGGTTGGCGGTCGGGGACCGATCCGAGCAGGAGGATGTCGGTGTCGGTCTGGAACGTCATCACCGGCACCCGCATGTCCTCGCGGATGCGCACGACCTCGGGGGTCGGAATCGTCGCCTGCGGTTCCTGGGAGAGCGGCGTGGAGCCGCCGCCGCGGCTGTGGATGAGATAGCCGTCGAAGAGCTGCGCCACCGGGTCGATGGCGTTGACGTAGGTGGTCAGTCGAAACGCCGACTGCGATTCGCCGACGGCGAGCATCTGTTCGATCGCGAGTCCTCCGAGCGGATCGATTCCCTCGGGGTTGCGAACGGCCTGGGCGGCCTGGTTGAAGATGTCGTAGGAGAACGAATCGCCGGGGTGGTCGAGCGACTCGTAGCGCTCCGGCTGGATGCCCTTGAGGAAGATCGGGAACGAGAGTTCGATGGTGCCGGGACTCTCCTCGATCCCCCGGAACTGGGCCGACACGCCCACGTAGGCGTAGCCCGAGCGCATCTGTTCGACATGGGACATGGTGAAGTTCGGGGCGGCGTCGAGGCCACCGCTGACGTTGAACCACTCCATGACCACGGTGCCGTTGAAGTCGGCCGGATCGCTCGGCCGGACGACCACGATCCGGGTCGCGTAGTCGGCCTCGTCGGCCGGCTCGACGGCCCAGCGGCCGTCCGTCGTGAGATCGCCGACGTTGGTGAACGAGCGGGCGGTGCCGCGGAGGAAGTATTCGGCCTGCTCGTAGCCGAGCAGCGCGGGGTCGAATCCGATGCCCTGGTAGAACGTCGAGCCGACCTCGGGCGGCAGGCTCACCTCGGGGTTCGGCGTGGGGACGGGGTCGCCGATCACGGGCACCTCCGGTTCGGGCGCCGGTGCGGGCTCGGCGGTGGTCGTGGGGTCGGGGGCCGCGGTGGTCGTCGCAGCCTCCGTGGTGGTCGTGTCCGGCTCGGCGTCGCCGGTGTCGTCGCCGCAGGCGCTCGCGAGGAGGGCGAACGAGGCGAGGATGGTGACGAGGAGCAAGTGACCGGAGCGCTGCATCGGGCCAGCCTTGTTCAGCGAAGGCTCGACAGCCAGTCCACGATCGCGGTTGCCAGCGGTGCCCCCACGTCGTCCTGGATGAAATGGCTGGCATCGTCGAACATCTGGTGGGGCTGACCCTGTGTGCCAGGAATCAGGTCGAGCAGGTCGTCGCGCTGGGAGCCCAGCACGGGGTCGCTCATGCCCCACAGCGACAGGACCGGCTTTGTCCAGGTCGCGAGCACCTCACGGGCGGCGACGTTCTCGCTCACGGCATCGTGTTCGGGGGTGATCGCCACCAGGCAGGGGAACTCCCGGGCTCCGGCCATGGCGGACTCGTCGGGGAAGGGTGCCCGGTAGGCGTCCTTCTCGGCCTCGGTGAGTTCGCGGGTCCCGATGGTCCGGTCGACGAGTGCGCCACAGTCGAACGGGTCGAGGTTCTGCGACAGGTCGAGCCAGAAGTCGAAGCCCGGCCCGAGACTCTCACCGTGGGGGAGGGCCGTGTTGGCCACGACCAGATGGCTGAACCGGTCGGGGTTCTCTGCCGCGAGCCGTAGGCCGATGAGGCCGCCCCAGTCCTGGTTGAACGAGACGAACGGCCCCAGGCCGGTGGACTCGACCAGCTGGTCGAGGAACGACTGCATCCAGGCGACATGGCCGTTGTAGGTGTAGGCGGCCCGGTCGGTCGGCTTGTCGCTGCGGCCGAACCCGATGAGGTCGGGGGCGATGACCCGATGGCCGGCCTCGAGCAGGGTCGGGATCATCCGTCGATACAGATAGCTCCAGGTGGGCTCGCCGTGCAGCAGGAGGACGGGTTCCTTGCCTTCGCCGTTCTCGCTTTCGGGCCGGAGGTCGAGATAGGCCATCCGTAGACCGTCGACCGTCAGGTACGCGGGCTCCCACGGGAAGTCGGGAAGGCCGGCGAACCGATCCTCCGGTGTGCGGACGAACTCGATACCGGTGGTGCTGGTCTGGACGGTCATGGGATCGACGCTAAGGCGGCGCGGTACGGTCGCGCCATGCCCAACGCAGAACTCAGCCAGCAGGGACGATCGGTCGACGACGTCATCGCCGACCTCGAGTCGAAACGCGTCGACGATGTGAAGTGGGAGGACGGGCGGGCCTTCGGCATGGTCTACGACGGCGGTCCGTCGGTCCACGAGGTGGCCGAGCGGGCGGCCAAGATCTATCTGCACGAGAACGCGCTCAACACCAAGGCATTCCCGTCGCTGGGTGCGATCCAGTCGGAGGTCGTCGGGTGGACCGCGGGGCTCCTCCACGGCGAGGGGGCGGCCGGCTTCCTCACGAGCGGCGGCACCGAGTCGATTCTCTGCGCGGTGAAGGCCGCCCGCGACCGGGCGAAGGCCGAGCGCGGCATCGAGGCGCCGGAGATGATCGTGGCCGAGAGCGCCCATGCGGCGTTCCACAAGGGCGCCCACCTGTTCGGGCTCCGTCTGCACAAGACGCCGGTGCTCGACGACTGGACGGTCGACGTCGATGCCATGGCGTCGATGGTCAACGACAACACGGCGCTGATCGTGGGCTCGGCGCCCCAGTACCCCCAGGGGGTGATGGACCCGATCCCCGAGATCGCCGCCCTCGCCGCGTCGGCCGGCGCGAACTGTCATGTCGACGCCTGCATGGGCGGGTTCGTGCTGCCGTTCGCCGAGCGGCTCGGTCGCGAGATGGTGCCGTGGGACTTCCGCGTCGAGGGCGTCACCTCGATCTCGGCCGACATCCACAAGCTGGGCTACGCCCCCAAGGGCGTGTCGGTGATCCTCCATCGCTCGAAAGAACTCCGCCGCTTCCAGACGTTCGTGTTCGACGATTGGCTCGGCGGGTTCTACGCGTCGCCGAACCTCCAGGGCACGCGCAGCGGTCTGCCCATGGCCGCCGCGTGGGCGGTGATGCAACACCTCGGGGTCGACGGCTATGTCGCACTGACCCGCCAGACCCTGGAGAACGCCGACACGATGCGGGCCGGCGTCGCCGAGATCGACGGCATCCGGGTGCTGGGCGACGGCGACTTCCATCTGGTCGCGATCGCTTCCGACCCTGCGGCCGACGACCCGGTCGACGTGTTCGCGTTGGGCGATGCCCTCGAGCGTCGGGGATGGTTCCACGACCGTCAGGGTCCGCCCGACTCGCTGCACTCCACGGTGTCGAACTCCAACACCGGGGTGATGGACGACTATCTCGCCGCGCTGCGCGCGAGCGTCGATGAGGTGCGGGGAACGTCGACCGACGACCGTTCGACCAACTACGCGACCTTGGAGTGATGCTGGGTCAGACCGACCAGCCGCCGTCGAACTGCACGGTCTGGCCGGTGGCGAAGCCCATGCGGCCGTCGAGGAACACCTTGCAGAACTCGGCGAACTCGCCCATGTCGCCCATCCGTCTCATCGGCACCTGCGCTTCGAGCTTGGCCCGCCGTTCGGGCGTCTCGCCGCCCATGGCTGCCCAGTAGCCGGGGAAGTCCATGTAGTTCGTGCCGACCGCGTTCACCTGCACACCGTGCGGTGCGACCTCGGCAGCGACATTGCGCACCAGATGATCGGCTCCCGCTCGGAGGGCCGAGTAGAGCGGGGCGCGGGGAGTCGTGCGGGCGCCGGTTGCACTCGTGATCACGAGGACCTGACCCCCACCCGCATCGACCATCGTCGGCACGACTGCGTGGAGGAACTCGAACGGGGCGTTGATGATGCCCTTGGTCAAGCGGTCGAGATCCTCGGTACTGGCGGACTCGAGGAACCAGCCGGTGATGATGGCGCCGCTGAAGAGCATGGCCGAGTCGAGCCGCCCGAACTCGCCCAGGGCTCGCTCGACCAGGGTCGCGGCGAACTGCGGATGATGGTCTCGTCCGATTTCGTCGCTCGTGCAGACCGCCACCCGGGCACCGGCCGCTTCGCACCGGGCCACCAGGTCATCCGCCGGCGCGCCCAGCACGAGGTCGTGACCGTCGGCGGCCAGCCGCGCGGCCAGTTCGGGGCCGACATAGCCGCCGGCGCTGGCGATCAGGGCAACACGGCGATCGCTCATTCGCCGATCCTGACGATGTGGCCGATCGCCGGATCGACCCGGCCCGGCAGCATCTCCGACCAGAGGGCGGCGAGGGCGTCGGCACCGTCGTGGCGCACGATCGTCATCCACTCGTCGGTCCAGGCCGAATAGGCCGTCCATGCGTCGCGCACGCGACGGTCCATCTCGTCGCGGCCCCAGTCGGCGTTGCGTTTCTCGATCTGCGACGGTGCGAAGAAGAGTTCCGGGGTGGGGCCCGGAAGGTCGGCGCCGGCCCCCATGCTCTCCCAATCGGTCGCGCCGACCGAGCTGCTGGCCTTCAGGTCGTCGCCGAAGTGGGTGTGGACGGCGTGGCGCAGGTCGCCGGCGGCCGACATGTCGATGTAGATCGCCGGCTGGACGTCGAGGGTCGCCACCTCGTCGTAGGTGACGACCTCGTCGTAGCAGCCGAGCGAGCGGGTGAACTCGAGGTTCCCCGGTGAGGTGAGGCCGATGACACGGACCCCCGGTCGCTTCGACATGAGATGCGCGACCCCGATGGCTGTCTTGCTCGACGCACTCGACAGGACGACCGCGGAGGCACCGAACAGCCCGTTGTCGTCGCACCAGTCGTCGATCACGAACGAGGTCATGAACAGGGGGTGGAGCAGCATGCGCTGCTCCTCCCGCTCGGGGTCGTGCAGCGGGTCGGCGGTGGTGATCGCGTAGCGGTTGTAGACGCTCGACATCGGCTGACGATGGGCGGCCATGTCGTGGAACGAGTGCGGGTTGATGCGGCCCGGCTCGCACACCACGTGTGAGGCCATCGGAAGATAGCCGTAGACCCGGGTGCCGACGGCGACCCCGTCGCACCGGCTCTCGATGATCTCGGCGTAGCCGAAGGCCGGGACGCGACCCCAGCCCTCGTCGGCCGCGGGGAAGAAGTCCCAGTACCCCATCATGTGGCCGATCACGGAGTAGGTGATGTTGTTCGAGGTGAGGGCGAAGTGATCGATCCGCGCCAGCGCCTGGCCGTCGGCGAGTTCGATCGCCTGCTCCGCGATCCGCGTCCGGGCGCGATTGTCTCTGTTGACTTCGAACGTCGTGGTCATCCGCTGACCGTACCCGAGGCCCGGACTCAGGCGCCGAGCTCGTCGAGCAGTCGATCGATCCGGAGCGTCTGCGCCGCGAGCGCTTCTTCGAGTGCGGCGACCCGCGCTTCGAGGTCGTGGGGGCCATCGTCCGGCACGACGGCCGGCGAGGTCGGCGCGTCGGGGGGCGCCGCCGCCGATGGGCGTTCACCGTGGACCTCGGCCCAGCACTGGTCGATGCGCGGCTCGCGCTCGCCGGGCTGACGGGCGAGGCGCACCGCAAGCGGTTCGACTCCGCTCGCGAGCCGGTCGATGGCGGTCTCGACGGCCGCCTTGTCGCCCTGGGGTCCGTCGACGTAGCGCTCGGTGCGGGTGGCGATCTCGTTGAGGGTCTGCGGGCCCCGCAGCACGAGGGCCGCGAGGACGGCGAGTTCATGGCCGTCGAGGCCGAGGGCCTCGTCGACGATGTGTTTGTGCTTGCCGACGCGGTGTCCGCTGCCGCTGACCGTACGGGCGAGCTTCATCTCGCGGAGCTCGAGCATGATCGCGTCGACCTCGCGCTCGGTGTAGTCGACGACGGGGTTGCGGTTGGTGGTCTGGTTGCACGCGTTGGTGAGCGCGTTGCTGCTCAGTGGGTAGCTGTCGGGTGTCGTCTGCGCCTTTTCCACCAGGCAGGCGACGACGCGGCCCTGGGCCGCGGTGAGTTCCATGGGCCCCACCGTAGGAGCTGCGGGCCGGGTCGTTCGCGCTAGGGCCGCAGTTCGGCGAAGAAGTGTTCGACGAGCGGGTTGACGATGTCGGCTCGTTCCCACTGGAGGAAGTGGCCGGCGCCGGGAACGGCGACCGGGCCGATGCGAGTGCGGAAGGCGACCTCGCAGCAGTGGATGAAGTCGGGCCCGACCGCGGCGTCGTCGGGGCCGTAGAGCACCAACGTGGGCACGTCGACGAAGTCGGCGACGAGGGGCGGCTCGCTCTGTGGTCGACCGTGGCGGGCCTCGTAGGGCGCCCATGCCGACCGGAGCCGGTCGCGCTCGCCGAACGGTTCGGCCATGAAGTCGAGGTCGTCGGCGCTGAACGCGCCCGGTGAGGCGAGCAGCCGGTGGGTGTAGAAGCCGCGGACCCATCGACGGCGCCGCTCGGGCGTGTCGAGTTCTTCGATCAGTTCGTCGCCGTCTCGGCCCTGGTCGATCTGGTAGTCGGTGGTGGGCCCGTCGCCCATGGCCCTGATCGTCGTGAGGTCGATGCCCGCGGCTACGAACTCGTCGAGCAGGATCGGGGGCACGGTGTTGAAGAACACGAGCTTGTCGACCGTGTCGGGGAAACGGTGGATCATGTCGACCGCCACGGCGCCGCCCACGTCGCCGGCCACGACGCCGAACCGTTCGTGACCCAGGGCGGTCATCAGCGCGTGGCAGTCGCGGCTGTAGCGGGCGAGGTCGTAGACGTCGTCGTCGGCGAGGTCGGAATCGCCGAACCCCCGAAGGTCCGGGACGACCACCTCGTGGCCGGCTCGGGCCAGCGGCTCGATGTCGCGCCACCAGATCCGCTTCGTCTCCGGATAGCCGTGGAGTAGCAGCAGCGGGTAGCCGCCCACGCCCTCGCGGACGAAGGCCAGGTGCAGGTCGCCGTCGACCGCCTGCCGGTGGATCGTGAAGGCGTCCGCGTGCGGGGTGGCGGGTTGGGTCGGTCGGAGGCGATGGTCGTAGAGCGCAGCCATGAGCGACATCCTTGCCGCGTCGGGCCGTTCAGGCCGAAAGCTCGGCCAGCCGACGTTCGAGGAACCGCCGATCGA
This sequence comes from Acidimicrobiales bacterium, assembly GCA_040263275.1. GTDB lineage: Bacteria > Actinomycetota > Acidimicrobiia > Acidimicrobiales > Aldehydirespiratoraceae > JAJRXC01. The sequence continues at coordinate 11,781 of JBDQKM010000021.1, forward strand.
GTTCGTGTTGGGTCAGGGCCCGGCAGTAGGCGTCGGCGGCCTCGCTGGTGGGTGTTCGTGGTGACGGCGAGCGCGACGGGACGTTCTCGACAGATTCGCGGAGTTTTCTCGGAGGGGCCGAGGGCTCAGTCCCAGAGGGCGGCGAGAAGGGTGTCGACCTCATCGGCCACCCCGACCGTGGCCAGGGCGGCTCCCGTGTCGAGGTCGATCTCGTCGACCGGCGCCTCCTCGTCGAACAGCTCACGGACCGGCTCGATGAACCGGCTGAGTTGGGCGTAGACGTGGCGGTCGTCGGTGGCGTGGCGGTTGACGTGGAACCGCAACGGGAAGTTGACGGTGAGTTCGTCCTTGGCCCGGGTGAGGGCCACGTACATGAGCCGGAGTTCTTCCGCGAGGCCGTGTTGGTCACCGAGCGCCATCTCGGAGGGAAGGTTGCCGTCGGCCGCGTGGAGCAGGTGCACGCTGCGCCACTCGAGTCCCTTCGCCGAGTGGATCGTCGAGAGGGTCAGCCAGTCGTCGTCGAGGTGCGGGGGACCGGCCTGGTCGCTGGTCTTGCTCGGGGGGTCGAGCGTCAGCTCCGTCAGAAACCGGCTCCGGCTCGAATATGCCGCCGCGGTCGAGGCCAGCTGATCGATGTCGGCCACCCGGGCCGCCGGATCGTCGTAGCGGTTGGGGAAGACGAGGGCGCAGAAGGTCTTGAGTCGGTCGACCTGCTGAGTCGGTGAGAGATCGGTGAGGCAGGCGGCGAGCGCGCGACGCAGCTCGGTCGCCTGCTCGTCGGCCGCGGTCGGCATCCGCCCGCCACCGTCGATGAACCGGGCGAGGGCGTCGTCGTCCTCTCGCTCGATCCCGAGCTCGTCGGACAGGCGCCGCACCGTGGCCGGACCGACGCCCTCCATCGAGGCCAGGACTCGATGCCAGGCCAGCTGGTCGGCCGGGTTGTCGAGAATCCGGAGGAGGGCGAGCAGATCCTTCACGTGGGCCGATTCGAGATACTTGAGGCCGCCGTACTTCACGTAGGGGATGTCGCGCCGGGTCAGCTCGAGTTCGAGCCCGTCGGCGTGGTGTCCGGCGCGGAACAGCACGGCCTGCTCGCGGAGATCGATGCCCCGCTCCCGGGCATCGAGGACGGCGGTGGCGACCGACGCGCTCTGCGCTCCCTCGTCGTGGTGGGTCTTCAGCTTCGGGGTGAGCCCATGGGGGCGAGCGGACCACAGCTCCTTCGTGAAGTGTTGGTCGCTCTGTGCCAGCACCGCGTTGGCGACGGTGAGGACCGGCATCGTCGAGCGGTAGTTCTGCTCCAGCGTGACGCGGGTCGCGCCGGGGAAGTGGTCGGCGAACTCCCACATGTTGGCCACCGTCGCGGCGCGGAAGCCGTAGATGGCCTGGGCGTCGTCGCCGACCGCACAGATGTCGGTGTCGGGTCGACACATGCCGCGCACGATGTCGGCCTGGATCGGGTTGGTGTCCTGGTACTCGTCGATCAGGATGTGGTCGAACAGGTCACGCAGGGCATCGCCCACCGCGCTCACGGTGAGTCCGCGCCAGAACAGGAGCAGGTCGTCGTAGTCGAGCACTTGGTGGGTGCGCTTGCGGGTGGTGTAGGCGGTGAAGATCGTGCGCAGGTCGTCGAGATGGTCGGCGCACCAGGGGTAGTCGGTCTCGAGTACGTCGCCGAGTTTCGCCTGGCTGCTCACCATGCGCGAATAGATGCCGGCCACCGTCTCCTTGCGGGGGAACCGTTTGCCGCGTTCGCCGAACCCCTCGTCGGTGCGCACGATGCCCATGAGATCGGTCGAGTCGGACTGGTCGAGCACGGTGAAGCCGGAGGACAGACCCGCGCTCTGACCGAAGTTGCGGAGAAGGCGGTTGGCGGCGGAGTGGAAGGTGCCGCCCCACACCCGCGCCGCCGCCCGGTCGGTCGAGACCGCCGCCACCCGGGCCAGCATCTCGCTGGCCGCTCGCCGGGTGAAGGTGAGCAGCAGGATGCGGCTGGGATCGGCCCCCGAGTCGATGATGCGGCAGACACGGGCGGCGAGGGTCTTCGTCTTGCCGGTGCCGGCGCCGGCGACGATGAGCAGGGGTGAACCGGTGTGATCGACCGCGGCCTGTTGCTCGGGATTCAGTGAATCGAACATGCGTTCGATCGTAGCCGCGGTATCTTCCGGCGATGCGACCCCATACCTCGGTCGGCCCCGCCGTCGTGATGTTCGCCGTTGCCGCGCTGCTCCTGCTCGGCTGCGGAGACGCGGGCGACGACCCGGTCGGTGCCGATCCGGCCGGCGCCGCTCCGTCCACAACGACTGCGTCCACAACGACTGCGTCCACAACGACTGCCCCGTCGACGACCACCCCGCCGTCGACCACCACGGTCGAGATCGTGCCCGTGCGCGTCGACGAGTCGAGTTTCGTGAGCCTGGCCGACATGACCGCCGTTCGCGGGTTCTTCGTCGACAACCTGCTCGGCGACCTCGACTCGACGATCGCCGTCGCTGAGAACCCCGAAGGTGGGATCTACCCGGCGGGTTCGGTGGTGCAACTCTTCCCGGGCGAGGCGATGGTGAAGCGCGAGGCGGGCTTCTCGCCCGTCACCAACGACTGGGAGTTCTTCGAGTTGGTGCCGAGTGCGGAGGGAACCGCCATTCGCGTGCGGGGCGCCGATGCAGTGAACCAGTTCGGAGGTTCGTGCGCAGAGTGTCACGCCATGGCCGAGCCGCGGTTCGACTTCATCTGTGAGGAGGCCAACGGGTGCGAACCGTTGCCGATCTCGCGAGACCTGATCGAACTCGCCCAGCAGACCGATCCGCGACCCCGCCTCGCCGACTAGCGGTCGTCGACGCGGAGGTCGATCACGAAGTCGCCGCCATCGGTCACGAGGTCGAGTGCTCCCGTGGCTTCGTCGACGGGCAACGCAGGGTCTTGGGTGATGGGGCCGTGGGTGATGAAGAGGGTCACCTGGGTGCCGGGCAGCAGGGTGCCCGTCGCCAGGTCGGCGACGAACGGCGGTGTCGCCGTGGCCGCCCACGTCATCGGTGCGTCGCCGACGTTGGCGAAGGTGTAGGCCACCGTGGTGGCGGGGTCGGCGAAGACGATCGGCTCCGACGACCCGAAGAAGACGGGGCCGATCGCGGCCGTTGTCGTGGTCGTCGATTCCGCCGCTTCCGTGGTTTCCGGGGGTTCGGTCGGGGCCGTGGTGTCGGGGTTGGCGCCGGTCGTGGAATCGCCGGGCGAGCCGCTCGAGCAGCGCCCGGTCGAACTGGTTCTTCAGCGGCTCGGCCACGGGCGCACTGTAGCGACGCGGCTCACGGCGTGGGGTGGGCCGGGAGCCGGTCGAGGGGCACGGTGGGCACATGGATCCAGCCCTCGACCCGAGCCACGGCACGGTGCTCGGCCGGTGCGACGGTGGTGAGTCCGGCGTGCCCGAGCCCGGCTACCACCGCAGTGATGACCGCGTCGAGGTCGTCGGCGTTGTCCACCAGTCGTTCGGGCCAGGGGCCGAGGTCGACGTGGGGCGCGAGTGCGCCGACGATCTCGCGGCGGGCATCGGCGGCGGCGACATCGGTGCGTCCGCTCGACTTGTAGCCCGTCGACCGCAGGCCCCAGACGGCGAGTGTTCCTCCGGGGTAGGCCTCGTAGACGCCGGCCGCCCCGCTGCGATCGGCGCCCGGTCCGACGAGGCGCTCGAGGATGCCGATGCCCCTGAGCGCCACGATGCCGAGGCGGTCGGTCGACACGCTGAGGGGATCACGCGGTGTGTGATGGTGGCGGAGCCACTGGTCGGTGGTGCGCAGTCGCAGGTCTCGCGGTTCGGCGTCGACGTCGCGGGTCGTTTGCCCGTCGTGGTGGCGGCGGATCGTCTCCACGAACGGGGTGGGCCAGCCCAGTGGGCAGTCGATGCCGGTGGCATCGGCGATGAGGGCTCGTTCGACGATCGCGTCGTCGGTGGCCGGTCGCACGAGGTCGGTCACCCGGGGCTTCCCGTCCCACTCGATCACACACAGGCTCGACTTCTCGGGTTGTGACGCGAGATCGACGCCCACGAACTGCGGTCTCCGATCAGCCATTCCGTCACCGTAGGGCGGGCCCGCGGCACGGCGGTGCGTCGGGGTAGGTTCATCGCATGCCCAGCGACGTGATGCTCAAGGGAATGAACACCATCCACCGAGGTCTGCTCAAGATCAGCGGCGGCCGGATCGGGTGGACGGCCGGCAAGATGCCCGTGCTCGAACTGACCACGACCGGCCGGAAGTCGGGCAAGAAGCGGTCGGTGATGTTGACCTCGCCCCACCAGGACGGCGACTCGATCCTGATCGTCGCCTCGCGAGGGGGCGACGACGTGCACCCCGCGTGGTTCCTCAACCTGCGCGACGACCCGTCGGTCGACGTGGCCATGGGCGGCGGCGCACCGTCCGCCTACACCGCCCGGATCGTCACGGGCGACGAACGAGCCGAGCTGTGGGAGACGGTCACCGCCGCCTACACCAACTACGGCGGCTACCAGAAGAAGACCGATCGCGAGATCCCGCTCGTCTTCCTCGATCCGGCCTGACCCCGCTGTTCACTCGACGAGCGGGACGAGGCTCCGTCGACGGTCGCGGATGAACGGCCAGGCGAGGGCCATGCCGATCACCACCAGAACGAGCATGCCCACTGCGGCGGCCCCGTAGGCCACCGCCCGGCCCGGACCCTCGTAGAGGCCCGCCACCACCGGAGCGGCGATGCCGGCCATCAGCGACTGGGCCGCGCCCATCAGCCCTTGCGCTCCCGCTTGGCGGTCCTCGGCGACGGCCAGGGAGATGGCGACGCCGGAGGCCGCGACCGTGATCCCGTCGCTGACGGCGTGCATCATGGCGAACGCGAAGATCCAGCCGCCCGTCGGGAGCTGGCCGTACATGAAGATGAAGAAGGCGCCGGCGACCAGACCGGCCGCGGCGATGCGGAAGGGCCCGATGCGTTGGGCGAGTCGGCCGCTCGTCGGGCCGAGGATCACCAGGGGCACGGCGAAGAGGGTGATCCCGAGGTTGGCCAGCCAGTCGGTCGTCTCGAGGTCTTCGTGGACGACGTCCCACAGGGCATCGAAGGCGCCGATCATCAGGAACACGGCGCTGCCGAGCACGACGGCCCCACTGACCACCCGATTGCGGAGAAGGTCGAGGGCGAGCCGCTGGCCGGTCTCGTCGGGGGTCTCCACCACGGTGACGGCGAGGGCGAACGGGATGATGGCGAGGGTGAGCCCGCTGACGACGAGAAACGGCGATGCCAGCCCGAAGGTGCCGACCAGCGCCGCGCTGATGGCGGGCCCACTGGCGAAGCCGAAGACGTCGGCGCTGAGCAACCGCCCGAGGTTCTGTCCGAGATTCTCGGGATCGGCGAGGATCACGATGCGGCGAATGGCCGGCAGAGAGGCGCCGATGCCGATGCCGGAGACCAGGCGCCCGGCGAGGAGGGGGACGAGCGAGGTGCCGAAGGCCATCATCAGCAAGCCCACGACGTTGCCCAGCACACCGATGATGATGAGGGTGCGGGCATGGCCACGGTCGGCCAGTGGGGCGATGGCGATCTGGGCGACGAACGCCGAGATGAAGCCGGCCCCGATCAGGACGCCGAGCCACGTCTCGCTGATCCCGTACTCGTCGCGATAGTCGCCGACCACCGTGAAGAGCACGCCGTAGCCGGAGGCCAGAGCAGCCGACAGAGCCGAGAACACCCACCCCGGCGAGATCCGAGCTCGCAGGGGTGGTCGATCGGGCATCCGGAGAGGCTACGGACACCGGGTGGTGATCGCCGGTATTTGCCCCACGGTCCGGACCGTGCGATCCGGTCGACGATCTAGTCTTCGGCCATGGCGGACAGGCTCAGCGGCGGGTTCCGGTGGCTTCTCGGGCTGATGCTCACCCTCCTCGCGCCCGTGGTGGTGGAGCTGCTGGGCTGGAACGAGCCCTGGCTCGTCATCGTGCCGTCGGCCCTGATCGGGGCCCTGTGCCTCTGGAACATCAACGCCGCCTACGGCCGCTGGGTCAACGAACGCGACCGGTGGGAGGTCACGAGCTGGCTGTCCAGTCACCTCACGTTGGCCGGCCTCGGCATCGCCGTCGTGGGGGTGGCTGCGCTGTTGATGGCCTGGTCGTCCACCGAGAACATCCAGGCCGGCATCGCCTATGCGCTGGGGCTGTGGCTCGCAGGCACCGTGCCGGTGGTGCAGGTCGTGCGAGCCAAGCTGGCCGACATCGCCGATGCGGTGCCGTTCGTGGTCGCCTGGGGCCTGAATGCGTTGTTGATCGCAGGGGCGACCGTGCTGCCGGCCGGCCTGCTGACCGGGTGGGAGCGCTCGGGCGTGGTCCTCGGTGCGTTGGCCGGTGGGGTGTGGCTCTTCTTCGAGGTCGCGCGTCGGCTCATCGGTGTCTGGCCGTGGCTCGTGGGAGTGGGTGCGTTCTGTCTGCTCCTGCCGGTCGGCTTCGTGTTGTTCGCCGACGCCGACCGGGTCCGATGGCCGATCCTGTTGCTGGTCCCGGTCGGCCTGGCCCTGGTCTCGGCCCGCCAGCGCAGCGACCGTCCCGTGCTGATGGCCGCGCCTCAGAGGGCGACCGACCCGTGGAAGGTCACGGCGCTCGCCGGGTTGCTCCTGCTCCTCGTGGGCTTCGCCTGGTGGGTGGTCGTCATCGGCGACGACGTGTCCCGCACGATCGTGTTCGCCGGGGTGTTCGGTGCCGTGTTGTTCGGGGCATCGCTCGTGACGAGGGGAGAGGGTCTCGTCGTCGTCGTGCTCGTCGGTCTGCTGATGGTGTGGGTGGTCCAGGACCACACCGGCGACCCCGCGCCCGTCGCGGCGATCACCTCCGACGCGGTGCTCGCCGCCTTCGGGGATTCCTATCTGTCCGGCGAAGGCATCGGTTCGTTCTATGCCGGTACCAACACGGCAGGAGCCGAAGATCTTGCGATCGACGGGATCAACGAGTGCCGCCGCAGTGAGCACGCGTACAGTCCGATGGTCGCGGCCGACCAGGGGCTCGATCTCGCCTTCTACGGGTGTTCCGGGGCGCTGGCGGTCACCGGTCGGTTCGACGAGACCGACCCCGAATCGGTGGCGGAGGAGTTCGCCGCGAATTCGGTCTACGGCCAATTGTTGCGGTGGGAGGCAGAGCGAGGGACCGACAACGATCCCGAGCTGGTGTTGCTGTCGATGGGTGGCAACGACGCGCTGTTCGCGAAGATCGGTGCGGCATGCTTCCTCCCCGGGTCGTGCGACAACGCGCTGGATACGAGCGCCACACCCGCCCTCACCGGGGTCACGACACGGGTCGAGATCGCGCTCACCAAGGCTCGTACGCTGTTCCCGACCTCACCCATGGTCGTCGTGGCCTACCCCCAGATGTTCGGCCCCGCGGTCGACGAGTGCGCGGGCCAGGTGCCCTTCAACGCGTCGGAGACCGTCGCCCTCCGGGACTTCGTCGACGCGCTCAACGGCGCCATCGGGGCGGGGATCGAGAACGCCGGCAGTGGGCAGGTCGTGCACTTCACCGGCGCCGCCGCGGCCTACGACGGCGAACGGTTCTGTGAACGCGACTCCTCCGGGGAGCTCGTCGAACCGACCGCGATCCGGGCGCTCGCCTTCCAGCCGACCGAGGGCGACGACCTGCTCGATCGTCTGGGGCCGGCGAAGATCATCCACAACACCTTCCACCCGACCCGCCGCGGCCACGAACTCGTCTCGGCGGCCGTGATCGAGTTCCTCGAGGCGGACTGCCATCTCGGCGCCGACGCCTGGTCCGACCCGGCCCGATGTGAAGCCGCCAGCGCGCCCGTGGCCGCACCGGCCGCCGACACCGCCGAGCCGAGCGGGATCGCCGGCCCGGTGACCCTCGAGAGCGACGATGTCGTCGACGATGCGCCGGTCGGCGGGTGCAACGACCTCGACTCCTTCAACCAGTGCACCCTCATCCAGAGCCTGCGGCTGGTGTTGGTGCCGGTCGTGCTGATGGTGCTCGCCGGCCTGCTGCTGGTGCTGGCGGCTCGTCAGGGGGATCTCGTCGAATGGGTGCGGACCCGTCTTCCGCTGGCGCGGCGGGCCATCCAGGTCACGCCGTTGCGAGACCCGACCGATCAGTCCTGACCGGCGGGGCCGAGCTCGTCGAGCTCGCGATCCGCGGCCTCGAGCAGGTCGAGCCGTTCGCTGAGCTCGTCGAGCGACACGAGTTCGGTGCGGACCCGCTCCTCGACGCGGCGGACGAGTCCTTCGATCTGTTCGACCCGTTCGTAGATCTCGGGGCGGTCGGCCCGACGAACCTTGCTCGGTCGACGGGCGACGGTGAGCAGGTAGGCGTCGAGCTCCACGAGCTCCACCCTGAGGCGGGCGATGATCGGCGCGACGTCCTCGGTGGGCGGCACGAGCTCGAGGCGGCGGCCGCTCATCTGGAGTCGCCGATGGATTCTCGCCTCACGGCGGCCGGAGTTCAGCCAGGTCAGCGGCACCGGAGAGTTGACGCCGGCGATGACGCGGTTGCGGCGGCGGAGCGCATGACGGGTGCCCAGGACGGTGCCGGCGGCCGCCAGGAACAGCATGAGGACGACGAACAACACGATCCACACCTCGGCGAGAGTAGCGGGCATCGCCCGTGGCGGTCCTCGCCGACCCCGCCCTGTCCTGCGTGAACCCGCTAGAACGGGGTGATGACTTCCCTCGGGGCCCCCTCGCTCACGCCGTCGACGCGGGCGGCGCGGCTCGACGAGCTCGAAGCCGCCCGTTTCGATCTCGTCGTGGTGGGCGGCGGCATCACCGGGGCCGGCGTCGCCCGCGACGCGGCGGCCCGGGGCCTGCGCGTTGCCCTGCTGGAGGGTGACGACTTCGCGTCGGGCACGTCGTCGCGTTCGTCGAAGCTCATCCACGGTGGGCTCCGGTATCTGGCGAGCGGGGAGGTCGACCTCGTCCGCAAGACGGCTCGGGAGCGCACCGCGGTGCATGCGATGGCCCCGCATCTCGCCGAGCCGTGCTGGATGGTGGTGCCCGCCCGCAACTGGGCCGCCGTCACGAAGTTCCGGGCGGGTATCGGCACCTACGAGAAGTTGGGTGGTATCGACGGTGCCGATCGCCACGAAGTGTGGAAGGGCGGCGAGATCACGGCGCACGAACCCCACCTGCGCACCGACCCCTACGACTACGCGGTCGCCTATCGCGAGTACCTGACCGACGACGCCCGCCTGGTCCTCGCCACGCTTCGGGCGGCAGTGGCGTCGGACGCCATTGTGGCGAACCGGCTTCCCGTGGTCGAGATGATCCGCGACGGCGAGCGGGTCGACGGGGTGGTCGCCCGCTGCGCGACGTCGGGGCGCGACGTCCGGGTGCAGGCCGAGGTGGTGGTGAACGCCGCCGGGCCCTGGGTCGAACACATCGCCCGGATGGAGGAGAACCCGCCGGCGACCCGGCTCCATCTCTCGAAGGGCGTCCACATCGTCGTGCCCCGGTCGCGTTTCCCGGTCAAGCATCTCGTCATCTGCAACACGCAGGACAAGCGTTCGATCTTCGTGATCCCGCGAGGCGACACCGTCTACATCGGGACCACCGACACCAGCTACTTCGGCGAACGGCCCCTGTGGCCCGAGGTCGACCGGGCCGATGTCGAGTACCTGCTCGCGCCGATGACCCGCTACTTCGACATCGAGCCCCTCACTCCTGACGACGTCATCGCCACGTGGGCCGGTGTCCGGCCCCTCATCGCCCAGGAGGGCAAGGAGGCGAAGGAGATGTCGCGCAAGGACGAGGTGACGGTCGGGCCGGGCGGCATGGTCTCGATCGCGGGCGGCAAGTTGACCGGCTACCGCCGGCTGGCCGAAGACGTCATGGACGTGGTGGCCAAGCAGCTGGACCGACGACTGGGCAAGGGGCCCGGTACCGCGGTGCTTCCCGGCGGCGAGCCCACGCCGAGACCCGACGAGGCCGACCGGCTGGCCACCCGAATGCGACGGCTCTACGGGTCCGAGGCCGGGGCGGTGACGGCCCTCGGCGCGGAGCCGTTGGTCGAGGGCGAGCCGGTGCTGGCCGGCGAGGTCGACTGGGCGGTCGACGTCGAGGCGGCGACGACGCTCGAGGACGTCGTCTACCGACGGACCCGCCTGGCCTGGTACGTCCCCGCGCGTCGTGACGAACTGTGTGCGGCCGTGGCGGAACGCATGGCGGCTCAGCTGGACTGGACCCCCGACGAGCGTGCCGCCCAGGAGGCGGGAGTGCGGGAGCGATTCGCCGATGAACTCGCCTTCCGCGCCGCCGAGACCACTGATCCCCACGGAGACACCGGAGCCCACCCATGACCCTGATCGACGCCCTTCGCCATGCGGTCGACGACGCCTCACTGCTGCTGTCCGACGACCAGCGGTCGGCGCGGGCCCGCGACACGTGGATGCGGTCGCAGATCCCGCTCTCCGCTGGTGAGGCGATCGTGGCGCCTGTCGCCGTGGTCGCACCCGCGAGCGCGGCCGAGCTGTCCGAGGCCGTGAAGGTCTGCCGCGCCCACGGCGCGCCGATGATTCCCCGCGGGGGCGGTTCTGGTGTGGTCGGAGGGGTGCTCGCGTCGCCCGACTCCGTCGTGCTCTCGACCGAACGCATGGACGGTCTCCGGGCGCTCTCCTCGGTCGACCTCACCGCCTCGTTCGGTGCCGGCACCAACGGTCTGGTGGCGGAAGAACGGGTGCAGGCCGACGGCCTCACCATCGGTCACTGGCCCCAGTCGATCGAGCTCTCGACCGTCGGCGGTTGGGTCGCCACCCGCGCGTCGGGCCAGTACTCGACCGCCTACGGCAACATCGAGGACGTCGTGCTCTCGCTCGAAGCGGTGCTCGCCGACGGCACCGTCTATCGGGGTCGCGACACTCCGCGAGCCGCCGCGGGGCCCGATCTGCGTCAGCTGTTGCTCGGCTCCGAGGGCACGCTCGGGATCGTGACCGACGTGACGTTCAGCCTGCGCAAGCAGCCCGAGCCCGGCGTGCGTCAGGCGTTCCACTTCGGCGAGTTCGCCGACGGTCTCGAGGTCATCCGTCGCGTCATGCGGGCCGGTTGGCGGCCGCCGGTGGTGCGTCTCTACGACGGCCGCGAGTCGTGGCGGCACTTCCGCGAGCAGATGCCCAAGGGCGACTCGATGCTGATCTTCCTGCACGAGGGACCGCCAGGGCTGGCGCCGCTCGAGGCGGCAGCGGTGGCCGACCTCTGCGCGGCGGGTGGAGGCTCGGCGGCGCCGGCCGAGGCGGTCGACGCCTGGTTCGCGCATCGCAACACGGTTCCCAGTTGGGATGAACTCCTCCAGTCGGGCGTGGTGGCCGACACGATCGAGATCGCCACCGACTGGAGCCGCCTCCCCGGGCTCTACACCGCCGTGGTCGAGGCGCTCAACCGTGTGCCCGGCGTCGTCGCCGCGTCCGCCCACACCTCTCACGCCTACCGGTCTGGCGCCAACCTCTACTTCACGCTGGCCGCGACGCCGAGCGACCCCGGCCAGTACGCGGCGACCTACGACGCCTGCTGGGACGCGGCGATGACTGCCGCCGACGGTTTGGGCGCCGGACTCGCCCACCATCACGGGATCGGGCGCGTGCGTCGCGACTGGATGGCCGCCGAGGTGGGCGCCGGTGGGGTTGCGATGCTGCGGGCTGTCAAGTCCGCCCTCGACCCCGATGGACTCCTGAACCCGGGCGTGCTGATCCCGTGAACACGCGTCGATCCCTCGTCGCCGGCCTCGATGTGGGGACGACGACCATCCGCCTGGGTGTGTTCGACCCGGTCTCAGGCCGACGGATCGCGCTCGCGAGTGAGACGCTCGGCCTGTCGGTGCCGTTCCCGGGCGCGGTGGAGCAGGACCCCTCCGAGTTCGTGGCGGCGACCGTCCGGCTCTGGAGCGCGGTGCAGAACGAGGGTGGGGTGTCGGCCCGGGACGTCGGGGCACTGGGTGTCGCCAACCAGCGCGCCACGATCGTGTGTTGGTCGGCGGCCACGGGCGAGCCGTTGCGGCCCGCCGTCGGCTGGCAGGACGCACGCACCGCCGAGGTGGTCGCCGACCTGGTGGCGCAGGGGATTCCCGTCAACACGTCGGCGTCCTGCACGAAGATGGCGTGGTTGCTCGAGCACGACCCCGCCGTCGTCGCGGCCGCAGCCGACGGATCGCTGCGCATGGGTACCGTCGACTCCTGGATGACCTGGGTGCTGTCGGGTCGAGAGGCATTCGTCACCGATCCCGGCAACGCTGCGGCGACCGGTCTGTACGACGCCCGCGCCGGCGACTGGTCGGACGGAGCGCTGGAGTTGTTCGGCGTCTTGCGTGATCCGCTGGCCGCGGTCGTCGCCTCGGACGCCGTGGCCGGCGACGCCCGACTGCTCGATCCCGACGGCGGGATCGCGCTCGCCGGGCGACTGGGTGACCAGATGGCTGCGTGCGCGGCCCATCGCCTCGTTCCCGGCGAGGCGAAGGTCACGCTCGGCACCTCCGCGATGCTCGACGTGCACGCCGGCGACGATCCGCCGGCGGCCCCGGCCGGGTGCTACACGTTGCCGCTGTGGCGGCGTTCCTTCGAGGGCGTCGAGCGAACGGACTTCATGTTCGAGGGGTCGGTCAACACGGCCGGCAGTGTGGTCGAGTGGCTGGTCCGGATCGGGATGCTGGATCGGGTCGATGCACTCGACCGCGTCGTCGCCGAGTCGCAGCCCGGTGACGTGCGCTTCGTGCCGGCCCTCGCCGGGATCGGCTCGCCCCATCACCGATCCGAGGCCAGGGGGGAGTGGACGGGCCTGGCGCTCGACACGACCCGTCCCGACATGGTGCGGGCGGTGGTCGAGGGGATCGCCGACCGCGTCGGTGAGCTCGCCGCGCACATGGGTGTCTCGGCGCTCGCCGTCGACGGGGGTCTGAGCCGCTCCGATGCGATGGTCGCCGCGATCGAGGCCCGTGGGCTCGATGTGCGGCGGGCGGCCGATCCCGAGGCGACCCTTCGGGGTGCGGCGGAGATCGCCGCCGCGTCGATCAGTTGATCACCGCCTGAAGGTCGATCACCTCCAGGTCGAGTGGCGTGGTGAGGCTCACGGTGCCCCACGGGATCCAGGCACCGGCGGTGCGATCGGTCCGTTGCAGGACGGTCCAGTGCACGGTGACGCTCGCTGCGGGATCGGTGGGGGTCGCCGAGAAGGTGTGGACGCAGGCGGAGTGCTGGTCGTCGGGACCGGATGGGCGCCAGCGGGTCGTGCTGTCGGCGGTGCAGACGACGCGGGTGCCCTCGCCGAGGTTCCACGTGGTGTCGCGGAAGATCGGACGCACCGTGGCCCAGACCGGTCCGGCCTGGGCGGAGGCCGGCTCGTAGTCGAGTGGGGTGGCGACCGCGAACCAGGTGGGGATGCCGACGACCGAGGCGCCGGGTGGTGACGTGACCGGTTCGGGCGTCTCGAACTCGATGCTGTCGAGGGCGAATCGGGCGGCGGTCTCGGTCGTGATCAGCGCGCCGGGAGGTCCGGCGGTGGGGTCGTGGACGGCGACGATCGGGTAGCCGGGGTACGGATCGACCCAGGGATGCGTGTGCCAGCAGTGGTAGACGTAGGTCTCGCCGGCGACCGGGTCGGCGAGATGCACGATGTCGAGGGTGGCGCCGCCGACCACCACCTCGAACCAGGCGCAGCGGATCACCGGTCCGGCGAACGGTGCGCCCGGCTCGTCGGTCAACCGGAGCGTGCCCGGCGCCGACGCGGTCACGACCAGCGCATTGCCCTCCCACTCGATCGACGTCGGTGGATCGTCTTGGGCGAGCACGGAACCGGGGCGGAGCATGCCGACGACGAGGGCGATGGCGAGCAGGCCGGCGACAGCGGCGAATCGGCGCATCTCGGCCTCCTCGTGGTGGGGCTGGGCGGGGTCATACGGTGGAGAGCGCCTCCAGCACACTGGCGCGACTCCAGGTTGCATGTTGGTATTGCAAGCCTGCCACGTCAAGGCCCTGGCTGGTCTGGTGGCCGCAATGGGTCCAGATCAGCACCACGAGATCGCGGTCGTGATCGGCGGCGCCGGCCCAATCGAGCGTCGGCGGCTTCCGTTTCTCGCTTTCGTGCCACCGGAGGTCCTTCAGGCCCAGCTGGGTCTGAAGGGTGTCGGCCCAGGGCTGGCGCCGACCGCCCACGATGTGGAGCACCTTTCCCTGGGTCCGGGGGCGAAGCCGGGAGGCGGTGTCGCTGTCCCGCTTCTCGCGCCACTCCTGGAAGTCGACGAGATCGTCGAGCACGGTGCGAAGCCGCTCGACGGCCGCATCGACGGCGTCGTCGTCGCCGGCCGGCCAGCGCTCCCGGAAGGTGAACGCGAGCTCGGTGGCGAAGTCGGGATCGCCTATCCCGGCGCCCTCGGCCGCGGCTTCGAGCAGGAGCGCTCGCGCCGTCGGCACGGTCTCCTCGTGCTCGAAGAAGAGCCGTGCGGTCGCGACTCGTAGGCGGACCTGCTCGACGCGGGGGAGCAGGGTCCGGGCCCGCTCGCCGAGCTCGAGGACCTCGTCGACCTCCCCGGCGTCGATGTGATCCTCGATCGCCTCACGCACGTAGGGGGCCAAGGCCGCGTCGTTGATGTCCCAGGTGAGGATCTCCCGCAACGCATCCTCGGGCATGCGGTGCGGATCGGGCCAGCGGGTGAGCGCTCGGTGCAGCCAGGCATCGGGGTCGGCGGGCGCACACTCGCGGGCGACCCGCAAGGCGAGGTCGTCGCGGAGGCGAAGGAACACCGCGGGGAGGAGACGGTCGAGGACCTCCTTGCCGGCCAGCTCGTCGAGGATCACCTCGGCGACCTCGCGCACGGCACCGTCGGGCAGGCGGGGGAGCTCCGCCGCCAACCGGGCGACGTTGGATTCCACGCCGAGGTCGATCTCGCGCAACAGCGAGGCGACCTCGGTCGGGATGCTGAAGTGCAAGCCCGCCCTCAGGCGCCGGAACGCGTCGCCGGCCCGGAACTACGTGGGGTCGTCGAGCAGGCCG
>JBDQKM010000022.1:0-26590 GCA_040263275.1 Acidimicrobiales bacterium
GATTACATCCGCGACGCTGGCATTGACCCATGGGCGAGGACAGGCAACGTCGTCTACACGATCCTCGACTTGGTTCTCATTGGCCATGTCGCTCGGTTGGCCGTCGGGCCGGGAGTGCGGAACACGGCCTGGCGCCTCATTGCCAGTGCGACGCTCCTAATCCTCCTAAACGACCTCTTCTTCCTGCTCAACACGACCGGCTCTGAATGGGGTCTGACCCTCGCCTACATCGCTTCGCCGACGGCATTCCTACTCGCAGCAGCAGCCATACAGCACCCCGAAGCCAGCGATATCGCCCGCACTCCGATGTACGCCTCGCCGATCCTGACTCGGGGACGGCTATTGATGCTCGCGGCTGCGCTGTTGACCTTGCCCGCAGCGCTGCTGGCAGCGCTGGTTCGCAACACCCAACCTGACCTGCCGGTGCTCGTCACCGGATCGGCAGCACTCGCCGTTCTGAGCCTCGCTCGCATCTACCTGCTGTTCCGGGCCAAGGAGCGCGTCGCGGACATGGATGCGGCGCTCTCCGAGTCCGGTCGAGAGTTGCTCGACGCGTCCACCGGTCTGGAGATCGCCGTCGCCGCATCCAAGACGATTCGACTCGTCGTAGGTGAGCACGCACGCTACGCCGCCGTGGTCGGGAGTGAGGAGTCTTCCCGCCAGCTGGTCGTTCGCCTGGAAGCCGACTCGAAGGCGCACATCGAGCCGCTCGCACCGGACCGCGAAGCCCCGAACCTCTGGGACACCCTCGCGATCGAACGATCGCACCCGGACTTCGTGGCGCTCGAGCTGGGGGACCACGGTCAATTCGGCGAGATGATCGTCGAGGTCTACGGCAACCTCGACACCGCATTCAACCTCGCGCTGCAGACAATGTCCGCACAGATCACCCAGGCGCTTGCCTCGATGCGATTGGCCGAGGCCCGCTTCGCCCGCCGAGCCGAGCAGCGGCTGACCGCGTTGGTCGAACAATCGGCCGACCTCGTCCTCGTGATCGGCGACGACGGGACATCGCAGTTCGCGTCGCCCAACATGACTCGCGTCTTGGGCCTCGATGCTTCGCATCTCCTCAACTCCGACCCCGTCGAATTGGCGCACCCGGATGAGGCCGAGGCACTTCGCAACCTGATTCAGGCGCCCTCGACCGCCGACGAGGTCCCGCTCGCCATCGAGTGCCGGCTGCGAACGTCCGAAGGCAAGTTCCGTTGGTTCGATGTCACGACCCGCGACTTCTCGGACGATCCCGAGGTCGGGGGTGTGGTGCTCACCGCCCGCGACGTGAATGAAGAACGAGCCGCCAAGCTCGGCCTGAAGCGCAGCGAACAATGGTTCCGCGGCCTCGTCCAGAACAGCTCCGACGTGATCGCCGTGCTCGACGAAGCCGGCATCTTCACCTACATCAGCCCTTCGGCGCAGAACCTGCTCGACGCCCGCCCCGACCAGCTGCGAGGACGGAACTTCCTCGAGCTGCTCCCACCCGACCAGACCACCGCCGTCGATGAAGTTCGCCACGCTCTCATGGCGACGACCCCGGGTAGCCGGACGATCGAGGTCGTGCTGGGACGCGCGGACGGCGGGCGCCGCATCGCAGAAGTGACCGTGACAGACCTGCGAAACGACCCGTCGGTACAAGGTCTCGTCTTGAACATGCGTGACATCACGGACCGTAAACGGCTCGAAGACGACCTCCGCCACCAGGTCCTGCATGACGACCTCACCGGACTCGGGAGCCGCGTCCAGTTCACCGACCAGCTCCACAAAGCGCTCGGGGCCGAGCGTCGGGCGGGAAGCAGCGTGGCTGCACTGTTCATCGACCTGGACGACTTCAAGAACATCAACGACTCACTGGGCCACGCAGCCGGCGACCAGGTGCTCGTCGAGATCTCGAGCCGACTCCAGGGCCGACTCCGCCTTCACGACCGAGCCGCACGATTCGGTGGCGACGAGTTCGCGGTGCTGCTCACCGACGTCTACAGCGAATCCGATGTGACCCTGGTTGCCGACCGCATCGTCGCCGAGCTTTCACAGCCGGTGGATCTCCTCGGCCATGAGGTTCGACTCGGTGTCAGCGTCGGCATCGCGATCGACGAAGACGGCAGCCAGAGCCCAGAGGATCTGCTCCGGGCCGCAGACGTGGCCATGTACGACGCGAAGGCGAAGGGGAAGGGCCGTTGGGCGATCTTCGAAGCCGAGATGGCCGACCAGACGGTCGAGCGCTTCGAGATCTCGAACTCCCTGGCCGCGGCGATCGAGAACGACGAGCTGATGGTCTACTTCCAGCCGATTCTCGACCTGGGCTCCGGGCGCACCGCCGGCGTCGAGGCGTTGGTGCGCTGGAACCACCCGGTCCGCGGGATGGTGAACCCAGGCGCATTCATTCCCCTCGCGGAGCGCAACGGGCTGATCGTGCCCCTCGGCCGATCAGTGCTCGAGAAGTCGGTCGAACAGGTCGCGAAATGGCGTGCGATCGGACATGACATCTATGCGAGCGTGAACATCTCTCCGGTCCAACTGCAGCGCGACGGCATCGTGGGAGAGGTGCTCGAGATCGTGGATCGCGCCGGCCTCGAACGCGACGCAGTCGTTCTCGAACTCACCGAGTCGGCGCTCATCAACGACTTCGATCTCGTGGTCGATCGCATCGACTCGTTGCGGGCTGCCGGGCTACGTGTGGCGATCGATGACTTCGGGACCGGGTACGCCACCCTTCGCTATGCGGACGAGTTCTCGGCCGACATCTTGAAGATCGATCAGACCTTCGTCGCCCGGCTCGAGAACCAGGACGACTCGACCATCGTGTCGACCGTGCTCGCGATCGCCGACGGCATGGGCGCAGAGACCGTCGCCGAAGGCATCGAAGTGCCCGATCAACACCGCCGACTGCTCTCGCTCGGCTGCAGGTTGGGGCAGGGCTACTACTTCGCCCGGCCGGCACCCGCCGACGTGATCGGCCGATTGCTTGCGCGGGAGCTCGAAGGCGAGGCCCTCGTGGGTCACTCGCACTGACCCGACACCTCGGCACAACCCGCACGCAGCGCGGCTGGTCTGGCAGGCTGCGGGGATGGCTGGAATACGAAGTGAACGCAGCGGCGTTGTCGGAAGCCTGATCATCGACAACCCGGCTCGCCGGAACGCCATGACGGCCAACATGTACGAGCGTTTTCGCGGGGTGGTCGACGAGCTCCTCACCGACGAGTCGCTTCGCGTCATCGTGCTCCGTGGCGCCGGCAATGAGGCGTTCGGCGCCGGCTCCGACATCTCGGAGTTTCCGACCCGACGGTTCGGCCCCGCCGCCGACGCGTACGACGCGGCCGAACACGATGCATGGAATGCCCTCGCCCGGATACCCGTGCCGGTCATCGCGGCGATCCACGGCCCCTGCATGGGCGGGGGCGTTGCGATGGCGCTCCACTGTGACGTGCGAGTCGCCGCCGACGACGCCAGCTTCTCGGTACCCCCGGCGAAGCTCGGTCTCTCATACCCCCCGGAGCCACTTGCCCGCCTCGTCGAGCTCGTCGGCCCCGCTCAGGCCAAACTGATGATCTACAGCGCACGGGTGATCGACGCCGAGACGGCGTTGCGTCTCGGGCTCGTGCAGGACGTGGTGCCAAAGCAGGATCTCGAGGCGCATGTGGAGAAACTCGCTGCGCAGATCGCCCGCCTCGCACCACTCACCCACCGCTCCACGAAACTCTCGGTCGATGCGCTCAGCGACGTCGAACTCGAGCCGCTCGCTGCCCGATCCCGCCGCGCCTGCTACGAGAGCCACGATTTCCGCGAAGGTGTCCAGGCCTTTCTCGACAAACGACATGCCGCCTTCGAGGGCCGCTGACCGGGAGTATCAATCGCCATGCCGTCAGAACTGCACACCGAGACCAGCGGATCGGGTCCGACCGTCCTGTTCGTCCACGGCCTCGACAGCACCGCTGCCGTATGGCGCCCTGTCATCGACCTGCTGGCCGACCACACCTGCGTGGCCGTCGACCTCCCCGGGCACGGCCGTTCCCCCACCAGCACCGACCCGGACGACTACTCACGTGAGTCCGTGCTTCACGACCTCGACGAGATCATGGGCTCGCTGGACGGACCGGTCGTCCTCGTCGGCCACTCCTTGGGCGGCTACCTGGGCATGGCCTACGCGCTCACGAGGCCCAAGGCACTGACCGGTCTCGTGCTGGTGTCGACCGGCCCTGGCTTTCGAGACCCGGCCGCGAGGGAGCGCTGGAACGACTCCGTGCGCACCAACGCGCCGGACTACGAGATCGAGGAAATCGCTGCCGCCGTCGCCTTCCACACCGATTCGATGGTCATCGACCGCATGACCGAGCTCACTCTCCCGCTGGCACTGGTGATCGGCGATGAGGACCGGGCCTACCTCGGTGCCAACGACTACATGGAGAAGAAGCTCCCCCATGCAACGAGGACGACCGTCGAGGGAGCACGGCACTACGTGATGCGTTCCCACCCCGACGCGGTTGCACGGGCGATCCGTTCCGTCACCTCGGCATCGCAGGATGGCTAGCGGTCCGACGTGAATACGCGGATCCCGCTCCCGGTCGACGACGCGCTCCCCCGTGTCCTGCAGCTGCTCGAGAACGAGCGCCAGCTCATTCTCGTCGCACCACCGGGGACCGGGAAGACCACAAGGCTGCCCGCCGCGCTGCTCGACGCACCATGGTTGGGGGACGACAAGGTCGTGATGCTCGAGCCCCGCCGAGTGGCGGCCCGCGCCGCGGCCGAGCGGATCGCCGCCGAACTGGGCGGCACGGTCGGCGATCTCGTCGGCCTCCGGACTCGCTTCGACACGCGCGTCGGCTCGAAGACCCGGCTCGAAGTGGTGACGGAAGGCGTGCTCACCCGCATGCTCATCGAGGACCCAGGACTCGGAGGGATCGGGGCGGTCGTTTTCGATGAGTTCCATGAGCGGAGCATCCACGCCGACACCGGGCTGGCATTCGTCAGAGAGACCGCGGCGGCGTTGCGCGACGACCTTCGTCTCGTGCTGATGTCGGCAACCCTCGACGCACAGACTCTCGCCGAACGCCTCGAGACCGATGCGGTCGTGGAAGTCGCTGCGCCGCTTCACCCGGTCGAGACTCGCTACCGACCGCCGACGCCGGGTCGTCGCGAACACGACGACGTGGCTGATGCGGTCATCGAGACACTCGGCCACGCCCAGGGTGACATCCTGGTGTTTCTCGCGGGCGCGGGTGACATCAATCGAGTCGACCGGTCGCTGAGGTCGCGGCTTCCCGCAGACCACGTGGTGACCCCACTCCACGGTTCACTGTCCCCGGCCGAGCAGGACCGTGCGCTGCGATCCGACCCGGATCGGCGCCGAAAGATCATCCTCGCGACGCCGATCGCCGAAACCAGCATCACCATCGACGGCGTGCGGGTCGTGGTCGACTCAGGTCGACGGCGAAGGCCCGAGCACGACATCGGTCGCGGGATGAGCCGACTTCGGACGGTCAACGCGAGCCAGGCCGCCACAGAGCAACGCCGGGGGCGAGCGGGTCGGCAAGGTCCCGGGCTTTGTGTGCGCCTTTGGCCGGAGGTCGATCAGACTCGGCGGCGCAAGGACGAGCCACCCGAGATCCTGACGAGCGACCTGACCTCACTGGCTCTGCAGATCGCGGCATGGGGCGCGGTCGAGGTCGCCGACCTTCCGTGGGTCGACCCGCCGCCTGCGCCCGCGCTCGCCGCCGCCCGCGGTGTCCTGACGTCGCTCGGCGCCATCGACGACGAGCGGCGGCTCACGGAGCACGGAAGGACCCTGGCGTCCGTCGGGTCGGAACCTCGGCTCGCCCACATGATGGTGCTCGGTGTCGAGATGGGAGTCGGCGCGACTGCCTGCGATCTCGCCGCGGTGCTATCCGACCGCGACCTCCTCACGGGCCGGGACCGGCCGGCCGACATCCGACTTCGACTCGAGGCACTGGCGAATGGAGGACCCGGCGTCGACCATGGCCGACGACAGCGCGCACTGGACAGCGCGAGGCGGTGGCGCCGCCGCTTCCAGGTGAGCAACCAGCCCGTCGACCTCGAGGCCACAGGCCCACTGATCTCGCTCGCGTTTCCCGAGCGCATCGCCCAACGACGCTCGGAGGCAGGTTCGTTCCTGCTCGCATCCGGCGCCGGTGCCGGTGTACCCACAATCGACGAACTCGCACGAGAACCGCTTCTCGCCGTCGCCGAAACCGACGGAGTGGGCGCCGATGCGCGCATCGTCACGGCCGCCCCGATGAGCGCCGAAGTACTCGCATCACTGCACGGCAGCCGCATCGAGCACCGCGTGCGAGGCGAGTGGGATCGCCGCGCCCGCGACGTCGTCTTCGAACGGCAGGAACGTCTCGGGGCACTGGTCCTCAAGCGCGAGCCCGACAGCGACCCGAGCAGAGAGGCACTCGACGAAGCCCTCCTCGCCGGAGTTCGGCGGGAGGGGCTCGGCTTGTTGCGGTGGACGACAGCCGACGCGAAGTGGCGCGACCGAATCGCCTTCCTCCACTCCCACGACCCCGAGAGTTGGCCGGCGGTCGACGACGCCGCGCTGATCGATCGTCTCGGAGAGTGGCTCCGCCCGGCGCTTGGCGACGCGAAACGCCGCGCCGACCTCGAGATGATCCCGGTGAAGCCCGCTCTGAACAACCTTCTCGATTGGCGTCGGACCCGAGAGATCGACCGGCTGGCACCGAGCCACTACGACGTGCCGAGCGGCTCCCGCATCCCGATCGACTACTCCGGCGACTCGGGGCCCTCACTGTCGGTTCGGCTCCAGGAGATGTTCGGACTCACGACAACGCCCTCCGTATTCGACGGAACCGTTCCCCTCGTCGTGCACCTCCTGTCGCCTGCCCATCGGCCGGTTCAGGTGACCACAGACCTCGTGTCGTTCTGGAACGACGGCTATGCCGAGGTCCGCCGAGAACTCCGCGGCCGATATCCGAAGCACGCCTGGCCCGACGACCCGACCACCGCCGCACCGACCAGTCGAGCGAAGAAGCGTCGCTGATCAGCCGGCGATCCGACCCGTCACCGGGACGATCACCCGGACGCCTGGCAGACCCGGCGCAGCCAGTGCGGCCGCCGCCAGCGCCGCCGCACCATCCATCGCGGCTCTGATGCCCTCGTACTTCAACAGGGCGGCTGACGCCTGACCGAGGTGCCGGTCGTTCACGAGCGCGGTGTCGTCGAGGGAATCGGACAGGGCGATGACAGCGGTCTCCGAGGGTGCCGACACCGACATCTCGGGCGCAGCGCCTGGAGCGACCGGTGATGGCACGACGCGCCCCTCCCGCACACTGCGAACCGTGCCCGGCGCTCGCTCGGCGCCGACGCCGACCACGCGGGTGCGGGGACTGTGGGCATGACACCATGCGCCGGTCCCATGGGCGAGGCTTCCTCTTCCGATCGGCACGAAGACGGCATCGACCTCCGGCAGGATCGGCATGAGCTCGGCTGCCATCGTCGCTCCACCCTCGGTCAACTCTGCGAAGTCGCCATCGTCGACGAAGACCCCGTCAACCAGGGTTGAGTACCGCCGAGCCTCGGAGCGAGCCTCATCGGCATCATCCCCATCGAGGCGGACGATGGTCCCGGCATGGCGAAGGAGCTCGACCTTGCTCGGGTCGGCATCGATCGGCCCGAAGAGCTCGACCTCGATCCCGCGACTCCTTCCGGCATGCGCCATCGCCATCCCGAAATCATCCGCGTTGGGGCACACCACTCGGTGGACCTCAGGATGGCACGCGAACCACCACTCCGCGCCGCGAGACGCGACAGTGCCCGTCGGGTTCACGGTCTCCACCTTCAGGATGACGTCGATGCCGAGAAGCTGACTCAGCGACTCACTGCGGTATTGCGGACTGTCGAGGAAGGCGCTCGGCATGGCGTTCGCCGCCGTTGCGACCCGATCGAAGTCGAGCGACACGTCAGCCGCCGACTGCGCCGGAGGCCCGTAGCTCGGCGATTTCGGCGGCACTGAACCCGGCGGCATCCAGGACCGAGTCCGTGTCGGCACCCGTCCACGCCGGTGACGGTGCGATCTGCCCCGGGGTTCGAGACAGGATGGGGACGGGCCCAACCTCGGTGCCATCCTCGCCCACGAACGTCTGACGGTCGACATGGTGCTGGTATCGGCGAGCCTCGTCGTACGTGAGCACCGGGGCCGCGCAGCAGTCGGTGCCCTCGAGGAGTTCACACCACTCGTCGCGGGTCTTCTCGAGGAACCGTTCGGCGAGGACCTCCTTCACCCGCGGCCAACTCTCGCGTTCGTACTGAGGAGGTAGGGATGCCTCGTCGACACCGATCGTTCGGAGCAACAACGACCAGAAGTGCGCCTCGATGGGGGCGATCGACATGTAGCCGCCATCCGCACACTCGTAGATCGAGTAGAAGGGCGCTCCCCCATCGAAGAGGTTGCTGCCGATGTCGGTGGTGTGCATGCCGCTCGCCTGCATCCCGTAGAAGACGCTCGCGAGCGAGGCGACACCATCTGTCATCGCCGCATCGACGACCTGACCCTCGCCAGACTGCTTCGCCTCCCACAGCGCACAGACGACACCGAATGCAAGGGTCAGGCCTCCACCCGCAAAGTCTCCCAGTAGTTGCAAAAGCGGAACCGGCGGGCCCCCGACGGGGCCGACCGAGCGGATCACGCCTGTGATCGCTTCGTAGTTGAGTGAGTGCCCGGCAGAGTGGGCGAGCGCTCCCGACTGACCCCACCCCGTGAGACGCCCGTAGACGATCGCAGGATTGCGGCCCATGACCGCCTCGGGGCCTACCCCAAGTCGTTCGGCGACCCCTGGACGAAACGCCTCCAGGAAGACGTCGGCGGTCGAGGCGAGCCGAAGCACCGTCTCCACTCCCGCCGGGTTCTTCAGATCGACTGCGACGGAGCGTCGACCGCGATCCCAGGATGAGTGAGGCTTGGCGATCTTGTCGTCAGGTACCTCGCTCACGCGGTCGATGCGGATCACGTCCGCACCCATGTCGGCGAGTTTCAGTGTGCCGAACGGCAAGGCCCCGAGGCCCGTGAGTTCGACGACTCTCACCCCGGCCAACGGACCAGCCATGTCGGTACCTCCCGGGGCCCGACGCTAGCCCGACGACCAACAGGCGAGCGGGAACTCCACCTGATCAAACGGAGGTGCCCAAGCCTGCCCTCCACGAGTCGATCCCGAGGGCGACGAGGCCCGCTACTAGGGGTGAGCACGCCCTAGACGAGGCAGCAACACTGAGGGATCTACCATCTGACCAGGCCTGTATCCACTCATCGCCCCAGAGATTCTGCACGAACGGCGCGAGCGCCGCCTTCTCCGTCGGCGGCTCCGGTAGCGACACCTTCACCCACAGGCCGCCACCCTCGACCGACTCAGCGCTGACATTTACCCCATGCGCGGCGAGCTGTTCGTATGTCAGACCGCTCACCTGCTCGCTAGCGGCAAGTATCTGATTCCGGATTTCACAACTCACAAGTCCTCCAACCACCGGTTTGTAACCCTTAGTTGCAACTTTGAGTTGCACCGTAGCGGAAGGGTTAGAGTGCATCAAGACGGATATCTCCTTCGAGGGAACGAGAGTGTCATGACAACACCGCACCGGCGCTCGCGCGATGAGACAAGGGAGCTGGTCGTATCAGCGGCACTAGACCTAGTTGAACACCAGGGACTTGGCGTTGAGCCAACCACGATCACGTATCAGAAGGTCTTCCAACACTTGGAGCGAACGAAGGGCGTCAGGATTACCCGCGCTTCGGTGCACGAACGGCTGTGGGCAAGCCAAGAGGAATTCCAGGTAGAAGTCCTCCTCCGAATGAGCCGCATGGCAACAGGACTGGACCTCGCCGGCCAGCTCGCAGCCGCAAGTCTCGCAGAAACCGGAGATCTAACTTCGGAAGCGCGAATGCGAGAACTCTCGCGCGTAGCGCCGGATGCTCTTCTTCTGGTTGCCGCCGCGGATCCGCGTTTCAGCAGTTGGGTTGGAGTCACGCTTAGCGTTGCCAACGACTCTGAGCCCGGCGACCCCGTTCGCGACCGGCTAGCAGCCAGGACAACGGCCGAATACGCGGAGTCGGAATCCAGGGCAGCAGAACTGATTAGACGGCTCGCTCTCGCGACCGGGGTCCGGCCCCGGGCAAACCTGTTCACCGATCCCGATCTCGGGTTTCGACTGATCGCCCGTCTCGGCCTGACCCTGGCCGAGGGAGCCACTGTGAGGCTTCGGTTCGACAAAGGTGAGCTTCCGAACGTGGACTTGAAGACAGGGATTGACGGCGAACTCCAGGAGTGGACCGCATTCGCGGCGGGCTTCTGGGCGCTGCTCAACACCTATCTCGAAGAGGATCCCGACGCAGATGCTTCGGAGGCCGAAGGCGGCTAGACGGGGCTCCCGGCCAAACGCCAGAGGAACGTCGCCATCTGACCACGCGAGACTGGATCGTCTGGGGCGAATCGATTGCCGCCGACACCGGTGGTGATCCCTCGGTAGAGCAGCCAGTCGACCGCGTTGGCGTAAAACGCCCCCGCTCGTACATCGCTGAATCCAGCAGCGGGCGACCCGCCGGGTTCACCCTCGAGACGCCAGAGGAACGTCGCCATCTGGCCTCTCGTCACGACGTCGTCGGGAGCGAAACGGTTGCCGCCGACACCAGTGGTGATCCCCTCGGCGGCGAGCCAGTCGACTGCCTCGGAGTAGAAGCGACCAGCCGGCACGTCGACGAATCCGGCAGCCGGCGAACCGGACGGCTCCCCGCTGTAGCGGTACAGGAACGTCGCCATCTGGCCGCGGGTGACGTTGTCGTTCGGTGAGAAGGTCCGGGCTCCTGTGCCGGTGGTGATGCCCGACGCCGCAAGCCAACTGACCGCGGTCGTGTAGTAGGCGTCGCCCGGCACGTCGAAGAACAGGTTTCCTCCGCTGCCGATGATCCCCAGAGAGCTGTAGTTCGCGCCGAGCACCCCGTGGGAGTCCGCATCGAGCCACTCGTCGAGCAGCGTCGCGTACACGGACCGGAAGTCGACGTGGTGGTGCATGTCGCCACGCCAGTCGAGGTCCGTCAGCGACGGCTGCTGGCCGTGATGACCGCCCTCTGCTCGCGAGCTGATGAACATCATCGTGCCGGCAGTTCCGTGGTCGGTACCGGCCGAGTTGTTGGCCTCGACCCGTCGACCGAACTCCGAGAAGATCATCATGCCCGTCCGACCTGCGAAGGCCGGCGAGAGCATGCTGAAGAACTGATCGATCCCGGCATCGAGTTCGGCGAGCAGGTCGTCATGATCGGGACGCTGACCATCGTGGTTGTCGAACCCGCCGAGCGACACGGAGACGATCCGAGTTCCGAGGTTCAGGTTGATCACCTCGGCGGCGAGCCCGAGTTCACGCTGGAGCCCACCCTCCGCGAGGCCTTCGGTGTATGCCGGTTGGATCTGTTGGGCGGTGTCCACCGCGTCCCGGAAGGACGCACCAACAGCATCTCCCCATGGTCCGCCGGTACTTCCGTCGCCGAAATCCGAGACCGCTTCGATCGCGTACCGCTCCCAGTTCTCCGAACGGTCCGCGCCGAACAGGTTGCCGTTCGGCGGCAGGCCGACCGCAGACACCTGGTTGCCCTTCAACAGCATCGGGATGCCGCCCCAACCGATGTGGACCATGCCGAGACCGTCGAGGCCCATGCCATCGCCGTAGCGACCCAGCCAGCCCGTCGGATTCGGCACTGCGGGCACCCCGGCGAACCAGGTGGCGGTCGACGTGAAGTGGCTGTGGTCGTCGTTGGCCTCACCCACGCCTTCGATGAGCGCGACCTGGCCGGAGTCGAAGCGCGCCTTCAGCCGCGACAGGTTGGGGTGCATGTAGAGGCCCTGACCGACCGAATGCGAGCCATCGACCGCCACAGCTAGACCGCCGCGGGCCGCGTGATAGGCGCCGTCATCCGCGGGGATGAGCGTGTTCAAGTGGTCGTTGCCGCCGTTGAGGAACACGGTCACGAGGACGCGGTCAGACGCTCCCAACGGCGCCGACGCCGCCGCGATCGAGTCGAACACGCTCGGCATCATGCCCAGCGCGCCACCAGTCGCGAGCGCCCCCTGGAGAAAGCGCCGGCGAGCGATTCCTTCCGTGTCGGCCCGCGTCGAGAGTTGGGCGAGGGCGATGTCGGCTTCGGTCGGACGCACGAGACGGCGGGTCGGACGAATGAGTCCACGCATTGATCGTTCTCCCTCAGTAGACCTGGAACTCGGGGCACACCGCACCGACCAGGAAGCCCTGTGGCACGGTCGACCATCGGGCGTTGTCGTAGGTGCGTCGATGCCAGCGCTCGACTGCGTTGCGGGTGTTCGACGAGATGTCCTCCAACCCGAAGAGATCGAAGATCGCCTGGGCGGCGGCTGCGTCGTCGTCGCTGTCGTCGAGCGAGGCGAGATGTCCGGCTTCCTGGGAGCGCCATCGCTGTCCGCGGGAGAAGCCGCCGCGAGCCCATGCCGACACCGTGCCGAGCCAGTACTCGCCTTGACCCCAGCCGGCCACGCTCGGCGGATCGAAGAGGGTCTGCCCCATCGGCTCCATGCTCCAGCGCAGTCCCATGTCACTCGCCGAGAATCCGGCTCGGCGGATCATGGTCGCAACGAACTCGACGGGACCCTTCACCAACCCGTAGCGGGCTTCGGATCCCCAGAAGTCGTCGTGTTCGAGAATCGCCCGGACCAACGGCGCGATGTCCATGCCGCCGGCGATGAAGACGTCGGCGAGGGCGTTCACCGTCGAGTTCGACGGGTCGAGGTGCACGAAGTAGCGGAACAACTTGCGGGCGATGAACCGAGCGGTCGCAACCTGCTTGACGCCGTAGACCAGCTCGTCGATCGTGTCGCGCTCGCCGCCATCGACGATCACACCGTTCCAGTTGGCCGTGATCCCGAAGAGGGTCTTCGGGTCGTGGTCGTGCTGGTCGAACCGGTAGACGTAGGTGGCATCCCAGCGAGAACCGGTCCACCCGACGGTGTTGTGGCCCGTCCAGGCTCGCGCCATTGCCACCACGTCGGCTTCGTCGAAGTTGCCGACGCCGCACGTGTAGAGCTCCATGAGCTCCCGTGCGAAGTTCTCCTGAATGCCGCTCGCCACGTTGGTCTGGTTGTCGAGGAAGACGAGCATGGCCGGATGGAGCGCGGTCGCTCGGACGAGGGCGTCGAAGTTGCCCATCGCCATCCGACGGAACATCCGGATCTGGTCCCACATCTCGGGGAAGTCGAAGACCTTGTCCTGAGCACACGAAAAGTGTTCGTGCCAGAACAGGGTGAGCTTCTCGTAGATCGGCAGGTCTCCCGCCACAGCCGGCGGTGAGCCCGGCACGGTTGTGGGGTTGGACAGATCCGCCATGCGCTGGATCCACCATGCGATGGCGTCGCTCTGGGCCTCCCACTGCGACTCGTTGTTCACCCAGCCGGGCACGCCGACGTCGGGACCCTCGGGGATCGGGTCGGACGACGTGAACCCCATCGCCGCGGCGACCGCGGCTTGACGTGTCACTCCGGTCAGCGCGGTGATCTCACCTTCGCTTCCGCCAAAGCCCGTGCGGCGCAGCAGGTGCGCAGCGTCGGCCAGGGACAGTGTTTCTGGCATGGCAACCCTTCCGCACCCGCGAGAACCGTCGGCATGTGCCTCAAGGGTTCTTTCGGCCCAACCGGCGCGGGCCTGGATGGGTAATACGACCCAGGACCACCGGAGGGCCTCGCGGGGCTCAGGCCACCGACACGCCCAGGATCGAGCCGATCAGGTAGGTGGCACCACACGCCACCGCGGCCACGAGCACTTGGCGCAACGCAGTCCGGAACATCGACCGCTCGGTGAACACCGCGATGGCGACGCCGACGATGCCCGCCGCCACGATGCCCAGGACGACCGAGGTGATCAACGCGCCGGCGCCGTCGGCCAGGAGCCACGGTGCCAGCGGCACGAACGCGCCGAGGGCGAACGCCCAGAACGACGTCACGGCGACAACGAACGGTCGCCCGATTCCGTCGGGGTCGACGCCGAGTTCTTCGCGGGCGTGGACATCGAGCGCGATCTCCGGGTCGGCCATGATCTCCTCGGCCAGGTCAGCGGCCGTCTCCGGCTTGAGCCCGCGCTGGCGATAGATCGCTGCGAGCTCGCGTTCCTCGGCTTGGGGATTCTCGGCGAGGGAGCGGCGCTCGATATCGAGCTCGCGCTCGATGAGTTCGTTCTGCGCACGAACCGAAACCCACTCGCCGGCGGCCATGGAGATCGCCCCGGCCAGCAACCCACTCACACCGGCGAGACGGACCAGTGATCCGTCGGTGCTCGCTCCTGCGATGCCGAGGATGAGGGCAACGTTGGACACCAGCCCGTCGCTGACACCGAAGACTGCGGCTCGGGCCTCTCCGCCCTGCACGTCACGGTGCCGATGCACCATGTGGTGGTCGTGCCCGTGGCCTTCGTCGCTGCTTCCCATCTCCGCAGTGTTTCAAACCTGGAGCGTCCGCGCCGTGTCAGAACACCGGCGTCGTGCCGATCTCGCCCGCCGCCACGAGTTCGTCGATCTCGGCGTCCGAGAGCCCTGCCTCACCGAGGACCTCACGGTTGTGTTGTCCGAGCGTCGGGGTCGGGCGGCGCACCCAACGCTCCACGCCTCGGATGCGGAAGGGCTGGGCCGGCATGAGGTGCGTGCCCACCGCGGGATGGGCAACCTCCTCGAAGAACCCCCGAGCCACGAACTGCGGGTGGAAACGCAGCATGCCGTGGTTGCGACACGCCACCGCCGGCACCCCCGCGTCAGCCAGGATCGCGACCGCTGCATCCGTCGTCTGCTGCGCAGCCCAGGTGGCGACCGCGGCGTCGATCTCGTCATGCGCCGCGACACGTGTGTCGTGGCTCGGATGGCGCTGTGGATCGAGGCCGATCAGTTCGGCCAGCGACTCCCACTGGGCATCCGTCTCGACCGACAGTGCGAGCCATTGCTCGTCCCCGGCGGTCGGGAACACGCCCTGCGGGGCGGCAAACCGGCTGCGGTTCCCCAGCCGCTGGAGCCCGACACCGTTCTCCGACCATTCGACGACCATCTCCGCCGAGCAGCAGATCGCGGCTTCGACCATCGGCGATTCGACGAACACGCCGGTCCCGGTTTCGTCACGGTTCCGCAAGGCAAGAAGCGCAGCGAAGGCCCCGTGCATGCCGGCGATCGGGTCGCAGGGGCCGCGCATGATCCGTGGTTGATCGTCGGGATGGCCGGTGAGCCACGCCATCCCCGACATCTGTTCCATCGTCTGCGCGAACCCCACACGCTCTCGCCAGGGCCCGTCGAGTCCGAATGCCGGCATCCGGACCATGCTGCACCGGGGGTTGCGAGCGCGGATGACGTCCCAACCGAGATCGAACTGTTCGATGACCCGCGGGCTGAAGTTCTCCACGAGGAGGTCGGCCGACGCGACCAGTCGCAGGAGGAGGTCACGGCCGGTGGTCGATCCGAGGTCGAGCGTGATCCCGCGCTTGTCGTTGTTGGCGGCAACGAACATGTGCCCCCATTCCCACCAGTCGTCGGTGCCGAACATCATCCCCGTCAGCCGCATCCCGTCCGGATGCGTGACCGACTCGACATGGATCACGTCGGCGCCGAGGGCGGCGAGCACCTGCGTCGATGACGGACCCGCCCACCAGCTCGTGAGATCCAGTACTCGGATCCCCTCGAGCGGCAACGCATCGGCATCGGTGGTGGTCGAACTCGGCCGGGTGCGCGGTTCAATCATCCCGCTGTGGGCTCCTACCGCCGGCGACGGTCCCGGCACCGGGGGCCGCTGTCCATCGATCAGGCGCGGAGGTCGAGGCGCCGCGAAGCCCTCGGCCTGTGGCGGAACGAACCCTCGGGCGACGAGATGCGGTTCGCTGAGCACGCCGGGTCCGTCGTTGACTCGAGCAACAGGAACCCGCAGCTCGCTGGCCCTCTCCACGATCTCGTCGACCGGATGCGCTGTCGTCCAGGCCGACACGATCGCATTCCACTCGTCGAGTCGAGCCGTACGCACGCGCAGGTCGGCCCACTCCGACTCCATCAGGTCCGGCCGCTCGATCAGAAGGCAGAAGTTCTGGAACTGCTGACGCGTGTTGGTGTTGAAGCCGACCCAGCCATCGGAGCCCGGTTCGATCGACGGAGCCTCGATGCTGCGGAGCGGAGGCTCGTCGCGGCCGGACATCTGCACGGAGAGGTCGGTGAACGTCGACGCCGCGATTGCTGCGGCCTCGGCGATCGACACGTCGACCACGTCGCCGGCTCCGCATCGCCGGGCCCGCTCGATCGCAGCGAGGGCGGCCGGCGCAGCGTAGGACGCAGCCGTCCACTCGAAGATCGAGCCTCCGGCGGCGAACGGCACCTGGGACACGTGCCCGCGACAGAGGATCGACCCGGCATCGGCCTGCACCAGGAACTCGTTGGGCGTCCGGTCGGCCCACGGTCCGTCTAGTCCGTACGGTCGGATCGAGACCACCACGACGGCGGGGTGACGGGTGACGAGATCGAGGACCTGTTCCGGCGTCTGCGCAGCATCGACCACGACGGCGGTGGCGCCGGTGAGGAGACTCTCCACGTCGTCGTCTCCGAGCGCTCCCACCACCGACCGTGTCCCCGCCGCGAGGTGTCGGAACAGCACGCCGCTCTCGCCAGGCCCGAGCGCTTCGGCCGACCGACGCCGCAACGGCGAGCCCTCGGCCGGTTCGACCCGGATGACATCCGCTCCGGCATCGGCGAAGAGCCGGGCGAGATAGGCCCCGGCGATTCCGTGGGACAGATCGATGAGACGAACGTCGGCGAGAGTCACAGGCGCCACTTCATCAGGTTGCAGGCGACGACCGCCAACCGATCGAATTCCTGCCGGGCGCACGCACCGAACTGGTAGACCCGAGAGGTGGACATCCGGCTGATCGCGACCGACCTCGACGGCACGTTGTTCGGAGCGGACCACCGGCCGGCCCCGCCCACCGTCGAGGCGATCAATGCCGCAGTCGACGCCGGCATCATCGTGGTGGCGGCAACAGGACGGAGCTGGTTCCGTGGCCTCGATCTCGCAGTGGGCACCGGCGCCCGGATCGAGCACTTCATCGGATCGAACGGTGGTCACCGTATGACGGTGGCGACCCGGCGTCTCGAGGAACGACTCGAGTTCGGCCCCGACACCGTCCGCGATGTGCTCGCCCGAGTCCGTGCCGGCTTGGGCGACGTCGGCTTCGGTTTCGAGCTCAGCGACGGCACGGTGTGGACCGACCGCTTCGTCGACATCACCCCCGTGAGCCTCGACGGAGACCGCCGTCCGAGGTCGCCACTACCCGACGATCGCTTCGACGAGGTGGGCAAGATGTTCGTGGCTCACCCCGACATCACCGACGTCGACCTCGTCGGCGTCGTGCGACCTCTCGTGCCCGACGAGGTCAACGTGACGACGTCCGGAGTCCCGTTCGTCGAACTCACCCCGCCGGGAGCCGACAAGGGTTCGGCCGTGGCTCGGCTGACCGAGTCTCTGGGCGTCGACGCCGCACAGGTCCTCGCATTCGGCGACAACCAGAACGATCTCTCATTGCTCGAGTGGGCCGGACACGGCGTGGCCATGGGCAACGCTCGTGCGATGGTGAAGGACGCCGCAGACGAGGTCACGGGCACGAACCTCGAGTTCGGCGTGGCGCAGGTCGTCAACCGCGTTCTGGCCCGCTGACGATGCCGATCGGCCGCTACGCCCCCAGCCCCACGGGCAGCCTGCATCTGGGCAACCTGCGCACCGCGGTGGCCGCGTGGCTCTTCGCCCGGGCGGACGGGAGCGCGTTCCGGCTGCGATGGGACGACCTCGACGAGACGGCGAACCCGCAGCACGAGACCCAGCAGCTCGCCGATCTCCACGCGCTCGGCATCGACTTCGACGACGAACCGCTGCGCCAATCCACCCGGCTCGACGAGTATCGAGCCGTCATCTCTGCGCTCGTCGACGCGGGCCACACCTCCCGTTGCTGGTGCTCGCGGCGCGACATCCGAGAGGCGGCGGTCGCGCCGCACGGTGTGCCCGGCGCCTATCCCGGCACCTGCCGCACCCTGACCGCCGAGGAGATCGCCGAACGAGAAGCATCGGGTCGGCCACCGGCCATACGCCTCCGCACCGACGGCGAGGACGTGACGATCATCGACTCGTTGCACGGCCCGCACCAACGGCGGATGGACGACATCGTGCTCCAGCGGGGAGACGGCATCCCGGCCTACAACCTCGTCGTCGTCATCGACGACGACGAGCAGGGTGTCGAGGAGGTGGTGCGGGGGGCCGACCTCCTCGACTCCACCCCGCGCCACGCCCATCTCTCCCGCGTGCTCGGGCTCACCGAGCCGAGATGGACACATGTCCCGCTCGTGGTCGACAGCGCCGGCGACCGCCTTGCGAAGCGCGACGGCTCTGCCGGTCTCGCCGCATGGATCGCAGCCGGGGGCACGACTCCCGGGCTCATCGCCGCCTTCGGACGGTCTCTCGGAATCCCGGTCGGCGAGCGCTCGTCGCTGCCCGAACTGCTGGCCGAATTCGACCCGCGTGCCGTGCCCACCACACCGACGGCCCTTCGGCCCGACGAGCCGGAGTTGTCGACGGAGCGTTGACCCGACAGGCTCCCCCGATGCCGTCACGACTCCTCACCTCGCGATTCCTCGCGCTGTGCGGAGCCGCCTCGCTCTACTTCCTCGGTCTCAACATGACCGTGCCGGTTCTGCCGTTGTTCGTCGAGGAAGAGCTCGGCGGACGAAACATCCAGGTCGGGTTGGCGGTGAGCTCGTTCGGAATCGCCGCCGCGTTCATCCGACCGTTCATCGGCCCCCTCGGCGATCGCATGGGCCGCCGGACGCTGGTGATATGCGGCACCTTGCTCGCGGCCGCCGCCACTGCGTCGACCGCGCTGGCCACCACGATCCCGGCGGTCATCGCGATCCGCGCCGTCACCGGCATCGGCGAGGCGGCCGTCTTCGTCGGGATCGCCAGCTCGATCCAGGACCTGAGCCCCGACGATCGGCGAGCCGAGGCCGCCTCGTACTTCTCGTTGACCATCTACGGCACGCTCCTGGTCGGACCGCTTCTCGGCGGGTGGATCCGTGACGAGCACGGCACCGACTGGGTCTGGCTGGTCGCCGGAATGCTGGCCGCCGGAGCCGCGGTCGTGGGAGTCACCGCCCCCGGCCCTCCCGACTACAAGCCTCCGTTCCCGCCGTTCCGCCGACTGATCCACCCCGCCGCGGTGCGGCCCGGCTTCATGCTGTTCGCCGGCCTGCTCGGATACACGGGGTTCCTCGCCTTCGCCGTCGTGCACGGTGAACGGTTGGGAATGGAGGATCCCGAGCGCATCTTCGTCGTGTTCGGGGCGGTCATCATCACGCTGCGGCTGTTCGCCGCCCGCCTCCCCGATCGCCTCGGTCCGCTCCTCACGACGCGGATCTCGTTGACGTTCGGCGTCACCGGCCTGTTCATCCTCTTCGTGTGGCGAGAACCGGCGGGGGTGTACGTCGCCGCTGCGGTCCTGGCCGTGGCCCAGACCTTCCTCTTCCCGGCCCTCTTCGCGCTCGTCGTCGACCGAGCCCCCGACGAGGAACGGAGCCAGGCGATCGGCAGCTTCTCGATGTTCTTCGATCTCGCCTTCGGGCTCGGCGGGCCGATCATCGGGGCCATCGGCGACTGGACCGACCTCAGCACCGGCTTCCTCGTCTGCGCGGTGATTGCTGCACTGGCGCTGCTCTCCGCCCGACGGCTGCTGGGCGACGCCCTGATCGCGACCACACTCGACGACATCGGGCCGCGCAGTCGCCGGTAGCGTCGTCGGCATGACTGACGCCCCGCCCTGGTTCACGGCTGCGCTGTCGGTGGAGCCGTCGCCCCGCAGCGTCGAGGTCGCCGGTACCTCCATCAACTATCTGTCGTGGGGCGACCGGGATCGGCCCGGCATCGTCTTCGTGCACGGAGGCGCCGCGCACGCGCACTGGTGGAGCCACATCGCACCGTCGTTCCTCGAAACCCACTCCGTCGCGGCGATCGACCTCTCCGGTCACGGCGACAGCGGTCGTCGGGAGGAGTACACGCTCGACCTCTGGTGCGACGAGGTCGCGGCGGTCATCGCCGACGCCGCCTTCGATCGACCGCCGATCCTGGTCGGCCACTCGATGGGCGGCTTCGTCACCATCGCCACCGCGGCCCGCCACGCCTCACTCCTCGCCGGCGCCGTGATCATCGACTCGCCGGTGGTCGACGTCGACCCCGAGGTCAACGTCGGCCGCGGGACCGACACGTTCCGCAAGGAGCGCGCCTACGAAGACCCCGCCGGGCCGATCGAACGATTCCGCACGATCCCCGAACAGGACGTGTATCTCCCCTACGTCAAGGACAACATCGCCACGCGTTCGCTCCGACGCCACGACGACGGCCTCTGGCGCTGGAAGTTCGACTCGGCGATTTTCGTTCCCCCTCGGCGAGAGCCGGCGGAGTACCTCTCGCAGATCACGTGCCGGGTGGCCCTGCTGCGCTGCGAACACGGCCTGGTGACGCCCGACATCGGTGACTACATGTACAACCAGCTCGGACGGGTCGCCCCGGTCATCGAGCTCCCGACGGCCGGGCACCACCCGATGCTCGACGTGCCGTTGATCCTCATCACCGCGATCCGGAGCCTGATCGCCGACTGGGACCACAGTCGCCCGCTCGATCGCGAGTGACCGCTACTCCAGCGAGGCGATGAGCTCGGCCCAGGGGGCCATCTTCTCGGCCGGATCGCCGAGGAACATGAACCCGGGCACGATCATCCGATGCATTCCCCAGGAGGCCGCTTCCTCGACCGCGGCTGCGGGGTCCTCACCGAAGATTCCGGGGTGTGAGCTGGTCATCTCGATCGTCTCCGGGTCGCGGCCGTGGTCCGCCGCGGTCTGGCGGGCGATGTCGAACAGCTCTGCGATGTCGCCCTTCGCCGGGAAGAAGCCATCGCCCATCCGGCCGGCCCGCTCTGCGGCCGCCTTGCTGTGTCCACCGATGTGGATCGGCACCGGCCCGTCGGCCGGCTTGGGGTTGGACGAGATGTGGTCGAAGTCGATGAACTCGCCGTGGTACGACACATCGTCCTTCTCCCAGAGCGCCCGCATCACCTCGGCGTACTCCTCGGTGCGTCGGGTTCGCCCCTCCCACGGGATGTCGAGCGCCTCGAACTCCTCCTTCAGCCAGCCGATACCGATCCCGAGGATGACTCGACCGTTCGACATCATGTCGAGCGTCGCGACCTCCTTTGCGTAGGTCACCGGGTGACGTTCGGGGAGGAGGGAGATCCCGGTCGCGAGGTTGAGCGTGGTGGTGTTGGCGGCGACATAGGACAGCCAGATCAGGGGATCAGGGATCGGGCTGTCTCCGGAACCGGGCATCTTGCCGTCGGGGGCGTAGGGGTACGTCGACTCGTAGCCCTCCGGGTAGACGATGTGCTCGACCGTCCAGAGCGACTCGAAGCCGGCGGCCTCGGCTGCCTTCCCGAGCCCGGCCGCGCCGTGCCCGGTGACGAACGTGACGGTGTTGGCGAATCCGATTCCGAACTTCATTGGCGTGGACCTCTCGAGCAGGCGGATCGACATCCTGTCGCATGGCGAGCCAGACCGAAACCCCCAGCCGAGCGCCACCGGCGCCGGTCGCCTCAAGGAGTGACGAACGAACTCGTGTCGAGACGACTGAGGTCGATCACGGTCCGCAACTGGCGGGCCTTCAGCAGCAGCCGCCCGTCGTCGGCCCACAGGGTGATGTCCTCATCGGTCAGGCCGACATGGCCGCCGGTGGCGCGATGACGGACCAGGAGCGCCTGCCCGGCGGACCCACGGACGTGCGGGCCGAAGTGCACGACGTGGTGGAGACTCGGCGTCGCACACATGCGATCGGGGTGCCGGATCACCGGCGGCGGCCACACGTCGCTCGCCATCAGGGCCAGGCGGTGGTCCCAGTCACCGGGCTCGTTGACGATCAGCCAGCCGCCGTCCTCGTTGGGCACCACCGGGCCGTCGTGACCGAACCGACGATGGGGCGTGAACCGGCTGTGCACGTTGGTCGCCCAGCCCGGCACCTCGGTGCCGCCCTCCTCCGTCGGCGGGGCGACCGCCGGGTGTGGCTCGTCGAGATACTCCGGTCCCTCACGGTCGCCGGTGAACATCCCGCCGGCGACACCGACCGTGTCGTCGCCGACCACCAGCCGGGCCGTGACCGAGTGCACGAGCGCCCCGACTCGTTCGGTACTGACGACGAGGTCGAGGGGCCCCACCGGCACCCGTCGGAGAAACTGATGGGAGTAGATCCGCGGCACCCGGGTGTCGTCGGCGACCTCGGCTCGCATGGCTGCGAAGGTCAGCGCCATCAGATAGCCGCCGAACGGGCTGCCGGTACCCCAGAACTCACCGTCGTCGATCTCGCGGCGGTAACGCCCGGCGCCCATCGATTCGAGCTCAGTGCGTTCGTCCAGCAACCACGACATATGGCTGCGGAGGGTAGATGGCGCCATGCAAGGATGGCGAAATGCCCGACTGCCCAACCGTCGAGACGGAACGCCTCTTCCTTCGACCGTTCCGCGAATCCGACCTCGATCGCTACTTCGCGATCCACTCGACGCCCGAGGTACGGGCGTCACTCCACACGCCCGACTCCTTCTCCCGAGACGACGCCTGGGCCCAGATGGCGGCCCACCGAGGACAATGGGCACTGCGCGGAACGGGCCAGTGGGCGATCGAACTGAAGACCACGGGTGAGATGATCGGATGGGCGGGCACGCACCGCCCCGAACGAGCCGACTGGCCCGGGATCGAGTGTGGCTGGACCTTCGACCCCGTCCACTGGGGCAAGGGATACGCCACCGAAGCGGGTCGGGCCACCGTGGAGTGGGCGTTCGCGACGCACGATGTCGACCGACTGTTCAGCGTGATCCTCCCGGCCAACCGGCCGTCGCAGGCAGTGGCGAGTCGGCTCGGCTTCACGCTGCTCGAGGAACGCACCCTCGCGTTCTTCCCGACGGCTCCTCATGGCATCTGGGTTCTCCCCCGCCCTCAATAGGCTGCTCGCCGATGACCGTCACCACGCCTGCTGCGCTTCGCGACCGCTATGTCGACCTGCTCATGGGGTGCCTCACCCGCGAGTTGTTCCTCGACGAGGAAGCCCACGACGTCGACCTCGCCGAATGGCCCGGTGACGTCGCCGACCTGCGCACGACCCTGCGCGACAACGGCTGGCGCCTCACCAGTCGGGGCGGCGACGCCGCCAAGCGCGACGACGGCAACGACTGGCCCCCGGCGGCCGAGACGATGGTCGGTCGACAGCGTCTGGCCGACGTGCGCCGCTGCGTCGACTCGGTTCTGGCCGATGAGGTACCGGGCGACTTCATCGAGACCGGCGTCTGGCGAGGCGGCGTGACGATCCTGATGCGCGGCATGCTCGAGGCCTGGGGCGACACCGACCGACGGGTGTGGGTCGCCGACAGCTTCCAGGGTCTCCCGGCGCCCGACGCCGAGGCATTTCCGCAGGACGTCGGTCACGACATGTCCGACGTCCCCACGCTCGCCGTCTCCGCCGATCAGGTCCGCGGCAACTTCGACCGCTACGGCCTGCTCGACGACCGGGTCCGCTTCCTCGAGGGATGGTTCCGCGACACCTTGCCGACCGCCCCGATCGAACGGCTGGCCGTGCTGCGGCTCGACGGCGACATGTACGAATCGACCATGGACGCCCTCGAGGCGCTCTACCCGAAGCTCAGCGTCGGCGGCTACGTGATCGTGGACGACTACGGCGCCTGGGAACCATGCCGCCAGGCATGCACCGACTATCGCGCCCGCCACGGCATCACCGACGAGATCGTCGAGATCGACTGGACTGGCGTGCACTGGCGCCGCAGCGCGTGACGGCGTCGCCCACCCGAGGAACGACATGAACGACATCTCCACCTACTACGGCCTGCTCCGTCGAGCCCACGAGATCGTGAAGCCCGAGCGGTATCTGGAGATCGGCGTGCACGAGGGGCACTCGTTGTCGTTCGTCCAGCCCGGCACCCGAGTCGTCGGCGTCGATCCCGAGCCGAAGGTCGAGAACCCGCCCGACAACACCGTGATCGTGCCCGCGACCAGCGATGCGTTCTTCGCCGATCCCGAACTCGTCGGTCTGCTCGGCGGACCGATCGACCTGGCCTTCGTCGACGGGCTCCACCTCCACGAGCAGACCCTCCGCGACGTCGCCAACGTCGAGCGCCACTCACACCCCGACGGGATCATCATGATCCACGACTGCCTCCCGATCGACGCGAAGACCGCAGCGCGCGACCGCACCACCGTCGTCTGGTCGGGCGACGTCTGGAAGGTGGTCGTCGCCCTCCGTCGCCACCGGCCCGACCTCACGGTCACGACGGTCGACGTCGAGCCGACCGGCCTCGCGATCGTCAGCGGCCTCGACCCCCACAACACGATCCTCCACGACGACTACGACGCAATCGTCGAGGAACTCGCCGGCCTCGAGTTCGACGACCTCGAAGCGGTCGGCCGCGACGAGATGCTCGGCGTCGTCCCCGGCACCTGGGATCGAGTCGAACCGCTCCTGCTCGCGAGCTGAGCCGTCGACGCCGCACCGCTCGGCGCACTACGGTTTCGCCGTTCGACGACAGCGGCACGGGGCAGACAAATGGCGCAAACGGTCAAGGGCGTAGTGGCGATGGCGGAGGGCGAGCCCGTCTCGATCCACAACATCGTGATCCCCGACCCCGGCCCGGGTGAGGCGGTCGTCGCCATCCAGGCCTGCGGGGTGTGCCACACCGACCTCCACTATCGCGAGGGCGGTATCAACGACGAGTTCCCGTTCCTGCTCGGCCACGAGGCGTCCGGCATCGTCGAATCCGTCGGCGAGGGCGTCACCGAGGTCGAGCCGGGCGATTTCGTGATCCTCAACTGGCGTGCGGTCTGCGGCGACTGCCGGGCCTGCAAGAAGGGCACGCCCCACCTCTGCTTCAGCACGTTCAACGCCGAACAGAAGATGACCCTCGAGGACGGCACCGAGTTGTCTCCCGCCCTCGGCATCGGCGCTTTTGCCGAGAAGACCCTCGTCGCCTCCGGACAGTGCACCAAGGTCGATCCCTCCGCGTCGCCGGCCGCGGCGGGCCTCCTCGGCTGTGGCGTCATGGCCGGCATCGGTGCCGCGATCAACACCGGCGGTGTGGGTCGCGGCGACAGCGTGGCGGTCTTCGGATGCGGCGGGGTCGGCGACGCGGCAATCGCCGGCTCGAAGCTCGCTGGCGCCTCGACGATCATCGCCGTCGACATCGATGACCAGAAGCTCGAGTGGGCCAAGGGGTTCGGCGCGACCCACACCGTCAACTCGAAGACCGAGGATCCCGTCGCCAAGATCCAGGAGTACACGGGCGGTTTCGGCGCCGACGTCACGATCGACGCGATCGGTCTGCCCGAGGTCTACAAGCAGTGCTTCGAGGCGCGCGACCTGGCCGGCACGGTGGTGCTCGTCGGCGTTCCGACGCCGGACATGGAGTTGACCCTTCCCTTCCAGGAGGTCTTCGGCAGGGGCGGCGCACTGAAGTCGAGCTGGTACGGCGACTGTCTGCCCTCGCGCGACTTCCCGATGCTGATCGATCTCTACCAGCAGGGACGCCTCGATCTCGACGGGTTCGTCTCCGAGACCATCTCGCTCGAGGACGTCGAAGAGGCATTCCACAAGATGGAACGTGGAGAAGTGCTGCGCTCCGTCGTCGAGATCTGACGTGACGATCGAACTCGTCACGACCGACGGCATCTTCGCCCTCGATGGCGGAGAGTGGGAGGTCACCAACAACATCTGGCTGCTCGGCGACGATCGCGAAGTGATGGTCTTCGATGCCGCCCACGATCATCAGCCCATCGTCGACGCGGTCAACGGCCGCAAGGTGACCGCCATCGTTCTCACTCACGGCCACAACGACCACATCAACGCGGCCGAGGCGCTGCGCGACGCCGTCGACGCGCCGATCCTGCTGCACCCGGACGACCGCATGCTCTGGGACGCCGTCTATCCCGACTCCAGCCCCGACGGAGAGATCGTGCCCGGCACCACCCTGTCTGCCGGCGGCCACGAGGTCGGCGTCATCCACACTCCGGGCCACTCGCCGGGTTGTTGCTGCTTCCACGATGTCGCCGCGGGCCGTGTCGTGTCGGGCGACACGCTGTTCTGCGGCGGACCTGGCGCCACCGGACGGAGCTACTCCGACGAGCCCACCATCCTGCGCTCGATCCGTGACCGGCTGCTCACCCTGCCCGGCGAGACGATCGTCCACACCGGCCACGGCGACAGCACGGTGATCGACGACGAGCGCGAGCGGGTGCTCGACCGCATCGCCGAACTCGGCATCGACTGACCGGTCTCCGCGTGGAGCAGATCATCCCCATCTTTCGGGCGGAGGATGCCCGGGCCGCGGCGCGGTGGTACGAACGGCTCGGGTTCGAGAAGACCGGCGAGCACCGGTTCGCACCAGGGCTTCCGCTCTACGTCTTCTTGCGACGAGGCGAGGTCCAGATCCATCTGAGCGAACACACCGGCGATGCAAGACC
>JBDQKM010000023.1:0-25672 GCA_040263275.1 Acidimicrobiales bacterium
CCACATGATGTAGCGCAGCGTGGAGAGGTCGTAGCGCTCGAGGTCGGGGTGATCGGCCATCGCGAGCGCGATGGGCGCCACCGCCATCTCGAGGGTGATGCCATCGGCTTCTATGTGATGAAGCAGCGCCTCGAGGTCGAAACGGGTGTGGAGGCGCACCGACGCGCCCGCCGACGCCGCCGCCAAGAGGTTGAGCAGTCCGAGGATGTGGAACGGCGGGGTGGCGACCTGCATGCGGTCGTCGGGCCCGAGCCCGAGGGCGGAGACCCAGTGGGTTGTGGCCACCTCGAGCGAACCGTGCAGATGCCGGACCGCCTTGGGCATCCCGGTCGTGCCCGAGCTGAAGACGAGCACCGCTTCCGTGTGCGCCCAGTCGACCGCCACGTCGGGACGACCGTCGCGACGGGCGGCGAGCTCGGCCGACACCTGATTTTCGTCGAGATGGACGACACGATCGGCTGCGATCAGCCCGTCGAGGACCTCAGGGGTGGCGCCGTCGCAGACGACCAGCGACGGGTCGGTCAGCGAGAACGCGTGTCGCACCTCCGTCTGCTTCCATGCCGGGCTCACCATCACCACGGCAGCCCCGAGCTTGAGAGCGCCGAAGACCACCATCACGAACTCGGGCCGGTTGCCGGCCATCATGGCCACCC
The DNA here is from genome assembly GCA_040263275.1 of Acidimicrobiales bacterium. GTDB lineage: Bacteria > Actinomycetota > Acidimicrobiia > Acidimicrobiales > Aldehydirespiratoraceae > JAJRXC01. Next base: position 654 of record JBDQKM010000023.1, read on the forward strand.
GATCGCCCCGGCCGACTCCCCGTTCGGTCAGCCATGCCGCGGCCGCGTCGGCCCGCGAATCGAGTTCGGCGAAGGTCCACTCGTCGTCGCCGGACCGGAGGGCCACTGCGTCGGGTCGCTGGTCGGCCGTGGCCTCGAGCACCCGATGGAGCCCGACCGGATCGGGATGGCTCATGGGTCCGAAGACGGGGGCGTCGATCATGTGCGGTCCTCCTCCGGCGAGAACGTGCCTCTACCGATTCGACTATCGTAGTTCTCACCCGCTCACCGCGCCCAGGAGTGCCATGCCTGCCTCGATCGACGACCAGCTCGCCCTCCAGGAGTTGACCACCCGCTACGCCCAACACCTCAGCCGCGGCGAGTTCGACGAGCTGGTCGACCTCTTCACCCCCGACGCGATCTACCACGCCTTCAACACCGACTACCCGATGGACCAGTTCCCCGACCTGCTGCGAGCTGCCCCCCGGGGCCAACTCATCGTCAACCCACCCCTCGTCGAGGTCGACGGCGACACCGGAACCGGGTCACAGCACTATGTATTCGTCGACCAGCGCACCCACGACATGCGCCTGGCCTGGTACGACGACGACTACGTCCGCACCGACGACGGCTGGCGTTTCGCCCGCCGCACGACCACGTTCCTACGCCGCCACGGCGGGATGGACCACGGCAAGGAGCACGATCCCGTGCGGCCGTCCGGGAACGACTGAGGGTTCAGCGGGCGGCGAGCCCGTGCAGCAGCTGCTGCCACAGGGCCTCGGCCCGCTCCAGACGCTCGCCGTCCTGGCCGGTCGCCGCCGCGCCGAATCCGTTGAACATGGTGGTCTGCATCAAGAAGGCAGCGCTGGCCCGCACCTCGGGCACCTCGACCACACCGGCGTCGACCGCGGTCTCGAGCGAGTCCAACACCTGGGAGAAGAGCGGCAGCGTGGCCACCGCGACCGCGTCGCGGTCGGTGGTCATGAGGTCGAACACGAACGCGGCCATCGCCCGCACCGTGAGGTGGGGTGAGGGCGAACCCGCTGCGACCTCCTGCGCGCTCCAGTCGTAGATCGTGACGATCGCGACATGGAGGCGTTCGAGCGGGTTGTCGATGTCGTCGAGGATCCGGCCGAGCTCCTCGCCGGCAGCCCGGATGGCGTCCTCGTAGACCGCGAGCAGGAGATGCTGCTTGCCGTCGAAGAACTGGTAGAAGCTGCGCAACGACTGGGTCGAGCGTTCGACCACGTCCTGCACGGTGAAGTCGAGTCCCCGCTTCTCGAGGATCAGCTCGGTCGCCGCGTCGAGAAACCGCTGGACCCGCTGCTCGGCCCGGACCCGCGCGCCGTCGAGCGAACGCGACACCGCCTGGTCGCGCAGCGGGGAGAGTTCGGACGCAGCAGCCTCGTCAGCCATGCGGGCCACGGTACCGGTTCACGCCGCGACCAGAAGCCATCCCGCCGGGATCAGAATCCCGGCTCCACGACCAGTGGAATCGCCGCGGCGCCACTGTCGGGGACGTGGGGCTGCTTCCAGGCCTCGACCGGGAACGACACCGTGACCAGGGAGAACGCAAGATGGGCGAGGTTGCGATCGAGGTCGTCGACCGGTCCGTCGCCCAGCGGCACGCCGGCGGCGTAGGCCTGGATGGCCTCGAGCCGGGGAAACGCAGCGTCGTAGAACGCCTGCATCTCGGCCATGGTCGACCCGAGTCGTTTGGTGTAGCGCTCGGCCTCGGTCGGGAGGATCCAGTCGGACCATTCCTCGAGGTCGGCGAACTCTGCGGGAAGTCGTGCGTCAGCCATGATGCTCCTTCAGCCCCCGACCGTGACGGCCACGTCACGACCGGCTCGGTAGGTCTCGACCTGTTCACGCACGGCGTGGTGCAGGTTGCGGCAAAGGATCTCCTGGTCGCACAGCGGGAACTCCTTCACCACACCCGACTCGAGCATCGTCTGCGTCGCTTCGAGCGTGTTGCCGTCCTGGAGGGCGAACTCCTTGAACGTCACCGCGGCGAGTTCCTGGCTGATCCGCTCGGCGAGGTTCTTCGGCTGGGCGAAGTAGAGGTTCGCCTCGAACCGGTGGCTGCTCGGCGAGGTGGGCCAGTAGTGATACGTCAGGTACCAACCGGGCTCCCAGATCAGGATCACCATGTTGGGGTAGACCTGGAACGAGTCGGTGCCCCAGGCGCGATGACCCGACGGGTTGAGGCCCGGAGGCAGCTCCGAGAGATCGATGTCGGGCTTGTCCCACGGGCCGAAGAGCCCGGAACGCAACACGTTCTCGATCGGCTTGACCATGTCCGGGTCGGCCGGCGGCGCCATGCCGCCCCACGACGAGACGACGCTGTGGGCGACCGGCTCGAAGATCTCGTAGTGCAATGCCTCGAAACCGACACCGGCCAGCTTCTGCGCCTCCTCGGCCACCGACTGGCGCATGTGGAGAATCGGTGCGTGGTAGAACTCGGCGAAGGCGTCGATGAAGAGCTTCCAGTTCGCCCCGATGTCGGCGGTGTACTTGTAGCGATAGGTCATCTCGCCGAACGGGTAACCGTCGAGCCCGGTGGCGATCTCACCGAGATACTCGCGCAGCGACTGCTCGGGTTCGTCGGCGAGGTTGACGAAGACGAAGCCCTCCCACACGTCGACGTGGACCGGCACGAGCCCGTAGGCGTCCTTGTCGAGATCGAAGAACTCCTGCTCCTGCTGGACGAAGGTGAGCGCACCCTCGAGGTCGTAGCGCCAGCCGTGGTACTTGCAGGCGAACTGCCGGCACGTGCCGCTGTCCTCCTCGCCCGGGTAGTCGGTCCAGACGAGCTTGTTGCCCCGGTGGCGGCAGATGTTGTGGAACCCGCGGATCTGGCCGTCGGCATCGCGCACGAGGATCACCGAGGTGCGGAGCACGTCGAGTTCCTTGGTGAAGTAGCTACCCGTCCGGGCGAGCTGCTCGACCCGACCGACGTTGAGCCACGACCGGCGGAACACCGCATCGCGTTCGTCCTCGAACCACTGCGGGTCGATCGAGTCGTCGTAGTTCACGGGATCGGTGCCGAGCTGCGGGTAGAGCTCTGTCCAACTCCCCTGCTCCGGCTTGGCGAAGTGCGCCACGGCGTCCCCTTCCTGAATGCTCACGAACCCGAGAGTCAGGTTCTTTCGTGACTATAGACGCGAGAGGCAGAAAATGGAAATGCCATTCTCACCTGTCGTGTTGCGGGAATCCTTCGATATCGGCGTCGAGCGGCAGGCCGGCGGCGTTGAAGACCATGGCCACGGTTGCGTAGCCCCCGACGGTGAACACGAAGTCAAGCAGCGCCGCCTCGTCGAAGTGCTCGGCCAGCGTCGCCCACGACGCGTCGTCGATCTCGCCCGAGGCGAGCAGGCCGTCGGTCGCCCGCAATGCGGCGGCGTCGAGTGCGGACCATCCGTCGGCGTCGGGGCCAGCGATGATGCGATCGAGGTCGGCATCGGACAAGCCGCACTCGCGGGCGACCGGCGCGTGCTGGCCCCACTCGTACTCGGAGCGGAGTACCCACGCCAACCGCATCACGACCAGCTCGCGGAGCCGTTCGTCGATCGACGATTCGTAGAGCAGGTGCCGGTTGAACTCGAGGAAGGCCCGGCAGGCCGCCGGGTTGCGCAGCATCAGGGCCAGGGCACCGACCCCCCCGGCGCCGCCGCGCTCGGCCCGCCGTTTCGCGTAGGTGCTGTCGGGCGGCGGCGTCATGGGCGCCAGCGCGTCGATCTCCTCCGCCCCCCACTCGCGCCGCGGCAGCGGGACGATGCGCACCGGGCGGTCAGGTGTTGCGTCCACCGTTGACCCCGATGACCTGGCCGGTGATGTAGCCGCTCGCCTCCGCGGCGAGGAAGGCGACGGCGTTGGCGATGTCGGCGCCGGTGCCGACGCGGCGCACCGGGGTGCGGGCCTCGTGATCTTCGACCGACCCGCCGAGCAGACCCTTCTCCTCGGAGCGGCGCAGCATCGGCGTGTCGATGAATCCGGGGGGCACGGTGTTGACCGTGATGCCCGCCGGACCGAGTTCCTTCGCGAGGGACTGCGTGAGCCCGATCATCCCCGCCTTGGACGACACATAGTGCGCCATGAACTCCTGGCCACCCTGCGCACTCGACGACGAGATGTTGACGACTCGCCCCCAGCCGGCCTCGAGCATGTCGGCGATCCCAACCTGCGTGCAGTGGAAGGTGCCGGTGAGGTTCACCGCGATGATGCCGTTCCACTCGTCTTCGGTGATGTTGACGAACCGGCGGAATCCGTCGCGCCCGGCATTGTTCACGAGCACCGACACCGGGCCGAGCTCGGTGCGGACGGTGGCGAACGCCGCCTCGACCGCGGCCCGGTCGCTCACGTCGACGGCCACACCGACGGCGTCGCAGCCGTCGCTCCGCAGTCCCTCCGCCACCCGTTCGGCCGCCTCGGCATCGAGGTCGAGCACCCCGATGGCCATGCCGTCGTCGGCCAGGCGGCGGGCGATGGCCTCGCCGATACCCGAGCCCCCACCGGTCACCACCGCAACCTTGCCGGCGGTCATGCGAACGCCTCGTCCCCCACGAGGGTGGTGCGGTGCATGAGACGCTCGGAATCGGCCGTGTAGGGCAGCGCCCGGTGCATGGTTCCGCGGTTGTCCCAGATCACCAGGTCGCCGACCTGCCACTCGTGCCGGTAGACGAATCGCGCATCGGTGGCCCATGCCTCGAGGCGGTCGATCAGCGCCCGCCCCTCGTCGGGATCCATACCCACGATATGGTCGACCGTGGCCCCGAGTACAAGCGACGTCCGGCCGGACTCATGGGTCCAGGCCAGTGGCTGTTCCTTGGACGGGCGGGTGCGCCAGAAGGCGAGTTGCTCCTCTGTCGGGTCGGGAGTGACCAAGCGCTGGGCAGCCTCGAAGCTGTGGACGACCCTGAGGTCTCGATAACGCACCTTGTCGGCTTCGGGCAGGGCGTCCCAAGACGCATAGGTGTTGCAGAACTCGGTGCCGCCGCCGTCCTGGGCCACCCCGAGGGCGTGCAACATGGTGGCCTTGGTCGGGATGTCGTCGGTGGCGCCGTCGATGTGCCAGAAGAACGTGCCCTTGAGGTATTCGGCCGAGAGGGCCTTCTCGGGGTCGAGCGACACGACGAAGATCTCGGGATGATCGCCGGTGCGCATCGGCAGGATCTCGGGCTCGCCGAGCATCCGGGTGAAGGCGACCTGAGTGGCATCGTCGAAGTCGAGCCCACGGAAGGCCAGCACGCCGTGTTGCTCCAGCGCGTCGAGCAGCTGCGCGGCGACGTCGGGGTCGACCAGGTCGTCGGGCGTGACGTCGCCGACCTGCACGCCGATGCACGGACCGAGTGGGGTGAGCTCCACGAAACGACTCCTCATTCTCGAGTTCGGGGTCCCGGCGGAGCGTACACCGCCGGGCGGCGCTGCGAAAGTGACGTACGCGCCAACGGAGAACATCATTTCCGCCGCGTCGGCGGACTGTCTATGCTGGGCCGATGCGCATCGGACTCATGGTCGGACCGGAACGGCGGCGCCACGCCCAGAAGGTGCAACGCCTCGTCGACGACCTCACGTTCGCCGAAAAGGCCGGATTCGCCACGGTGTGGATCCCCCAGGTCCCCGACGACTTCGACGCGATGACCGCGGCCACCCTGGCCGGCGTCCACACGAATCGCATCGAGATCGGCACCGCGGTCGTCGCCCTCCAGAGCCGGCACCCCGTGGCCCTGGCCCAGCAGGCGCTCTCGACCCAGGCGGTCTGCGAGGGCCGATTCACCCTCGGAGTCGGACCGTCGCACCACTGGATCATCAGCGACATGATGGGGCTCCCCTACGAGCGACCGGCCGCTGTGGTCCGTTCGTACCTCGACGTGTTCGATGCGGCGTTCGGCGGGCCCGGACCGGTCGACGTCGAGAACGACCACTTCTCGATCCACAACCCGCTCGACATCACCGACATCTCGACCACCCCGGTGCTGCTCGCCGCCCTCGGACCGGTCATGTTGCGCCTGGCCGGCGAACGGGCCGACGGCACCATCCTCTGGATGGCTGACGAGCGGGCCATCGGCGAACACATCGCCCCTCGCCTCAACGCCGCTGCGCACGGCGCCGGCCGGCCCACACCCCGCATCGTCGCCGGCGTGCCCGTCTGCCTGTGCCGCGACGACGAGATCGACGAGGCGAAGGCCAGGGCCGACCGGATCCTGGCCGAAGCCGAGATCTCACCGAACTACCAGCAACTCCTCGATCGGGGCGATGCCCGCAACGTGTCCGACATCCTCGCTGCAGGGAGCGAGGCCGCCGTTCTCGCCCGACTGCAGTCGTTCGCCGACGCCGGTGTCACCGATCTCTCAGTGCGGGTCATGCCGATCGGCAACGGCCGTGACGAGCTCATCGCGTCGAGCAACCGGATCCGCGAGTTCCTCTCGACCATCACCCCCGAGCTCTGACCGGCGGTCAGCCCAGACGGGCCCGGAGCACGTCCTTCTCGACCTTGCCGGTGGCGTTGATCGGGATCTCGTCGACCAGGTGGAACGACCGAGGCACCTTGTAGTTGGCCATCCGTTCGCGGCACCACTCGCCGAGGGACTCGAGATCGAGCTCGCCGTCGGGCGCGGCCACGAGGAAGGCACACGCGACCTCGCCGAGCCGCTCGTCGGGTACCCCGATCACGGCCGCAGCCGCGATGGCGTCGTGTTCGGCGAGCGCCGCCTCGATCTCGGCCGGGTAGGCGTTGAACCCGCCGACGATGAACATGTCCTTGATCCGGCCGACGATGCGCAGATAGCTGCGGTCGTCCATCGTGCCGAGATCGCCCGTGTGGAGCCATCCCTCGGCATCGATCGTCGCGGCCGTCGCCTCGGGGTCGTCGAGATAGCCCTGCATGACGTTGTCGCCCCGCACGAGCACCTCGCCGGTCTCCCCCGCCGCCGCCGACCCGTCCTGGACCGCGATGCGGACCTCGATGTCGACCATCGCCCGGCCGGCGGTGGTCGCGATCGTGACGGGGTCGTCGTCGGGGCGACTCCCGGTGCACGTCCCTCCCTCGGTGAGTCCGTAGCCGGTGAGCACCCGTTCGAAGGGCAACTCGGCCCGGATCCGCTCGATCAACGACACGGGGATGTCGGCCGCCCCGGTGACGGCGACCCGCAGGCTGCCCAGGTCGGCCCGGGCGACGCCGGGGTGGTCGAGAATGCTCTGGTAGATCGTCGGTGCGCCCGGCAGCACGGTCACCGCTTCGGTCTCCACCAGCGACAGCACCGCCTCCACGTCGAAAACAGGGACCGGAAGGATCGTCGCTCCCCGCAGCAGACAGGCAAGCCAACCGGCCTTGTAGCCGAACATGTGGAAGAACGGATTGACGATCAGGTACCGATCGCCCTCGCGGAGATCGGCGAAGTCGCACCAGTCGCGGAACAGCTTCAGCGTCTGACCGTGGGCCATCATCACGCCCTTGGGCGTACCCGTGGTACCGCTGGTGAACATGATGTCGCTCAGGGCATCGGCGGGGATCTCGGCGACCCTGTGGTCGACCTCCTCGTCGGTGACCGGCGCGCCCGACACGACGAAGTCGTCCCAGGCCACGGCGCCGTCGGGCACCGCGCCGTCGAGGATGACGGTCGCCTCGAGTGCGGGCAGGTCGACCCCACTGGCGTCGAGCATCCCGATCGGGTCGATGTCGAGGAAGCCCGTGACGGTGAAGAGCAAGCGGGCCCTCGTCCGGGCCAGCAGCGGCGCCGCCTCGGCCCCTTTGAACCGGGTGTTGATGGGCACCAGCGTGGCGCCGGCCGCCTGCAGGCCGAGCGCGGCGACGATCCAGTGCCGGCTGTTGGGCGCCCAGACCGCGACCCGGTCGCCGGGCCCGATCCCGTGGGCGATCATCGCCGCGGCCGAGCGTCGGACCTGACGCCCCAACTCACCGAACGTCCACCGGACGTCGCCGTCGACCACGGCCTCGCGATCGGCGAGTCGGTCGCAGGTGGCCAGGGCGACCGCCGGAATGCTTGCCGTCACGTGATGACCCCACCGATCTTCAACTCGATGAGGGCCTCGTCGCCGTAGCCGAGATCGGCCAGGACGGCGTCGGTATCGGCCGCGAACCCGGGAGCCGGTCGCAACTCCGGGCTGTCGCGATCGAACCGGACCGGACTGGCCACGAGCTCGACCGTGTCGTCCTCGTCGTCGCGCACTGTGGCGATGTAGCCGTTGGCTCGGGCCTGCCGGTCCTCGGTCACCTCGAGGGTGTTCTGGATCGGCGCCCACGGCGACTCGAGGTCGACGAAGCGCTCCGTCCACTCCGCCAGCGTGCGGGTGGCCAGCACCTCGCGCATGATCGCCGTCGCCTCGGGGGCGTTGGCGGTGAGGCGCTCCGCGTCGGCGAACCGTTCGTCGTCGATCAGGTCGGTCCGGTCGATGTGGCGACAGAAGTCGGCCCAGTAGCGGAACCCCTGCAGGCCCAGGATCGACAGGAAGCGGCCGTCGCTCGTCTCGTAGATCCCGGCGAGCGGGTTCGTGGGCGCGGCGCTGAGGCCGGAAGGCGGGGCCACCCACTGCTTGCCGTTGTCGAGTGTGACCGAGATCGGCATGGCCATGGCCCACATACCGGTGGAGAGCAGCGACACGTCGATCTCCGCGGCATGGCCTGTGCGCTCGCGGGCGAGGAGCGCGGCGGCGATGCCGCCGGCGATCGTCATGCCGCCGATCGTGTCGCCGTAGGCCGCGGGCTGCGGGGTGGGCGCGACGGCGTCGGACGGCGTGATGCTGGCGGCCGACGACGCCCGGCACCAGAAGCCGGTCATGTCGTAGCCGCCGTTTTCGCGCTCGACGCCCTCGTCGCCCAGCGCGGAACCCCGGGCGTAGACGATGTTCGGGTTGCGGGCCCGCACCTGCTCGACATCGATCCCCAGTCGGGCCCGGGCCGAGGGCAAGAAGTTGGTGAGGAACACGTCGGCGGTCTCCACCAACTGCATCACGATCTCGAGCCCCTCCGGGGTGCCGACGTCGACGCCGACACTGCGCTTGCCGCGGTTCGGGTGCTCGAAGGCGGGGTTGCGGTCGCCGTCGAGCTTCACCGGCCCGAGCTGGCGGAGCCCCCGCTGGCCGTCGCCGGCAACCGGGTGTTCGATCTTGACAACGTCGGCGCCCCAGTCGGCCATGACGGCGCCGGCCGCGGGGACGAAGGTGAACTGGGCGACCTCGATCACTCGGATTCCGGCGAGGGGTTGCATCAGCCGGCCTCCACGACCGGTTCGGCGATCGTCTTCATCTCGAGGAACTCCTCGAAGCCGGCGACACCCATCTCACGGCCGATCCCCGACTGCTTGTAGCCACCGAACGGGGCGTCGGGTCCGTAGTACATGCCACCGTTGATGCTGATCGTGCCCGAGCGGATACCGCGGGCGACGGCGCGACAGCGTTCGATGTCCTCGCCGAAGACGGCGCCCGACAGTCCGAACTCCGAGTTGTTGGCGATGCGAACCGCCTCGTCGTCGCCTCCTTCGTAGGGGATGACGGCGAGCACGGGCCCGAACACCTCCTGCTGGGCGATCGTGTCGTTCTCACCGACCCCCGCGAGCAGGGTCGGCTCGTAGAAGTACCCCTTGCCCTCGACGGGGTTGCCGCCTCGGGCGAGGGTCGCCCCCTCGGCGACGGCCGCCTTCACCAACCCGTCGACCTTGTCGCGCTGACGGGCGTTGATGAGCGGCCCCATCATCATGGCTGGGTCGGTCGGGTCGCCGAACGCGATCCCGTCGAGCACGCCGACCGCGGCGGCCACGACCTCGTCGTGCATCTCGGCCGGCACCAGGAGGCGAGTGGTGATGGCGCATCCCTGGCCCGCGTGGGAGCAGATCGTGAACGCGGCGAACATTGCTGCCAGCCCCGGGTCGGCATCGTCGAGCACGATGAAGGCGCTCTTCCCGCCCAGCTCGAGGAACGTCTTCTTCACCGTGTCGCTGGCGGCCCTCATGATCGCCCGGCCGACCGGGGTCGATCCCGTGAAGCTGATCATGTCGACATCGGGATGGGTGGTGAGCAGCTCGCTCACGTCGTTGCGTTCCGCCGAGATGACGTTCACGACGCCCGGGGGGATGTCGGTGTGGTCGTGGATCAGGCGACCGAGCGCCAACACCGACAGTGGCGTGTCGGGGGCCGCCTTCAGCACGACGGTGCAACCGGCAGCGAGAGCCGGCGCGAGCTTCGCCAGGCTGATCTGGATCGGATAGTTGTAGGGCGTGATGGCGGCGACGACGCCGACCGGTTCTCGCACCACCCAGCGGTGGCTGACCCGGCCCATCATCTCGCGCTGACCGAGGTCTTCGGTCCACTCGTAGCCCTCGAGGAGGTCGGCGCACCACTCGACCATCGAGATCGGGGCCTCGAGCATCGGCCCGCCGGTCAGCATGACCGGAGCGCCCACCTCGGTCACGACGAGGGTGCGCAGGTCCTCGACATGATCGACGAGCGCCTCGTGGAGTTGCCGGAGGCACCGCAGTCGGAGCTCGTGGTCGGTCGACCAGGCGGTCTCGTCGAACGCCCGCCGGGACGCAGCGATCGCCCGCTCCATGTCGGCGATCGTTGCATCGCCGGCCCGGGCGAACTCCTCCTCGGTGGCCGGGTTGATCACGCCGTAGGTGCGGCCCCCCTCCGCCTCACACAACTCGCCGTCGATCAACAGGCGCGGTTCGTGCCAGAGATCTTCCATGTCGGCCTTACTCCTCAGGTCGGGCGGTCGCCGGCGAGGGTGATGCGGTTCATCACCCGGCGGTGGCCGTGGTAGTCGTTGATCGGGTTGTGCATGGCGCAGCGGTTGTCCCAGAGCACCAGCGTGCCGACCGCCCAACGCACCCGGCAGGTGAACTCGGGGCGGACCTGGTGGGCGAAGAGGAACTGGAGCAGCGGCCTGCTCTCCTCCTCGGTCATGCCGTCGAACCGGGCGGTGTGGGCGACGTTCACGAAGAGCGATCGGCGGCCGGTCTCGGGATGGGTCCGCACCACCGGGTGCACCGCCTCGAAGTCCTCGGTCGGCGCGTCGTAGCCCACCGATGCAGCGTCGCGACGGCGGTCCTCACGGGTCTTGGACACGTCCGCGAGGCTCGAGCTCGACACTCCCCGCAGCGGTGTCAGCATCTCCTGCATGGCCGGCGAGAGCGCGTCGAACGCCGCGTACTGGTTGGCGAAGAGGGTGTCGCCTCCGTAGGGCGGGATCTCGCGGGCGATGAGCGTGGTCGCCATCGGCGGTTGGTCGAGATAGGTCGTGTCGGAGTGCCAGATACCGCCGAAGTTCACGGTCTCGTCGGGGAGCTTGGCGATCTCGATCACCTCGGGATGACCCTCGAGTCCCGGGACGAACGGGTACTCGACGGGGTCACCGAAGAGGCGGGCGAAGTCGACGAAGCGGTCGAGCGACAGCGGCTGGTCGCGGACCACCAGCACGAGATGCTCGAGCCAGGCCGCGCGCAGCGCCGCCCGGACGTCGGAGTCGACCGGGCTCGCGAGATCGAGGCCGGCGACCTCGGCGCCGATCGAGCCGGCCAACGGAGCGACGGAGAGACTGATCGGAGTCTCCGCCCTAGCCGAGGCGCCCGAGCAGGAACTCGGCCGCCAGCTTCGCCTCGGGGAACGCGTTGGTGACCCCGGCGCTGATGTAGCCCGCATCGGAGATGACGGTCTGCCCGGTGATCGCCACGGCGGCGGTGCTACCCAGGAAGACGAGCGGGAGGGCCTGCTCCAGCGGGGTCGACGGGTCGAGGCCGACGTCGGCGCGATAGTCGGCGCCAAATCCGAGCCAGGTCTCGGCGTTGGCCTGGGCGAGCGGCGTATCGGTCGGCCCGGGGCAAATGGCGTTGATCCGCACGCCCTTCTTCAGGAGCGGATACGCCTCGCGGGCCACATAGGCGCACATGGCCTGCTTCATCGAGAGATAGTCGGCCTTGCCGTGCTCGGCGACCCAGTCGACGGCCGCGTCCCAGTCGGTCGTGTCGAGCAGTTCGTTGAGCAGATCGAGGTTCGCCTCCCAACCGAGTCCGGCGGCCGACGAGATCATGCCGATGGAGCTGCCCGCAGGGAGCTGGTCCCGCTCGAGGAGCCGATCGATCAGGTAGCGGTGCCCGATGAAGTTGATCCGCTCGATCCCCGGCGTGCCGTCGGCGACGCCGGCGCAACAGAACAGCGCGTCGACAGGGCCGGACACTGTGTCGAGGGCGGCGTCGATCGAATCGCGCTCACTCAGGTTGACGTGCACCGGCGTCACTCCGTCGAGCGTGATGTCGGCGAAGTCCATCACCACCACGTCGGCACCGGCGTCGAGCACGAGCTCGGCAGCGGCCGCGCCCATTCCCGTGGCGCCTCCCACCACCAGCGCACGCTTCCCGTCAAAGCGAAATGCATCGAACAGTCCCATGGTCAGCTTCCTTCCTCGTCGAGCACGACATCCTGTAGTGCGCTGTCCCAGCGATACAAGTACGCCACCGGATCGCCGTCGCCGGCTGATCCGGCGCCGAAGGTCCGCGGCGTCGGGTCGCCCGGGATGCCGACCGTCAACCCGTCGATGGCGAGCGCGAGCGTGGCGTAGTTCAGCGTTTCCCCGGCAGCCTCCAGCAGGGCTCGGGCGAGCACCATGTCGGGGCAGGCCTGGAACGCGGCCTGGTAGGGCTGGTTCGACGAATCGTCGGCGTCGAACCCGGCCGGCGCCGGCGTCTCCAGGCCGACTGCGGCGAGGGTGGCGATGCACGCCTGCATCTCGGCCTCGTCGTAGCGGGCCTGTTCGGGCCCGTAGCCGCCACCGGCCAGCGCACCGTCGATGATCGAGGTGTCGGAGGTGGCGCCATTGGTCGCGAACGAGCGCACCGCGACATTGCTCAGGAACAGCAGCTTCGGTCGATAGCCGGGCCGGTCGAAGAGGTACTGCGGCCAGGTCGAGCCGCTGGCGCCGACCAGCACCACAGTGTCGGCCCCGTCGGACTCGAAACGCTCGGCCAGCAGCTGCACCTTGGTCGAGATGGCCGCCGTGTCGCCGGTGGGGGCGTCCATGATGCCAGTCGCGACGACGTCGACTCCGAGATCGTCGAGCATCGGGAGGACGTGGTTCTCCAGCTCGATCTGATCGGCGACGGAGGCGTAGACAGCGACCGAGCCATCGAGCTCCCCGCGATCGAAGAATGCCTGGATCACCGCCTTCGGCTGGTCGGTGTCGGGCTGCCAGGTGATCCAGGGCACCTTCGCCTGGGCGATCCGTTCGGGGGTCTGGTTCCCACCGACCACCGCAGTCTCGTGGAGATCCAACGGACACAGCACGGCGTCGAGCAGGAAGAATCCCGTGATGAGGAAGACGTCCTCGTCCTCGGTCAGCTGGAGGCACAGCTCGTCTGCCGCCTCCGCGTCCGTCGGATCGATCGGTGCGTAGACCGCCTCGAGCATCCGTCCATGGATGCCGCCGCCGGCATTGATGTCGTCGATGATGGCCTGGTAGACGGCGCGGTGGTCGCCGAGGTCGTAGTCGAGATTCGCGTTCGCGAGCAGCGCAGCGGTGTCGACGTAGTTGACGCCGATCTTGATCATGTCGTCGGAAACGCCAGGCGACGGTCCCTCCGGTGAGGCGGCAACCGTGCCGGCGGTCGTCGGGGGTGCGCTCTCGTCGACCGTCGTCGAGACAGCAATCGTGGTCGAGGTGCTCTCGGAGGCCTCGACCTCGCCCGAATCGTCACCGGAACACGACCCCGCCATGAACACCGCGACCAGGGCGGCGGACATCATGCGAGCCAGGTTCACTCCACTTCGGCGTCCGGTTGTCATTGCTGTCCCCCATCCCCCGTGAGAAGATCGTTCTCGCAAGACGATAATCTAGATTCCGGAGAGGGTCCATGTCCGAGGACGAATCCACCCCAGGGGCCGATCGCGAGCTCTACTACGACCCCTTCGACTTCGAGATCGACACCGATCCGTATCCGATCTGGGCTCGGCTCCGAGAGGAGCAGCCGCTCTACCACAACGAGCGGTACGACTTCTGGGCCGTGAGCCGCTTCGACGATGCGGAGACGGTACTCGTCGACTGGCGGACCTACAGCTCGGCCCACGGCACCGTCCTCGAGCTGATCAAGGCCGACATGGACATCCCGCCAGGATCGATCATCTTCGAGGATCCCCCCGGCCACGACATCCACCGGGGAATCCTCTCCCGGGTCTTCACCCCGAAGAAGATGGAGGCGATCGAACCGAAGGTCCGAGAGTTCTGCGCCCGCAGCCTCGACCCACTGTTGGGCTCCGGCGGTTTCGACTTCGTGACCGACCTGGGCGCCGACATGCCGATGCGGACGATCGGCATGTTGCTCGGCATCCCCGAGCAGGACCAGGTGGCGCTGCGCGACCGCATCGACGAGGGCCTGAAGCTCGAGGAGGGAACGATGCCCAACCTCGACGACGGCGACATGGGCGCCGACCAGGCCGCCTTCTTCGTCGACTACATCGACTGGCGCACGAAGAACCCGTCGGACGACCTCATGACGGAACTCCTGTTGGCCGAATTCGACGACGTCGACGGCGAGCGTCGCACCCTCAGCCGCGAGGAGGTCATCAACTTCGTCAACCTGCTCGCGGCGGCCGGCAACGAGACGACCACTCGCCTCATCGGCTGGACCGGCAAGGTGCTGGCCGAACACCCCGACCAGCGCCGCCAGATCGTCGAGGACCGGTCGCTCGTCCGACCTGCCATAGAGGAGCTCCTGCGCTTCGAACCGCCCTCCCCCGTCAACGCCCGCTTCGTGACCGAGGACGTCGAGTGGTACGGCGAGACGGTGCCGGCCGGCAGCGCGATGTTGGCGCTCAACGCCTCCGGCAACCGAGACGATCGCAAGTTCGTGAACGGCGAGTCCTTCGACATCCACCGCAAGCCCGAGCACCATCTCTCGTTCGGCTTCGGCCTGCACTTCTGCCTCGGTGCCGCGCTCGCTCGCCTCGAGGGCCGGGTCGCGCTCGACGAGGTGCTCAACCGCTTCCCGACCTGGGAGGTCGACTGGGACAACGCGGTCCAGGCCCGGACCTCGACGGTGCGCGGGTGGGAACACATGCCCGTGCTCACGGCGTAGCTCGACGATGACGAACGAGCTCCACGCCGACCCGCTGTACCGCGAGCCGTTCGTCGACATCGACGAGCCACGAGACTCGCCGGTCCCCCATCGCTACGTGCACGGCGGGTTCACCGACACCGACCTCCGGTTCTCGATGTACTTCCCGCCGGCGGACGACTACGACGGCCGGTTCTTCCAGCCGCTCATGCACATCGCCGGTGACGAGAACGTGGCGACGCGCGGAGAGTTGGCCGGGCTGGGCCACGAGGCGATCCAGTTCTCGTTCGCGAGCGGCGGCTACCTGGTCGAGTCCAATCAGGGATCCACCATGATGATGGGTCCGCCCGACATCACGGGTTTCCGGGCCAGCGCAGCGACGGCGCAGTACTCCCGGCTCCTCGCCGCGGAGATGTACGGCGAGCACCGGCCTCACGGCTACGTGTTCGGGGGTAGCGGCGGGGCCTACAAGACGATGGCCTGCATCGAGAACACCACCGGTGTCTGGGACGGCTCGGTCCCCTTCATCCACGGCAGCCACATGTCGATGCCCCACGTATTCACCGTCGCCGCCCACGCGATGCGGGTGCTCGACGGGAAGTTCGACCAGATCGTCGACGCGGTGAGCCCGGGCGGCAGCGGCGACATGCACGCGGGACTCGACGACGAGCAGCGCGCCGCGCTCGAGGAAGTGACCCGCATGGGCTTCCCCCCGCGTGCGTGGTTCGCCCACGAGCGGCTCGCCTTGAGCTACACCGGCGTGTTCGCGGCGATCTTCGGCACGCTCGCAGCCGGCGACCCGACCTACTTCGACGACTTCTGGACGGTGCCGGGCTATCTCGGAGCCGACCCGCCGGACTCGCTGCGAGACGCACGCTTGCGCCACACCACCACCGTCACCGGGATCCTGACCACCGACGAGGTCCGCGAGATCGGCCTCCCGGTATCGATCGCCGCCGGCACCACGGGGACGGCTCCGGCCGCCTTCCGGCTCGGAGATCTGCCCTCCGGGCCCGTCCAGGGTGCGTTTCTCAGCCCCCGCAGCGGGGCAGCCGCCGGATCCCGGCTGATGATCACCGGCATGATCGACGACCTGGTCATGCTCGGCTTCGGCGGGGCCGACATCGCCACCCTCGAGCAGATCTCGGTGGGCGACGAGGTCGGACTCGACAACGCCGACTACCTCGCCGCGCAGACCTACCACCGGCATCAGAACCCTCCCGCCGAGTACGCCGTGTGGGACCAGTTCCGTGACGCCGACGGCAACCCACTCCATCCGCAACGCCCATTGCTGAAGGGCTACGACCAGGTCGGCGAGGGCAACTCCTGGCAGAGCGGGAACTTCGACGGGAAGATGATCACCGTCAACTGCCTGATGGACGAGGCGGCCTACCCGTGGCAGGCCGACTGGTACCGCGCCCGCGCCGAGGCGGCGCTCGGCGACGAGTTCGGCGAGCGCTACCGAATCTGGTTCGTCGACCATGCCATGCACGTCCCGCCCAGCCGCTACCTCTCCCCCAACGAGGGTGCCGACCCGATCGAGCACCACGGCCCGACCGACACCCACGTCGTCAGCTACCGCGGCATCCTCGAACAGGCGTTGCGTGACGTCGCCGCCTGGGCCGAGGAGGGCGTGGCCCCGCCGGCGAGCACGGAGTACCGCGTCGACGACGGCCAGGTGATCGTGCCCCCGACCGCGGCCGAACGCTGCGCAGTGCAGCCCGTGGTCGACCTCCTTGCCAACGGCGGTGCTCGGGCCGAGGTCGCGGTCGGCGAGGCCGTGGACCTGCGCGCCACCATCGATGTGCCGAGCGGCGCAGGCGTGGTCGTCTCCGTCGAGTGGGACTACGACGGCAGCGGCACCTACGCGGACGGTGAGGAGCCGGCCGACCCCGCGGCCTCGGCCCACTCGACCCGGCAACACGCCTACGCCGAACCGGGCACCTACTTCGTGACGGTCCGCGTCGCGTCGCAGCGACCCGGCGACATCGGTTCACCGATCGGACGAGCACTCAACCTCGGCCGGGCGCGCGTCGTCGTCAGCTGACACCCCCGCGGGCAACGAACGTCGTCACGTCGACCGCTCTTCTCCGAGCTTCGCGATGATCTGGGGAAGCTCCGTCGACGTGCGGATGCCCGGCCCGGCGTCGCCGACCGCGAACACCGCGTTGACCGCACGATGGGCCGTGTAGCCGGGCGTGGTCTCGGCCATCCGGTCGAGCGGGACCGGGAAGTGAAGCGTGACATCGAGCGGGGTGTCGCCTTCGACGTTGACCCGCCAGCCGGTGGACTGCAGCGACCAGTCGGCGTCGATCTCGGTCCCGCAGTACCAGTTCGCCCGGAAGCGGAGCAGCTCACGTCCCTGGACCACGGCCGACACGGTGGTGCGCATCGCCGCAATGGTGCCCGCCTCGACAGTGCCGGCGGCGATCTCGATCGGTGCGGTCGCGGCGGCGACCTCGCCATGGGCCTCCACCCGGTCCACGGTGGCGCCCAACGCCTCCGCCACCAGCTGAAGCGACGGGCCGAACGCATCGCGGAGATGCCCGACCCGCCGTTGATCGAAGGACTCGGGTGGGCGGCCGAAGCCCATGATGTCGAAGATCAGCTCGGGCGAATGCCGGCTGGACATGTCGGCGTACTCGTCGATGGTGAGCCGGTCGAGACGCCGCTGGATCGAAGTGAGCACCAGCGGGATCGCCTCGGTGATGAAGCCGGGACTGCTGCCGGTGCTGTGGATCGACGAGCCACCCTCGCGACAGGCGGCGTCGATCCGGTCGCGGAGCGCCGGGTCGAGGCTCTCGGGCCGATGGAACTCGCCGCGGGTCGTCACGACGTTGGTCCCCGATTCGAGCAGGGCGACGACGTCGTCGGGGTCGAGCGACCGGGGCATGTAGAGCGCGACGTCGGCCCCGAGCGCCACGACCTCGTCACGCCGCCCGGTGGCCGCGACGCCGGTCGGCTCGAGTCCGCACAACTCCCCCGCGTCGCGTCCGACCTTGTCGTCGGCATAGACGAAGACGCCGACGAGTTCGAGGGCCGGATGCTCGATCACCGCCTGCAGCGATCGGGCCCCGATGTTGCCCGTGCCCCACTGCACGACCCGCAGCGGTGTCACCGGACGGCGGCAGCGCCGTGTGTCGCTGCGGCGACGCACCCGCCGTCGACGAGCACGTCGGTGCCGGTCATGAACGATGCGTCGGCCGACACCAGGAACGCGGCGACGCGGGCGACCTCGTCGGCGATCGCCGAGCGGCCCAAGGCGCTCTCGGCCTCCATCGTGGCCATCACGGGTTGGGCGGCGGCTTCCTGGCGCCCCATCCCCGTGTCGATGATGCCGGGTGAGAGGGAGAGCAACCGTCCGCCCGCGGCGCCCCACGCGACCGCCCGGCGCTCCACCAGGCGAATCACGCCCCGCTTCGACAGGGCGTAGGCGAATCCCGGTTCGTCGGAGTCGAGCCCGATCGCGTCGAGTCGGTCGAAGAAGTCAGGGGCGGTGCAGTCGTCGAGGATCGCGTCGACCGCGGGGTCGGCGGGCATGAGGTGGGCCGCCATCGAGGCGAAGCAGACCGCGGCCGACCCGGCGACGACCCGGGGAAGGAAGGCGGTGAGCACCCGCTCGGTGCCGAGAAGGTTCACGGCGTGGATCCGTCGGCCCGTGTCCATGGTCGGCGAGAGACCGGCCGTCAGCACCAGCGCCCCGAGTGGCCCGGTCGCTTCGGTGAGGGCATCGACGTCGGCCGGCGCGGTCACGTCGCACACGAAGGCCTCGACGTCGTCGCCGAGGTCGGCGGCCACGGCGTCGAGCGCCTGTTCGTCGACGTCGGCGATCAGGAGTCGGCCCTGCGGAGCCAGCAGACGGGCCACCGCCGCGCCCATGCCGGAGCCGGCGCCGATGACCACATGGGTGACGGGCTCAGACATACATCCCCCCGTTGACGCCCATGACCTGCCCGGTGATGTATTCGCCCTCGTCGGAGCAAAGGAACGAACACATGGCAGCGATGTCTTCCGGCGTTCCGGCCCGACCGACCGGCACCATCGGGGCAACCACGTCGACGCCGGGGAAGTAGCCGTTGCCCTCGGCGGCACGCGACATCGGCGTGTCGACCAACGAGGGCGGGATGGTGTTCACGGTGACCCCGTGGCGAGCGAGATCGACGGCGAGCGCCTTGGTCAGGCTGATCACGCCCCCCTTCGACGCGACATAGTGCGCCATGTTGGGGGCCCCGGACTGCGCACTCGATGACGAGATCGTGACGATGCGACCCCAGCCGGCGGCCATCATGTCGGCGATCGCCGCCTGCGCACAGCTGAAGGTGCCGGTGAGGTTGACGGCGATGAGCCGTTCCCACAGCTCGGGGGTGATGTCGAGCACGGGGTCGAACGAATCGACCCCCGCGCTCGTGACGAGGATCTCCACCGGACCGAGCTCGTCGCGCACGGCATCGAACACGCGACGCACCGCAGCCCAGTCCGACACGTCGAGCTGGTGGGCGATCGCCTCGGCCCCGACCGCGCGCAACGCCGCGGCTTCCGCTTCCACTGCGTCGGCCGCGTTGTCGAGCAGCGCCACCCGGTAGCCGTCGGCCGCGAATCGGCGAGCCACGCCCAATCCGATCCCCGACGCGGCGCCGGTGACCACGGCGACGCGTCCCGCCGCTGCCATCCCCTCGGTCATACCCATCCCCCTGGTTCGACGAGATCACTATTGCAGTTCTCGTGGCCGCGGCAAGGTCCGCCGTGCGAGGCTGCCGGCCGCGGACCGCACCTCTCGATCTGGAGTAGGAAGTGCGCATGCCGATCACGTGGTGGGAACTCCCCGAGACGTTCGAGGTCAACCGCCTCCCTGCACGCGCCCCGCTGGCCGTCGACGAGCGCTGGACCCGATCGCTCGACGGCGAGTGGGACTTCCTGCTCGTCGACCACCCCACCGCTGCGCCGGCGAAGTGGCAGGAAGCGACGTCCCGTGGGCGGGGGTGGCGTTCGATCGAGGTGCCGGGCTGCTGGACCCGTCAGGGCACGGGCGACCTCCCCCACTACACCAACGTCCAGATGCCGTGGCCCCTCGAACCGCCCGCGACGCCGGCCCACAACCCGACCGGCCTCTACCGCACCACGTTCCGGCCCCCGCGTGGGTGGGCGTCGCGGCGCACGATCCTGCATCTGGGCGGGGCCGAGTCGATGGCGGTCGTGTACTGCAACGGCGACTTCGTCGGCATGGGCAAGGATTCGCGTCTCGCGAGCGAGTTCGACCTGACCGACCATCTCGTCACGGGCACCAACACGCTCGCGGTGATGGTCGTGCGCTACTGCGACGCCACCTGGATCGAGGACCAGGACCACTGGTGGCATGCGGGCCTGCACCGCAGCGTGTCCCTGCGCTCGGTGCCCGCGGTCCACCTCGCCGACGTCGCGACCGCCGCCGACTTCGACCCTGCGACCGGGTCAGGCACGCTGTCCGTCGATGCCCATGTCGGTGGGCCCGTCGCGGAGGGATGGAGCACCCGGGTACGTCTCTACGACTCCCGGGGTCGTCGGGTCGGCGACGGCCCGCAGTCGACCACGGTCGCTGCTCGGCGCCCGGGCTTCGGATACCAGGCCTTCCTCACGTCGTGGGGGTTCGAGGGCGAGCGGGCGCACACGACGATCGCGCTCGACGCGGTCGAGCCGTGGTCGGCCGAGTCACCGACGCGCTACCGCCTGCGGGTCGACCTGGTCGGGCCCGACGGCACGGTGGCCGACACGACCGAGCTGCAGGTGGGCTTCCGGCGGGTCGAGGTGCGCGACCGCCGCCTCCTGCTCAACGGGCAGCCCGTCATGCTCAACGGCGTGAACCGCCACGACCACCACCCCGAGACCGGCAAAACCCAGACCATCGACGAGCTGCGGGCCGATCTGGTGACGATGCTGCGCCACAACATCAACGCCGTCCGCACCGCGCATTACCCGAACGACCCGGCGCTGTTGGACCTGTGTGACGAGCTCGGGCTGTATGTGGTCGACGAGGCCAACGTGGAGTCGCACGGCCGCCAGGACTCCGTGTGCCACGACGTGCGCTACCACGGCGCCATCGTCAACCGGGTCCAGCGCATGGTGCTGCGAGACCGCAACCATCCGTCGGTGATCGGGTGGTCGCTCGGCAACGAGGCCGGCCACGGCGCCGCCCACGACGCCGCCGCGGCCTGGGTGCGGGCCACCGACCCGACCCGATTCGTGCAGTACGAGGGGTCGCTGCTCACCCGGGTCAAACACGGCGACGGCACCACCGTCGAGCGCCATCTGGTCGCGCCGAACGAGTCCGAGCGGATGACCAGCGACATCGTCTGTCCGATGTATCCCGACATCGCCCTGATCGAGGAGTGGGCCACCTGGGCCGAGGAGACCGGTCTCGACGATCGCCCGATGATCCTGTGCGAGTACTCCCACGCCATGGGCAACTCCAACGGCTCGCTCGTCGACTACTGGCGTGCGTTCGAGACCCACGCCGCCCTTCAGGGCGGCTTCATCTGGGACTGGAAGGACCAGGGCCTCGCCGAGACCGACGGCGATGGGCGCTTCTTCTGGGCCTACGGCGGCCACTTCGGCGACGAGCCCAACGACGTCAACTTCTGCATCAACGGCCTCGTGGGTCCCGACGGCGTGCCCCATCCGGCGCTGACCGAGGTCGCCTGGTGCGGGCGGCCGGTCACGGCCACCGATGCTCCCGGCCGGGCGGTGCAGGTCCACAACCGGCGCTGGTTCACCGACCTCGACGACCTGACCTGCGAGTGGGAGGTGAGCGTCGACGGCGAGACCGTCGAATCCGGCCGCCTCGACCTGCCGACGATCGGTCCGCGCACCAGCGCGCGGGTGACCGTCCCGCGGGCGATGACCCGGCTCCGCGGCAACGACGCGTTCCTGACCCTGCGCTTCTCGACGGCCACCTCCTCCGCCTGGGCCCCGAAGGGCCACATCGTCGCCTGGGAGCAGTTGCCCCTGCCGGTGTCGGCCCCGACTCCGGGCCTCCGGCGCTCGACCCGGCCGTCGACCATCGACGACGACCGGATCACCACCGGTCCGTTCTCGCTGCACTTCGATCGCGAGGCCGCGACCGTCGCCACCGTCGATCTCCGCGGCCGCCCCTGCCTCGTCGGCCCGATCGAGGCCACCCTGTGGCGGGCCCCGACCGACAACGATGGCGTGGCCCAGGGCTGGATGAGCGAGGTGTCCGGCGTGCGCAACCGATGGCTGACGTGGGGGCTCGACGATCTCGAGGTCGAACCGCTGGGCGCCACCGTCCGGACCGACGACGGCCCAGTGCAGCTGACGCTGCGGCGGCGACTCCACGGGGCCGTGCACCACGCCACCCACCGCACCGACGTGACCCTGGCCGACGGACGGATCCACTTCGACGAGACGATCCGGGTGCCGAAGGAGTGGCACGACCTTCCCCGCGTCGGGGTGGTGTTCGCGGTCGACGACCGGTTCGACGACCTGCGCTGGCTCGGCCTCGGGCCGCACGAGACCTACCCCGATCGGCGGGCCGCGGCGACGGTCGGGGTCTGGCGATCGACCGTGGCCGACCAGTACCACTCCTACGTGCTTCCCCAGGAGCACAGCCACCACACCGACACCCGTTGGTTCTCCCTACGCGGAGGGCGCGACACGATCCGCGTTGCGCCACCCTCCCCCGATCAGCGGCTCGGCTTCTCGGCCCGTCGTCACACCGATGCCGACCTGACCAGGGCGATGACTCTGGCCGAACTCTCCCGGGCCGACCATGTCGAGGTCCACATAGACGCGGCGGTCCGCGGGCTCGGCACCGCGGCGTGTGGCCCCGACACTCTCCCCGCCCATCGCGTGGGCGCGGGCACCCACCGATTCAGCTGGACGCTCGAGGCTCGAAGGTGAGCTGCAGGTTCGTGAGACCGCGAAGGATCCAGGTGGGTTCGTAGTCGAAGCGGCGGGCACCGGCCGGACCGTGGTGCTCCTCGGCCAAGCCGATGTCGCCCATGCGGGCAAGAATCCGCTCGATGCTGATCCGCGCCTCGGCCCGGGCCAACGGACCCCCCGGGCACGAGTGGATCCCGCGACCGAACGCCACGTGCGACTGGGCGTTGGGCCGATCGATACGGAATTCGTGGGGGCATTCGAATCGCTCCGGGTCGCGGTTGGCCGCGCCGTTGAGCAACATGACCGGCGTCCCCGCGGCGATGTCGACGCCACCCACCTGCGTGGTACGGGTCGCGAGCCGGAAGTCGGTCTTCACCGGGCTCTCGACCCGCAGCACCTCCTCGAGGAAGTCGGGGATCCGCTCCGGGTCGACGCGCAGCAGCTCCTGGTGCTCGGGATGCTCCGCCAGATGCTTGAGTGCGGCAGCGAGCAGTCGAGCGGTGGTCTCCTGGCCGGCGGCGAACAGGAAGGTCGATGTCCTCACGACGTTCGTCACGTCGGGGACGCTGCCGTCGGGATAGGTCGCGAGAGCGAGCTGGGTGAGGACGTCGTCGCGGGGCGCCCGCCGGCGATCCTCGATGTAGTCCTCGAAGTAGCCGTCGAGCCAGGCGAGCGGGTTCTCGCCGGGGTTGCCTTCCTCACCGGCGCCGACCTCACCGGGTCGGCCACTGAGCCCGAAGCCCTCGCGGAAGCGTTCGTGCTCCTCTTCGGGCACACCGAGGAGGTCTGCCACCACGAGCAGTGCGTAGGGCTGCGCGTAGGCGCTGATGAACTCGCAGTGGCCGTCGGCCACGAACTCGTCGAGTTGCTGATCGGCGAGGCGCCACATGAACGCCTCGTTGTCGCGGAGTCGCTTCGGGGTGAGGAGCCGCATGAGCAGCGCCCGCTCCCGCGTGTGGTCCGGCGGGTCCATCGTCACCATGTGTTCGTGCATCGGGAGCTGGTCACGATGCTCGTCGACGAGGTGGCGGACGTCGTCACCCTCGAGCGGCACCGGAAACGCCGCGTAGGGCCCGACCACCGAGTTGCACGACGAGAACGTGTCGGGGTCTCGGTAGACGTCGGCGATCGCGTCGTAGCCGGTGACGGCCACCACGCCGAGGTGATCGAGGGGAAGCACGGGACAGGCCGCACGGAGGTCGTCGAAGTACGGGTAGGGGTCCTCGACCAGCCCCTGGTCGGTGAAGAAGTCGACGTCCTGCCAGTCATCCATGGGCATCCCCGATCGCTCACGGGCGGTCTAGCAGGTGAGCGTGCTCCTGCGCCCGTGTGGCAACATGCGTCGATGCCCGACCCGATCGTGACCGTTCTCCATCCCCGCGCTGTGCTCGACATCGACACCGGCGATCTGCTCCGAGGGGCGTACGTCTGTGTGGAGGGCAACCGCATCACGTCGGTCGGCACCGACGCCACCGTGACCGCCGACGCCGACCAGGTGTTCGAGTTGCCCGACCTCACCCTCGTGCCCGGGTTGATGGACATGGAGGTCGACCTCGTCCTCGGTGGCCCGGGGGCGGGCCTCACCGACCCGGTCGTCACCGATCCGGTCAAGATGACGCTGCGGGCGACGGTCAACGCCAAGCGCACGCTGATGGCCGGCTTCACCACGGTCCGCAACCTCGGCCTGTTCGTGAAGACCGGCGGCTACATGCTCGATGTCGCCCTGAGCGAGGCGTCGGACCTCGGCTGGTTCGACGGTCCCCGCATCGTTCCCGCCGGCCATGCGATCACGACCACGGGTGGCCATCTCGACCCGAGCGCCCAGAGCGGACTCTCGCCGCACATGATGCCGCTCTCCGTCGAGGAAGGCATCGCCGACGGCATCGACGAGGTACGCAAGGCGGTTCGCTACCAGATCAAGCACGGGGCGAAGCTCATCAAGATCTGTGCCTCCGGCGGGGTGATCGCCTCACACGGGCCGCCCGGCGCCCAGCAGTACTCGACGGAAGAACTGGCGGCCGCCGCCGACGAGGCCCACCGGCGGGGCATGAAGGTCGCGACCCACGCCCACGGCGACACTGCGGTGAACGCGGCGATGGATGC
>JBDQKM010000024.1:0-25639 GCA_040263275.1 Acidimicrobiales bacterium
CGACGGACTCAGCCGGGCGGCCATCGAGTCCGCGCTCGCCGGAGCCTCGCTGGAGGGGATCCGGGTCGGTGTCGGCTTCGAGATCGAGTTCGACGGGCACACGATGGCCCCGCTGATGGGCTCGGGTCGTCGGCCGGCCCAGTGACCTTCAGCGCTGTGCCGCGAGGCTCCAGCGCTATGTGCTGCCCCTGGAGCGTGTGATCGTGGCCGTGCCCGACTGACGCGACCGGCGACTATGTCGGCGGTGCCCAGCGGCGGATCCAGGCGTGCATGGCGATCCCGGCGGCGACCCCGGCGTTCATCGACCGGGTCGAGCCGTACTGGGCGATGGAGCAGACCTGCTCAGCCGCGGCCCGCGCCGCCGTCGAGAGGCCCGGCCCCTCCTGTCCGAAGAGCAGCACACAGCGCTCGGGGAGTGCCGCCGACTCGATCGGCACCGACCCGGGCAGGTTGTCGATCCCGATCACGGGGACGGCGGCCGTGTCGGCCCAACGGAGCAGTTCGTCGACGGTGGCGTGATGACGGACGTGTTGGTAGACGTCGGTCATCATGGCGCCACGACGGTTCCACTTGCGGCGCCCGACGATGTGCACCTCGGCCGCCAGGAAGGCGTTGGCCGTGCGCACCACGGTGCCGATGTTGCGGTCGTGCTCCCAGTTCTCGATCGCCACGTGGAAGCCGTGACGATGCCGGTCGAGGTCGGCGACGATCGCGTCGACCGTCCAGTACCGGTAGCGGTCGACGACGTTGCGGCGGTCGCCGTCGGCCAGCAACTCGGGATCGAGCCGATCGTCGTCGGGCCACGGCTCCGGGTGGGGTCCGACGCCGACGGTGAGGTCAGCGGCGTCGTCTGTCATCTCCGGTGGCCGCCGCGCCGAGGAGGCCGGGGCAGGCGGCTACGGCGAGTGCCCTCGGGCGCGATCGGGTTGTGATCGGGGATCTCGTGACGGTGGTCCGTCCAGCGACGGCCGTCCCAGTAGCGCAGCGCGCCGTCGTCGGCATCAGGGTCGTGGTACCAGCCGGCCGGCGCGTGCTCGGGGTCCTCGTCGACCGGGGCGACCTCGCCCATTCCGGGGAAGATGGCGCCGAGGTCGATGCCGGCGAGCGCGCTCGTCGTCGACGTCGCACCCTGCAGCGACATCCCGGTCTCGGGATTGGCGCGGTCGTCCTGCAGCGTGCGCAGTGCCTCGGCGATGACGGGATCTGGGCCCTCGTAGGGCGCCAGCCCCTCCATCTCGCGAAGGATGTTGATCCGTTCGGCCAGCGGTGGATGGGTGCTGAACATGCTGTTGAACTTGCGACCCCGGGCCTCGGTCTCGGTGTCGTCCGGCGACTCGATCCACAGGTGCGAGGTGGCGTGGGAGGTGCGCCGGACGACCGTGATGTCGGCATCGAGTTTCTCGAGGGCTTGTCGGAGACCCGCCGGATAGCGGGTGATCTCGACCGCCGTCGCGTCGGCCAACGATTCGCGCGATCGGCTGACGGCGGCCCGCAGCAGGGCCGCGGCCAGGGGCGCGAGCACGGCCACCGCGACCATGCCGATGATGATCAGCGGGTTCGCGCCCCCGTTGTTGTCGTTGCTGCGTCGCCGATGGGATGCGCCGCCCCCGGTGAGGGCGCCCCAGTAGAGCATGCGCCAGAAGATGTCGGCGATGAGGGCGATCGCGCCGGCCGTGGCGACGGCGACCGTCATGACGAGGATGTCGCCGTTGCGGATGTGGGCGATCTCGTGGGCGATCACGCCCTCGAGCTCCTGACGGTTCATCTTGTCCATCAGTCCGGTGGTGACGGCAACCGCGGCGTTGTCGATGTTGCGCCCGGTGGCGAACGCGTTGGGTGACGGGTCGTGGACCACGAACACCCTGGGCTGTGGGATACCGGCGGCGAGGGAGACCTCGGCGACGAGGTTGTTGAGCTGCGGGAAATCGCTGGGGTCGGCCGGGACCGCTCGCGTCGAGCGCAGCGCCAGCGTGTCGCTCTGGAAGTACGAGGCGAACGTGAAACCGAACGACACCACCACGCCGATGATCACGCCGATGATGCCGCCACCGAGGGCCAACGAGATCACCGCACCCACCACGGCGAGCAGCACGAAGAACGCGAACATGAGCAGCCAGGTGCGACGACGGTTGCTGGCGATCAGCTCGTAGAAGTCCGGACGGTCCCCAGCCATGACGGCAACCGTACCGGTGTGGCCCCGAACGCCGGTGTCGTGCCGGCGCCCGGTTCGCCGCAAGGTGTTGCAGTCGCGTTACGTTCACGGGAATGGACGTACTCGTCGCGCTGCACGCCGCCGCCGCCATGCTCTTGCTGGTGGCCGGTATGGCGAAGGTCGCCCGTCCCGCCCCCACGACCGAGCTGTTGTCGACGTTGGGTCTGCCGCCCCGTCCTTCCCTCACCATCGGGATCGGTGTCGTCGAGTCCGTCGTCGGCGTCACCGCGCTCCTCGTCGGCGGTCCGATCGTCGCTGCCGCGACCGGGGCGCTCTACCTGGGCTTCGTCGCCGTCGTCTGGCGGGCCCTGGCGGCCGGGGCGACCTCCTGTGGCTGTTTCGGCCGGGTCGACGCACCGCCCTCATGGATCCACATCGTCGGCAACGCCGCCCTGGCGGCGGTGTCGTTCGGTGCGATCGCCGGCGACGCCCCAATCGAGGTCATGGACGGTCAGCCGGCCGGCGGTGCCGGATTCGTCCTCGTCGTGGGCGTGGTCGCCGGTCTCGCCCTCGTGGCCTTCACCGCCCTGCCCGAAGCGCTCGGGGCGAGAGCATCCGGTCCGGCCGCGGCTGCACCCTTCCGCATCGACCTGGAGGAGCGCGCATGAGCCGGCGGGTCGTCGAGACGCTCAGCCGCGTGGTCGACCACCGGTCGTCGCGCCGCGGTTTCCTGTCGAAGTCGGCGATGGGAGCGACCGCGCTCGCCGTGGCCCCCGCCGCCTACGCCCTGCGGCCGACCTCGGCCCACGCAGCCATCTGTTCCTGTGCAGGGTCGAGCTGCGACTGTGGGTCAGCCTGCTGCGACGGCTACACCGACTTCTGTTGTCAGCTCACCGGCGAGAACCTCTGTCCGCCGGGCACGATCGTGGCGGGCTGGTGGAAGGCCGACGGCAGCGGCTTCTGCGACGTCGACGGCAAACGCCGGCCGCGCTACTACCTCGACTGCAACCTGCCCTGCGACGACGGCTGCGGATGCGACGACTCCGGTGTGTGTTCGTCGTCGTGCACCTCGGCCGACTGCCGGTGTCTCGAAGGTTGCGGATCCCGCGCCGTCGACTGCACTCGGTTCCGCTACGGCCAGTGCAACCAGGACGTCGCCTGTGTCGGGCCGATCGCGTGCCGGATCGTGACGTGCGTCGTCCCCTGGCAGTGGGATGCCGGCTGCGACTCCGGCCCGGCGCTGACCGACAACGGCACCCGCTTCCACGATCGGGCCTGCCTGCACGACGGATTCACCGACATCGCCCCCAGCGCCTTCTACACGGAGGCGGTCGAGTGGGCGGTCGAGGCGGGAATCGCCATGGGCTACAACAGCGACATCTTCGGCCCCGGCGAACTGGCCCCCCGTTCGCACATGGCGACCTTCCTGTGGCGCTACCAGGGAAGCCCGATGGTGACCGATCCGACCCCGTTCGTCGATGTCGCCCCGACTGCGTGGTACGCCGATCCGGTCGCCTGGATGGCGGCCGAGGGGATCACCACCGGCACCGCCCCCGACCGCTTCTCGCCCGACCAGTTCGTCACCCGTGGCGAGGCCATCACCTTCCTGTGGCGCTTGGCGGGGGAGCCGTCCTCGAGCGTCGAGATCCCGTTCGTCGACGTGCCCGTCAATGCCTTCTACCGACGCGCCGTCGCGTGGGCGGTCGAGACCGAGCTCACGACGGGCCTCTCGCCGACGATCTTCGGGGGCGGGTTCTGGATCGATCGGGCCCAGGTCATCACCTTCATGCACCGCTACGAACAGCGCTTCGGGGCCGCGCATGAGGAGACCGAGTGATCGTCCTCGTCATCGTGCAGACGGTCGCGATCGCGATACTCACGGTCATCGTCTTCGGCTTGTTGCGGACCCATGCCGAGATCCTCAGGGCTCTCGATCGAGCCGGCGTGCCGCTCGACGAGGGCACCCCGGCCTCGCCGGTCGGACCGGTCCCCGTGGCGGCCCCGTCGTCGCGCCCCGACGCGATCGACATCGTCGGCACGGTCCCCGGAGGCGGGCCGGTCAAGGTCGCCCTGGCCGGCGAGCACCACACGCTTCTCGCTTTCCTGTCGTCGGGCTGTCGGACCTGTCAGGCCTTCTGGACCGAGTTCGCATCGCCCGCCATCGACCTGCCGGGCTCCGGCACCCGACTGGTGATCGTCGCCCAGGACCCCGTCCACGATTCCGAGAGCAAGCTCGCCGAGCTGGCGCCTACAGGTATCTGCACCGTGTGTTCGTCGGATGCGTGGACGGCCTACGGCGTTCCCGGATCGCCCTACTTCGCCCTCGTCGACGGTCGCACCGGACGCGTCGTGGGTTCGGGCACCGCCACCGGCTGGGAGCAGGTCCACGGCCTGCTCTCGCAGGCGCTCGACGACGAGGCCATGGGTGGCACGGTCGACGAGGCCCTCGCCGCCTCCGGCATCGGCCCCGGCCACCCGAGCCTCTACCCGGAGCCCGCCGGCCCCGACAGGCCGGAAGGATGAGCCCCTTCGTGCTCGCACTGATCGTCGCCGTGCCCGCCGCCGTGCGGGCGGCGTGGTCGCCTTGAGGGACGTCGATGCTGACCAGCATCACTCCGCTCGGCGAGCGGGGACGAGGCCACCGGTACTGGCTGACGCGGTCGTGGCTGCTCGCCGGCCACGTGATCGGCGGGCTCGCGCTCGGTGCGATGCTCGCGATTGCGAGTCTGTTGTTCGACGCGCTGTCGGGTCGCCCCGCACCGTCCACCGCACTCGTGGTGATCGCGGCGGCGACCGCCATCGCGGTGATCGGTGATCTCGCCGGTCTCACCGTGCCCGGGCGACGTCAGGTCGACGAGCGCTGGCTCACCACCTACCGGGGCTGGGTCTACGGCGTTGGCTTCGGCGCCCAGCTCGGATTCGGTCTCGTGACGGTCGTCAACACCCTGCTGCTCGGAGTCGTCCTCGTCGCCGGGGTCGTGCTGCCCCCCGGCCAGACCCTCGCCCTCGGCGCCGCCTACGGGCTCATCCGCGGCGTCGGGGCAACGCGCAACGGGCGGGTCCGCACCGTCAACGATCTGCGCGCGCTGCACCGACGTCTCGATCGCAGTGAGCCCGTCGTGCGGCTCGCCTCGCTCGGGGCCGTTGCGGTCGTCGCCCTCGGTTCGGCGGTCCTGGCATGAGCGGGCACCGGCTGGCCGCCAACGGCGTCGAGGTCGTCGTTCGCGGCGGATGGGAAGTCGAGTTCAGCGAGCTCCGGGCCGACCCGGGGGCCGCTCCCCGTTCGCTGGTGCATCTGGCCAACTTCGCGCTCCCCGCCGAACGTGGCGACTACGGCTCGGGTGCCGTCGAGACCATGGACGCCGGCGGCATCTTTATCGTGCTCATGGAGTTCGACCCGGCCTCGGCGAGCACGGCGATGTTCTCGGGCCGAGACGTGCCCCACGGTCTCGAAGCGGCCGACTTCTCGCCGGCATCGCTCCAGCGCCGTCTCGGCGGTCAAGCCGGAGCCCAGCGCTTCTTCCGGGCCGGTGAACGGGCCTTCGGGCTCTACGTGGTGCTCGGCGCCCACCGCCATGCCAACCTGCTGGCGCATGAAGTGAACCTGAGCCTCGCCGGCGTCACCATCGGCTGACGCTCAGCGGGCCTGGCACTGCGGGCACCAGGTCGTGGTCCGGGCATCGAGTTCGCGGCGACGCAGCACCGTGCCGCAGCGCTCGCACGGTTCGCCACTCCGCCCGTAGCAGTGCAGCTCGTGCTGGTTCGCGCCCTGCTCGCCCGCGGAGTCGACATAGTCCCGCAGGGTGGTGCCTCCATGGTCGAGCCCCGACTGCAGCGCTGTGCGGATCGTCTCCACGAGACGGTCGGCTCGTGGCCGGCTCAGCCGCCGGGTGGCGGGGTTGATACCGGCCATCCAGAGGGCTTCGTCGGCGTAGATGTTGCCCACCCCGGCAACGGCTCGCTGCCCGAGGAGCAGCGTCTTGAGGTGGCGGTTGCTGCGCTTGGCGAAGGCGGCGAGTTCTTTGCCGTTGAAGGCGTCGTCGAAGGGTTCGGGTCCGAGCGCGGCCAGCGTGGGGATGCCCGCATGCTCCCCCCGGTCGACGACATGGACACGACCGAAGCGGCGGGCGTCGTGGAACGTCAGCACGCGTCCGTCGTCGAGCCGCCACCACGCCCGGAGGTGCGGGTGGTCGAGGTCGGTGTCGTGTTCGATGGCCAGTCGTCCGGTCATGCCCAGGTGGACCACCAGCTCACGATCGCGGTCGTCGGCACCGCTCTGGTCGACACCGCTCTGGTCGGCACCGCGCAGGTCGAACAGCAGGTACTTGCCGCGGCGGCGCGTGCCCACGATCTCGTCGCCGATCGCCTCGACGGCGGGCGTGAACTTCGCCGACCAGTGACTCCCCGCGTCGATGATCTCGGCGCCCGTGAGATGAGGCGCCAACTGACGCCGGATGGTCTCGACCTCGGGTAGCTCGGGCACGGCCGGACTCTAGACTCGCAGCGCCGTGACCGACCCCTCCGCTCCCGTCCTCGCCGAACTCGTCGAGCACGTCCTCGACCAGACCGAGGAGCTCGCCGCGCTCGACGCGGCGCGAGCCGAGGCGTGGGCCAGCGACGTGCTCGCCCTCGCGGCCGAGTGTGCGGTCGATTCCTCCGCGCTCGGCGCGGCCATCGCCCGGGCGGGTGGCGACGGGGCGGCCACGGCGATCGCCGCGTTGTCCGGCCTCGTCGACGAGCTGCCGCCACTCGCATGGACGGGTGAGGCCCCGGCGTGGGTCGACGCGGTCGGTACCGCTCGGTGCGAAGGCGCGTGGGTGCTCTCGGCCGGAAGGAGCGAGTCGATCGCGTTCCGGTTCGTCGATGCGCTCGACGAGCGCCACGTGATCACCGTCGATCTCGTCGCGAGCCTGCCGGAGACCATCGGTGAGGTCGTCGTCGGGCCGGGCGACCTCCTCGATGCGCTGCTCGAGGACGATGCCGACATCGAACGGACCGACGGTGGTCCGTCCGACCTCGCGGCGCGATGTGTGGCTGCGCTGCGGGCCACCGACCAGCCGTCGATGTCGTCCGTCGTCAACGGCCGAGTGCTGCTCCGGCGCCTGGCCACGCTCGTCGACGTCGACGTGCCACCCCCGGTGGCGGTCGAGGAAGAGATCCCCGACGCGCCGCCCCGCGATCCCGAAGACGACGCCTACGCCCTCGACGTGTTGGCTCGGGCCCTACCGGCATCGGTCGACGAACCGGTCGAGGGGGCTGCGGCCGAGTGGGTCGGTGCCGTTGCCGAGTTCGTTGCGCCGACCGACCTCGCCCCGCTCGACCCGCGCCAGCGCGATGCCGTGCTCACCCTGGAGTGGGCCGACTGGCTCGGCGCCGTGATCGGCCTGGTGCGTGCGGGAGCGGGCTGCGCGGTCGACGGAGATCGCATGGTCGACTTCGTCAACCGGTGCCCCGAGATCGACACGACCATTCCCAAGGCCGACCGGGCCCGCATCGGATGGGCCTTCGCCACCGTGATCGAACCCTGGGGCGAATGGGGTCTGCTCGACGACGACGGCCGGGTCACCGCACTCGGCTTGACGGTGCTGCCGGCCGCACTGCGCCGCGCCTGGGGGCAGTTACCGATCAGCCGGTGAGCGCGGGGTAGCCGACGCGGTAGCTCGGATACGTGGGGGTCCAGCCGAGGGCCCGGAGGGCATCGTTGCGGCAGCGTTTGCCGGTCTCGGCCGGCACGTCGACGGTCGGCGGTTCGGGGGCGCCGAGCAGGCCGACCAGGAACCGGATCACGTCGTCGCGCGCCGCCGGTTCGTCGTCGACGGCGAGAAGGGTCGGCGGGGGAGCGGGGTGACTCGTCGCGGTTACGAGGGCGGTCACGACATCGTCACGATGGATCCGATTCGTCCAGCGCGGGGTGCCGTCGGCTGCCACTGCCTCCTCGCCGGCCCTGACCCGGTCGATGAGGCGACTCCGGCCCGGTCCGTAGATACCCGCCGGGCGCACGACGACGGTCGGTGCGGCCTCGCGGAGGGCCTCTTCGCCGGCCAGGACGACGGCGGCCGTCGGCCGCGTCGGTTCGGGCACCGAATCGGCGTCGACCCAGGACCCGTCGTCGACGCCGTGGACGCCGGTGGTCGAGGTGAGGACGAGCCGCTCGGGCAGGCGGGGGAGTGCCTCCAGGATCCGGCGGGGTCCGTCGACGTATGCGAGCCGGTAGGCGTCGGTGTCGCGGCCGGGTGGCGCGGTGGTGAAAACCACGATGTCGGCGGGTGCGAGCCCCTCGAGCGACGCCGGATCGGCCAGGTCACCCCGCCGGATCGTCGCGCCCGGCACGCCCCTTCCCGACCGGTTGAGCGTGGTGACGTCGGCGCCCCGTCGTGCCAGTGCCGTTGCGGCACCGAGGCCCACGTCGCCGGCACCGACGATGAGGACGCTCGGCGGATCGGGGAGCGGTGTGGCGGCCACGAGTGGACCGTAGCGGTGGCGCCGCGGTGTCACTCCGCGCCACTACGGTCGGGTCACCTCGCCTCACCACGACACCACCGGAGTCAACGTGCCTCGACAACTCGAGTTCGACCCCAGCTACGCCCGCGAAGTCATCGATGTGCCGGTCGCCGACGAGATGAGCGAGTCGTTCCTCGCGTATTCGCTGTCGGTGATCACGGCCCGGGCCATTCCCGATGTCCGCGACGGCCTGAAGCCCGTGCAACGCCGGATCCTGTGGTCGATGCTGCAGATGGGCATCCGTCCGAACTCGCCCTATCGCAAGTCGGCCCGGATCGTCGGCGACACGATGGGCCGCTATCACCCCCACGGCGATGCGGCGATCTACGACACCCTCACGCGCATGGGCCAGGACTTCTCGCGCATGGTCCCGTTCATCGATCCGCAGGGCAACTTCGGATCGCTCGACGACCCACCCGCCGCGGCCCGCTACACCGAATGCCGGTTGTCCGACGCCGCGATGGACATGGTGGCCGAGCTCGATGAGGACACCGTCGACTTCCGGCCCACCTACGACGGTGAGGGCGAGGAGCCGGTCGTGCTCCCGGCCGCCCTGCCCAACATCATCGTCAACGGCACCAGCGGCATCGCCGTGGGCATGGCCACCAACATGGCGCCCCACAACCTCCGCGAGGTCGAACAGGCGATCACGCTGGTGATGACCCAACGGCGCCCGAAGCCGACGGTCGACGAACTCATGAAGGTCCTGCCCGGTCCCGACTTCCCCTCGGGCGGGATCATCGTCGACGACGGACTGCGCGATGCCTACGAGACGGGGCGGGGCACGTTTCGCATCCGGGCCAAGGCCCACGTCGAACAGATCACCCGCTCCCGCCAGGCCATCGTCGTCACCGAGCTTCCCTACCTCGTGGGGGCCGAGCGGGTCATCGCCAAGGTCCAGGAACACGCCAACAACGGCAAGATCGTCGGCGTGGCGGGCATCGCCGACCTGAGCGACATGCACGGTCTGCGGATCCAGATCGACGTCAAGCCGGCCGTCAACCCCCAGGCGGTGCTCCAGGAGCTCTACCGGCTCACCCCGCTCGAGGAGACCTTCGGCGTCAACAACGTGGTGCTCGTCGACGGTGTGCCCACCACGCTGGGCATCTACGACCTCTGCCGCCACTACATCGAGCATCGGCTCGAGGTCATCGTCCGCCGCACCGAGTACCGGCTGGCCAAGGCCCAGGATCGGCTCCACATCCTCGAAGGGCTCCTGATCGCACTCGATGCGATCGACGAGGTCGTCCAGATCATCCGCAGCTCCCAGGACGCGGCCGAAGCCCGTGATCGTCTGATCGAACGCTTCGACCTCAGCGACATCCAGGCCGCCCACATCCTCGACATGCCGCTGCGCCGCCTGACCGCGCTGGCCAAGCTCGAGCTCGAGGAGGAGGCCGCCGGCCTCCGCGCCGACATCGACGACTACAACAAGCTGCTCGGTTCTGAGCAGCGCCGTCGCACCCTCGTGCTGGCCGAGTTGGCGGAGCTGGTCGAACGCCACGGGGTCGACCGGCGCTCCGAGATCGTCGCGATCGACGACATCCCCGTGTTCGAGAAGCCCACCGAGGTCGATGCGACCTTCGATCCCGACTCCGACGAGCCGTGCGTGGTCACCCTCTCGACGTCGGGCAACCTGGGCCGGGTGCCCACCGACGGCGCGAAGCGGGCCACGGCCGGGCGACACGACCTGCTCACCGCACAGGTCGTCACGTCGACCGGTTCACCCATCGCCGCAGTCACCTCCGAGGGTCGCGTGTTCGTCTTCCGCGGCGGCGAGGTGGCCGATGCCGCGGGTCGTACCCGCGGTGGCCCGGCGGCCCAACTGCTCGGGCTCAACAAGGGTGAGGAGGTCCTCGACCTCGTCGTGAGCGAGGGCGATCCGCTCGTCCTCGTCACGGCGGGCGGCGTCGCCAAACGTGTGGCCGTCGACGAGGTGATAGGCACGAGAAGTGGCAAGACCATCATCGGGCTCAAGCCGAACGACCGTGTGGTCTCGGCCTTTCGCGCCAGCGACGGCGCCGACATGGC
Source organism: Acidimicrobiales bacterium (assembly GCA_040263275.1). GTDB lineage: Bacteria > Actinomycetota > Acidimicrobiia > Acidimicrobiales > Aldehydirespiratoraceae > JAJRXC01. The sequence continues at coordinate 10,685 of JBDQKM010000024.1, forward strand.
GATCGTCGCGTCCGACGCCCAGGTCCTCCGCCTGCCCGTCGACACGGTCAGCATGCAGGGCCGCGGCGCCGGCGGGGTGGCCGGGATGAAGCTCAAGGGCGATGCGAAGGTCGTCGGTGCGGGCGCGCTGATCGGCGACGGCGCGTCCATCATCGTGACCGACACAGCGGGCCTGAAGGCGACGCCCTACGAGGAGTTGCCGGTCAAGGGCCGGGGAGGCCAGGGCGTGCGTCTCGCCCGGATCGCCGATGGTGAGACGGTCACGCTGGCCTGGTTCGGGGCCATGCCCGCCGACCTGCTCGTGCAGATGGCCGACGACGACGACCCGAAGAAGGTCGATCCGAACCCCGTGCCGCTCGATCCCGAACCGTCGGGCCGCGATCTCGTGCCGGCCCGAACCGAGCGCCAGATCCTCGTGTTGGCCCCCGGTCGCTGGTAGCGGCGAGGTAAAGGGCTGGCGCGTGCTCACCGGACCCGACGGTCGGTGGATGCTCGTTCCGCCGTGAGCCGTCAGTCGGCGAGGCGAGCCGGGAAGCCGCCCCGGGCGATCGGCCCCCAGCGGTCGATGGTGAGGCGAATCAGACACTTGCCCTGGGCGGTCATCGCCTCGCGGTACTCGTCCCAATCGGAATGCTCGCCGGAGATCACCCGGAAGTACTCGACGAGACCCTCGAGCGCCTCGGGGAGGTCGACCACCTCGGCGGTGCCGTCGATGTGGACCCACTCGCCACTGAACTCGTCCGACATGACCGTCATCGATGCCAGCGGGTTCCGACGCACATTGTGGATCTTGGCTCGTTCCGGATAGCTCGAGATCACGAGGTCGCCGTCGGCGAGGCCCGTCGTGACCAACGACGACTGCGGTCGGCCGTCCGCTCGAGTCGTCAGCAGTACGCCGCGGTGCCGGGGGCGGACGAACTCCTCGAGTTCGGCGCGGGAGACGGTGCGGTTGGTCGCGATCGAACGGGCCATGCCTCGGACGCTAGCCGCGGGCTCGGCGCCGCTGCGCCGGTCAGCCCAGGGCGGGGAGCGCGTCGAGCACTTCCTGTTGGCGAACCTCGTCGAAGCCGAAGAACAGTTCCGTGCCCGAGGTCAGGTCCGGCGACATCAGCAGCATCTGGCTGTTGAGCCGCACGCCGAAGGCCGACCAGGTGGCGAACGACGGGTCCCACAGCATGTCGGGGGTTTCGACGCCGGTGGACGAGAGGAACTCGACGGCATAGTCGAAGTCGTCCTGTGCGCCGACTCCGATCACCTGGATGTCACTTGCGTGCTCTCGAGCGAACTGCTCGACCGCGGGACCCTCCCGCCGACACGTCGGTCAATGCGGTGCCCAGAGCCACAGCAGCACCGGGCGGTCACCGGTGGCGGTGGCGGCCAGCGTCGTGGCGTCGCCGCTCGTCACATCGAGGATCTCGGTCAGTCGGATGTCGTCGTTGGGGGTGAGGTCGGTCGCCGGCTCGGAGACCGGCGCCGCGGTGTCGGCCGACGAGCCCTCGTCGCCGCATGCTGTGGCGACGAGCGCGAGCATGGCGACGAGCAGGACCGCTGATCTTCGGGGGATCGACCGCATCGGTGGTCACCGTAACGAGCGGTCGGCGTCCAACGGCATCATCGAGCCCTCAAGTGTTCGCTGCCGGTCACTCCTCAGGCGCGGACGACCCGGAACCGGGCCGAGCGTCAGGCGTCGAGCGTGCTGAGGAGTTCCTGGACGCTGTGCGGACGCTCGAGGGGGTGGCGCAGCGGTCGGTCGGCGGTGACCACATAGTGGTTGCGCCGTCCGACCCGTTCGCGGCGGACGTAGCCCCCTTCCTCCAGGTCGTCGATGATCCGTTGCACTGCACCCGTGGTGATACCGACGGCGTGGGCGATGTCGCGTTGACGCAGTTCGCCGTCGCGGCTGATCGCGATCAGGACGTGGGCGTGGTTGGTGAGGAAGGTCCACGAAGGGATGTCGGGCTCTTGATCGCGGAGGACCATGGTGGAACCATAGGTTTCGTGGGGCTCGGCACGGGGACTCATCGGGTCGATCCGTTCTGTTCGGTTGCCACGGCGAGCCAGAGCGGCCCGAGGACCGCCGCAGCCGGCGCCCATGCCAGGCGCCCGAGATGGCGGGGGGTGAGCGCCACCGCGGCGAGGACGCCCGAGGAGCACCAGAGCAGGAGGAGGAGCACGCGGGTCACGAGTCGATCCCCCGCCAGTGCAGGCGCAGACGTTCGAGACGGCTGGCACAGTCGTGGAGCTCACGCTCCTGCTCGACGCCCGGCGTCGCTCGGGAACATCGGCGCTCGAGCGCTTCGAGATCGAGTCGGACCGCGGCCAGGTCGCGCATCACATGCGTGTGGGCCCGGCCGATTCCGGCGGGTTCGCGACGCCACATCGAACGGGCCTCGTGCGCGAGTTCGCGGATCTGGTCGAGGACGTCGTCGCCGATGCGCAGCGTCCGATCACCGGTGGTGTTCATCTGTGGATTCATCTGTTCACCTTTCTCGCTTCTCTGGGGGACGAGCGGGGCTCGACCGGGGGGTGTCAGGCGGCGAGCTCGAGGGCTCGGGGGCGCAGGCGCTGGAGGGTGCGGGCCACCTGGCGGCGCACCGACTCCTCGCTGCGGCCGAGGGCTTCGGCGACTCGGGCGTAGGTCGACGGCTCGTAGCCCCGGAGGCCGAACCGCCGGGCGATCGCGTCGGCCAGCTGGGGGTCGAGGTCTCCGAGGATCTGCTCCACGGCTTCTCGCATCGACTCCCGCTCGATCGCCTCGGCCGGATCCTCGTCGTCGGGTGCGGCGACGATGCTTCCCAATGGTGTGAGGTCGTCGTCGATCGAGCGGTCGAGTGAGTCGAGCGCGCCGATGCGCTCGATGCGGGCGAGCTCGTCGGCGAGCGGCACGCCGTGATCGTCGCGCTCGCGTTGGGCGGCCCGGAGACTCGCTCGTTGGTGTTCGGGGATGCGCACCGTGGTGGAGGTCTGTTCGAGCCCCCGCTGCATCGCCTGGCGGATCCACCACGCGGCATAGGTCGAGAACTTGAAGCCCTTCTGGTGGTCGAAGCGTTCGACAGCCCGCTCGAGGCCGATCATGCCGTCCTGGATCACGTCGTCGCGTTCGAGGTGCGGGGGGATCCTCACTCGACGGGCCAGCGACAGCACGAGACGAACGTTGGCCTCGATGAAGTGCTGGCGGGCATCTTCGGCTGCGCGGAGCAGTTGCTCGTCGCCCGGCTCCGGGCTTCCTTCGGCGGCCCGCCGGCGGGCGTCCTTGCCGGCCGCGATGGCGATGGCCAACCGGCTCTCGTCGTCCCGGGTGAGCAGCGGAGCGAACTTCGTGTGGCGGTGCATGGATAGACCATAACACGCCCTTCACAAAAGACCTAATCAAATAGGTATGTTTTGAGTAGCCAATCAAGGATTGCCTATACGCTGAGCATCGATGACCTCGCCGACGCCTAGCATCGTCTCCGTGTGCTCCCCGTGCCGCCGGCGCTCGAGTCGGTAAGCGCTCGAACGATGATCGCGATCCTCCTCGTCCACGTGGCCGTCGGCCTCCTCGCGGCCTTCCTCGGTCCGCGCCTTCGGGCCCGCGTGTTCTGGGTGACGCTGCTCGCCCCAGCGGCCACGCTCGCGTGGATCGCGACCAAGGCGGGCGACGTCCACGACGGCTCGCCGGTCGTGGAGCATCGCGCCTGGATCCCGGAGCTCGGTCTCGATCTCCGCTTCGTCGTCGACGAGTTCGCCCTCCTGATGCTCGCCATCGTCAGCGGCATCGGGGTGCTGGTGATGGCCTACGCCAGCCAGTACTTCGACGACGAGGACGGCCTCGGACGGTTCGCCGCACTCCTGACCGTCTTCGCCGGTGCGATGACCGGCCTGGTCACCGCCGACAGTCTGATCCTCATCTTCGTGTTCTGGGAGTTGACCTCGGTCACCTCCTACGGACTGATCGGGTTCAAGGACACCAAGTCGGCGGCGCGTAGCGCGGCCCAGCAGGCGCTCATCATCACCGGGGCCGGCGGTCTGGCCCTGTTGGCGGGGTTGATCATGCTCTCGATCAGCACCGGATCGAGCACGCTCTCGGGTCTCGCCGACGTCGTCATCGGCGGCCCGCTGGCGTCCTGGGCGGCCGTCTTCATCCTGATCGGATGCTTCACCAAGTCGGCGCAGGTTCCCTTCCACGGGTGGCTGCCCGGCGCGATGTCGGCGCCGACGCCCGTGTCGGCCTACCTGCACTCGGCCACCATGGTGAAGGCCGGTGTCTTCCTGATCGCCCGGCTCTCGCCCCACCTCCACGAGCTGGTGCCGTGGCAGCCGATGACGCTGGTCGTCGGCCTCGCGACGATGACCTGGGGTGGCTATCGCGCCTTGCGGCAGACCGATCTCAAGCTGTTGCTGGCGTACGGCACCGTGAGCCAGCTCGGCATGTTGGTCGCCGTGTTCGGCGCGGGCACGCCCAAGCTCCTCTTCGCCGGGACCGCCCTGCTCGCCGCCCACGCGGTCTTCAAGGCGAGCCTCTTCATGGTGGTGGGCATCGTCGACCACAGCACGCACACTCGGGAGATCTCCGAGCTGAGCGGGTTGCGACGGGCCATGCCGCTCGTGGCCGTCACCGCGGCCGTCGGAGGCGCGTCGATGGCCGGGATCATCGGACTCGCCGGCTTCCTCGCGAAGGAGGCAGCGATCGTCGGGCTCCTCGACGCCGAGATCGCGGGGATCGGGCTCGCCACAACCGTGTTCGTCGGCGCGTCGGCCCTGACCGGCGCCTACACCCTCCGGTTCCTGTGGGGCGCGTTCACCGATGTCGAGGGGGTCGAGACCCCGATCCACACGCCCGGCCCGGCGCTCGTGGCCCCGGCTGCCGTGCTGATGCTCCCCACCGTCGTGCTCGGCCTCGCGGCCGCGTGGGCAACCGACATCGTTCGGCCTGCCGCGGCGGCCCTCGACGCCAAGTCCGAGGTCTACGAGCTCATCCTGTGGCCCGGCTTCAAGACGGCCTTCGTGCTGTCGATCGTCGCCGTCCTCGGCGGCGTGGCCCTGTTCCTCGTCCGTCGGCCGATCGAGGCGGCGCAGACCGCGGTCGGCCGGCGCAACGATGCCGCCGACCTCTTCCAGGGCGGGTTGCGTGGGGTCCTGCGAGGGGCCGCCCGGTTCGTCGGAGTCATCCAGCCGGGCTCGCTGCCCGTCTACCTGAGCGTCATCCTGCTCGCGGTCATCACGCTCCCGCTCGTCACGATTCTCGGCGACGTCCGTCTGCCGGCCGACCGGGTGGTGGCCGAGTCGCCACTCCAGCTCCTGGTCGTCGGTGCGACGATGGTGGCGGCGGGTCTGCTCGCCCTGTCGGAGCGGCGATTCGCCGCCGTGCTCCTGCTCGGTTCGGTCGGACTGGGCTCGGCCGCGCTCTTCGTCATCCAGGGCGCGCCCGATCTCGCCCTCACCCAGCTCCTCGTCGAGACGGTCTCGGTCGCCATCTACGTGTTCGTCCTGCGTCACCTTCCCGCCCGCTTCAAGGCTCCGCCGGTCTCGGGGGCGAACGCGCTGCGGGCGGTCATCGCCGGCGCAGTCGGGGTCACCGTGTTCCTGATCGCCGTCACCGCTGTGGCCGACCGTGAAGCCGAACCGGTCGACACCCAGTTGACCGCGCTCAGCTATCCCGAAGCCGACGGCGCCAACATCGTGAACGTCACCCTGGTGGACTTCCGTGGATTCGACACCGTGGGTGAAGCGCTGGTGCTCGTCGTCGCCGGCCTGGGGGTCGTGTCGCTCGTTCGTTCGAGCGGACCCGTACTGACCCAGGCCAGGCCGGGTTGGCGCCGCCGCGAGCCGGTCGCCGGCGCACCGGCGGCGCGCGGCTCCTTCGCGCCGCTCGTGCTGGGCCGACCCAGCGTGGTGCTCGACACCACGCTCAACGCGGTGTTCCACACCATCATCCTCTTCTCGCTTTACCTGCACTTCGCCGGACACAACCAGCCCGGCGGTGGGTTCATCGCGGGCCTGGTCGCCGGCGTCGGGCTCGTCCTCCGGGTGATCACCGGCCGTGAGACGTTGCGTAGCCGACTCCCGATCTCACCCGAACGCATGCTCGGGGTCGGTGTCCTCCTCGTTACCGGAACCGCGCTCACCAGCATGATCCTCGGCAATGCGCTGCTCGAGCACCACACCTGGGAGTTCGACCTCCCGCTGCTCGGGACGGCCAAGACCACATCGGCCCTGGTGTTCGACACCGGGATCTATCTCGTGGTCGTCGGGGTGGTGGCCACCCTCATCGAGGTCCTCGTCGGCGAGCCCGCCGAAGAGCCGGCGGAGGTGGCGGCATGAGCATCATGATGGCGGTGCTCGTCGCCTGGCTCTTCGCCGTGGGCACCTACCTCCTGCTTCAGCGTGCGCTCACCCGCATCGTGCTCGGGCTCGGGCTCCTCAGCCACGGCGCCATCCTGTTGTTGATCACCGTCGGCGGTCGGGCCGGTCGTCCACCGCTGGTGGGCAAGGGTGACGACGGTGTCGGGATCGCCGCGCCGCTCCCGCAGGCCTTCGCCCTGACCGCGATCGTGATCGGTTTCGGCATGACGGCGTTCCTGCTCGCCCTCGCATACCGGAGTTGGACCAGCACCAACGACGACGAGGTGCAGGACGACGTGGAGGACCGCCGGGTTGCACAACGGATGGCCGACGACGAAGGCCACTTCCGCGAACCCGATCCCAGCGACGACGAACCCTGGGACGAGTGGGACGAGGTGCCGTCGTGAACCTCGTCGTGCTCCCCGTCATCGTTCCGTTGTTCGCATCCGGCGCCGCGGTGCTCGCCCTGCGTTCGTTGGCGCTGCAACGCATGATCGCTCTGGGTGCCAATCTCGGCGCGCTGGGCGCCGCCATAGGGCTCCTGGTCGCGGTCGAGTCCGACGGTGTCCAGGCGCAGACGCTCGGCGCCTGGCCGGCCGGTGTGGGCATCACGCTGGTCGCCGACCTCGCCGCTGCCCTGTTCCTCGTGGTCAGCCTGGTCGTCATCGTGATCGTGCAGGTGTTCGCCATCGGCCAGGGGGTCGACGAGGGACACCCGCGGATCGGTCAGCCGGTGTATCTGGTGCTCTCCGCCGGGGTGTCGCTGTCGTTCCTCACCGGTGACCTGTTCAACCTCTTCGTCGGCTTCGAGGTCATGCTGATCGCGAGCTACGTCCTGCTGACCCTCGGGGGCGGTGGCGCCCAGATCCGGTCGGGCATGACCTATGTGGTGATCAACGTGTTGGCATCGACGTTGCTGTTGGCCACGGTCGGTTTGATCTACGGGGCCACGGGCACCGTCAACATGGCCGAACTGGCCTCCCGCTTCGGGGAGCTGCCGGAATCGACCCAGACGGCGCTCGGCATCCTGCTGATCTCGGTCTTCGCGGTGAAGGCCGCCCTGTTCCCGTTCTTCTTCTGGTTGCCCGACAGCTATCCGACGGCGCCCGTCGCGGTGACCGCGGTGTTCGCCGGCCTGTTGACCAAGGTGGGCATCTACACCCTCATCCGATCGACCACGATCCTCGATCTCGACAGTGCCCGATGGGTGCTCGTGATGGCGGCGACGCTCACGATGATCGTCGGTGTCGTCGGCGCGATCGTGCAGGGTGACATCAAGCGCATCCTGAGCTTCCACATCATCAGCCAGGTCGGCTACATGGTGATGGGCCTGGCGATCGGCACCGTGGCCGGCCTCGCAGGGGCGGTGCTCTATGTCGTGCATCACATCCCGGTGAAGACGGCCCTGTTCCTCGTGGGTGGACTGGTCGAGGACTCCACCGGCACCGGCCAGCTCCACCGCCTCGGCGGGTTGGTGCGCCGTGCGCCCGTGTTCGCCGTGCTGTTCGCCGTGCCCGCGCTGAGCCTTGCGGGCATGCCGCCCTTCTCGGGCTTCCTCGCCAAGCTCGCGGTCATCAGCGCCGGTCTCGAGGCCGAGGAGTACCTGATGGTGGCGGCCGGTCTGGTCGCCTCGCTGCTCACGATCTTCTCCATGTCGAAGATCTGGGCCGGTGTGTTCTGGGGCACGGCCGACGATCCCACCCCGGCCATGGCCGAGGCCGATGCCGAGAATCGACGCTTGGCGGTCGACCCCGTGACCACGGCGGCCACGGCCGTGCTGGTGGTCGCGACGCTCGTCGTCCCGATATTCGGTGGTGCGGTCTACGACCTCGCGGAGCGGGCCGCGGTGCAGCTCCTCGACTCCGCCGACTATGTCGAGGCGGTGCGCGGCTCATGAGGCCTCGGATCCTCCTCGCCGTCTGGCTGCTCGTGGTGTGGGTGGCGCTGTGGCGCGACGTCTCCGTGGCGAACCTGGTGTCCGGCGCACTCCTGGCCGGCGCCGTGATCTGGCTCTTCCCGCCGGCCAACGACGCGCCCCTCGGCGTGCGCCCGTTGGCCCTCGTCCGCTTCGTCGGAGCCACCGCCGTCTCGATCCTGCGGGCCAACCTGGTGGTCGCCTGGGAAGTCCTCACCCCCAGCAACCGGATCAACGAGGGGGTCGTGGCCGTCGAGCTCGAGTCGAGCAACCCGACGGTCATCACGCTGGTGAGCCACGCCATCATCCTCGCCCCGGGCACCATGGTCATCGACATCGACAAGGGCACCGACACGCGGCCCACCAAGCTCTTCGTGCACGTCCTGCACCTCCGGACCGTCGACGAAGTGCGCGACGAGGTGCTGAAGCTCGAGGCGTTGGCCCTCGCCGCGGTGTCGGGCCGAGACGATCCCGCGCCGACGCCCCCCACCGACGGAGGAGCACGATGACCGAATTCCTCGAATACGCGACGCTGGCCATGCTCGGGCTGGCCGGGCTGCTCGCCCTGCTCCGAGTGGGGAGGGGCGGGTCCCTCCCCGACAAAGTGCTCGGCGCCGACACCCTCATCCTGGTCCTGGCCGGTGGGGTGGCCGCCGGGGCCGGGGTCACGCGAGACGGCAGTTTCCTCGACGCACTCGTCGTGGTCACGATGCTCAGTTTCGTGGGGACCATCACGGTCGCTCGGTATGTCGAGCGACGGGGAGCGCGAGCATGAAGGGGCTCGGAGGCCACCGATGGACCTGATCTCTGCCCTGCTGATGGCCGTCGGCGCCGCGTTCTCCTTGCTCGCCGGCGTCGGGCTTCACCGCTTCGACGACGTCTTCGCCCGCATGCACGCGGCCGGCAAGGCCTCGACCCTCGGCCTGTTGCTGATCCTGCTCGGCGTGGCGTTGCGGCTGTCGACGCTCGGACCGGTCCTGAAGGTCGGTCTGGTCGCCGTGTTGACCGTGATCACCATCCCCGCCGGCGTGCACCTGATCGCTCGGGCCGCATGGCGCGCGGGCACGGAGCTGGCGGAGGCGACCTCCTTCGACGAGGCCTCGCGGCGCCGTTTCGACGAGTTCTGAGCACTCCGGCGGCCGTCCGACCGCTCGGTGGGCGAAGAGACCCGGAAGTGTCACCGGGTGGCGCTACGGTCGCCTCGTGGCCACGAAGAAATCAACCGGATACGACGCCGATGCGATCCAGACCCTCGAGGGTCTCGAAGCGGTGCGCAAGCGGCCGGGCATGTACATCGGCGGCACCGGCAGCGAGGGGCTCATGCACCTGGTGTGGGAGCTCATCGACAACGCGGTCGACGAGGCCTCGGCCGGCCACGCCGACAAGGTCGAAGTCACCCTCCACCGCGACAAGTCGGTCGAGGTCAGCGACAACGGCCGGGGCATCCCGATCGACCGCCACGGCAAGCGCAAGGTCTCGGCCCTCGAGGTCGTGTTCACCGAGCTCCACGCCGGTGGCAAGTTCGGCGGCGGTGCCTACTCGTCGTCGGGTGGGCTCCACGGGGTCGGCGCGTCGGTGGTCAATGCCCTCGCGGCCAAGCTGATCGCGGAGGTCGATCGCGACGGTGCCACCCACGTGCTCGGCTTCCAGGAGCGCGTCGCCGGCCAGTTCACCGGGGCCAAGTTCAAGGCCGGCCACACCCTCGAGAAGGTCAAGAAGATCTCGAAGAACAAGACCGGCACGCGTGTGCGGTTCTGGCCCGACTTCGACATCTTCGACCCGGAGGCGGTCATCGACGTCGACGAGATCTGCGAGCGCGCCACCCAGGCGTGCTTCCTCGTCCCCGGCATGAAGGTCATCGTCACCGACAAGCGCACCGGCGGCCGCAAGGAGCCGTTCTCGTTCGTCTCTCGCGGGGGCCTCGCCGACCTCGTCGACCATCTGGCCATCGGCGAGAACGTGAGTCAGGTCATCACCTGCAACGGCATCGACACCTTCACCGAGAAGGTGCCGGTCAACGGGAAGATGGCCGACGTCGAGCGCGAGTGCACGGTCGACATCGCCCTGCGTTGGGTGAAGGGCTACGACACCGAGGTGGTGACCTTCGTCAACACCATCCCCACGAGCCAGGGCGGCACTCACCGGGCGGGGTTCGACAAGGCGCTCACCCGCGTGGTCAACAACGTGGTGCTCAAGGACAACCGCAAGCTGGCGAAGTTGGCCAAGCAGGACAAACACAAGGCGACGAAGGACGACGTCCAGGAGGGGCTGGTGGCGGCGGTGAAGGTCACTTTCCCCGAGCCGCAGTTCCGAGGGCAGACCAAGCAGGAGCTCGGCACCCCGGCCATCGAAGGCATCGTGTCGCGGGTCGTCTACGAGCAGCTCAAGGAGTGGTTCGAACCCGGTGGCGGTCCCCGCACCCACGTCAAGGCGATCGCCGACAAGCTGGCCACCGCGATCCAGAACCGCGTCGACTCCAAGACCCTCCTGGAGAACAAGCGCAAGGCGGCGAGCCTCGGTTCCACGGGCATGCCCGAGAAGCTGGCCGACTGTCGGGTCCACGGGCCCGACGCCGAGCTGATCCTCGTCGAGGGCGACTCCGCGGCCGGCCCGGCCAAACGCGGGCGCGACTCAGAGACGATGGCGATCCTCCCGCTGCGAGGCAAGGTCGTCAACGCGGCGAAGGCGAGCCAGAAGCAGGTGCTCGACAACGCCGAGGCGCAGGCCCTCTTCACCGCCATGGGCGCCGGCGCCGGCAAGGAGTTCAACCTCGCCGACGCCCGCTACGGGAGGATCGTGATCCTCTGCGACGCCGACGTCGACGGGAGCCACATCCGGTGCCTCCTGCTGACCCTGATCCACCAGTACATGCAGCCCATGCTCGAAGCCGGCAACGTCTTCGCAGCCCAGCCTCCGCTGTTCACCACCAAGATCGGCGACGAGGTCTACCGGGTGTACTCCGACGAGGAGAAGGAGGCGGTCACCGACGAGCTGTGCAAGGGCAACCGCAAGCGCGAGAACGTGAAGTGGCAACGCTTCAAGGGTCTCGGCGAGATGAACGTCGACGAGCTGCGCCACTGTGCCCTCGACCCGACCACGCGCACGCTGCGTCGCCTCACGATGGACGATGCCAAGGAAGCCAAGGACGCGGCGAAGATGTTCGACGTGTTGATGGGCAACGACGTGAGCGTCCGCCGCGACTTCCTGGTGAAGAACTCCGCCCTGGTCGACGCGGCCACCCTCGACATCTGAGCCTGGCCGCCCGGCGGGCTAGGTCGTCTCGTCGCTGTCTCGGTCGTTGCGCCGGATTCGGCTCCGGAGCCCGAGCACTCCTCGCTTGAGTCGACCCGTGGCGGAGGTGTCGCCGGGCCGGAAGCCCACCTGGTCGACGAGCGCGGCGCTGTCGAAAACCTCGTCGACCTGGATCAGGAAGCCCTCCTCGAGACCGAGGAACGCTACGTTCGTGAGATCGACCCCACGGCCGTTGGCCGGGACGCCGTGCCAGGGCTCGCCCGAGAAGGTGCCGACCAGTCGATGGCGGACGGTGGCCGTCTCGGCCGTTGCCGTGATCTCGACGGCCTCGACACGGAGGTCGGGGAAGGCGGCGAACAGGGCGGTGAGCTCGCGCCGGAGTTGATCGGGTACGGCGAGTTCCCCGAACACCGGATGACGGTGCACACCGCGCCGATGCCAGCCGGCGAGGAGGCCATCGACGTCGCGGTCGTTCATCGCCGCGACCCAACGCTCGGCCGCCGCCTCGGCGTCGGCCGTCGCCGCGTCGGGCGCTTCGAGGCCCGTCCGGTTCCGCCACTCGCGATCCGAGAGTTCGGCGTCGAGTTCGGCCCCGACGATCACCGACAGCGCCGAGAGTTGGAACCAGAGGAGGAGCACGATGATCGTGGCCAGGGGACCGTAGGTCTCGCCATAGCTGCCGAGGTTCGCCGTGTAGAAGCTGAACAGGGCGGACAGCACCACGAACAGCACCGTTGCCACGAGTCCGCCGACGGTGAAGAGGCGAGGGGAGAGCGGTCGGTCGTTGCCCCGATGGTCGGGTCCCAGCCGATAGAGGAAGGACAGCGACGCGGCCATGACCAGACCGAGGACCGGATAGCGCACGATGTTGAGCGAGTAGCGCGCCGCGTCGCCCAGGCCCCACTCGGCCAGCAGGGGCGGGAGGGCGGCCATGAGGAACATCACGATGCCGAGCAGCAGCACGCTCCCGACCATCAGGCCCAGTGCCGTGCCGCGGAGGACCCACGGCTTGCGCGTCTCCTCGACCTCGTAGGCGACATTGAGCGACTTGAGCAGATTGGCCACGGCCCCGGAGGCGCTGAAGAGGGCGAGGAGGAGACTGATGCCCACGCTGAGACCGAGTACGCCCGAGCTGCCGGTGGCGATGTCGGTCATCTGTTCGACGAGGAAGGTCCGGGTCGATTCGGGAGCGCCCGACAGCGCGTCGGTGATCTGCCGGGTCACGTCGTCGGGGTTCGCGATCAGGCCGTAGATGCCGATGACCGCAGTGAGGGCCGGGATCAGCGCAAGAAAGGCGAAGAAGGCGACCGCGGCGGCGAAGATCGGTGCGTTGTGGCGGGTGATGCGGCCCTTGAGCGCCAGCAGCAGTTCCTTGGCCTCGATCAGTCGAGACACGCGGTTCAGCGTAACGACGCGACTGTCACACCCGTGCGGTAGAACTACATGCATGGAACTCGACCCCGACGCCATCGGTCTGGCCGATCCCGTCGAGCCCGCGGAGATCGACCTCGGCGGTGGCGTTCGTGAGGTCGGTGTTCCCACTCCGCCGCCGCGACTGTCGCCGTCCGGCGCCGGTACCTTCGAGCAGTGCCCTCGGCGATGGCGGCACCGCTATGTCGATCGCCTCCCCGATCCGCCGGGTGAGGCCGCCCTGGCGGGCAGCTTCGCCCATCGTGTGCTCGAGTTGCTGATGCAGCGCGCGCCCGAGGAGCGCACTCCCGATGCGGCCAAGAAGATCGCGCGCGAAGAGTGGCCCGAGACCGAGGCGGCGGACGACTTCGCGGCGCTCGGATTCGACGACGAGAAGAGCCGGCGGTTCCGTTGGCGGGCGTGGCAGGCGATCGAAGGGCTCTGGAAGCTCGAGGATCCCGGCTCGGTCGAGGTCGCGGCGACCGAGCAGGACATCGAGGCCGAGCTGGCCGGCGTGCCCTTCCGGGGCATCGTCGATCGTCTCGAGCGCGAGGGCGACGGGCTCGTGGTCACCGACTACAAGTCGGGCAAGGCCCCGTCGCCGCGCTTCCGGCGTCCGCGGCTCGATCAGGTCCTGCTCTACGCCGCAGCGGTCGAAGCCGACACCGGGGAGATGCCCGTGAGGGCTCGACTCCTCTATCTCGGGCAGCGCCCCGTCGGCATCGACGTCACGCGCAAGGAGATCGACCTCGTGACCGAGAAGCTGGCCGACACCTGGGCGGGCATCAACACGGCGTGCGAGACCGACGAGTTCGAACCACGCACGGGTCCGCTGTGCGGCTGGTGCCCCTATCTCGATCGTTGTCCCGAGGGCGCCAAGGCGGTCGAGAAGCGGAATCGGGCCGCTGCCGCGGCCGAGGCGGCCCATCTCGAGGCCGCCGGCTGAGAATCCCGCCTAGTCGGTTTCGGGCCTATGTCGGGTGCGTCGTTTCCAGAAGTGGCGCAGCGTGAGCAACGCCACGAGCGCGCCGATGGCGCCCGCCAGACCCGAGCTGAACACCAGGGTGTCGGAGACCGGATCGGCCGGGGCCGGAGTGACGGCGGGACTCGGCGGGGGATCGTCGGCCACCACGACCGGGGCAGCGGCCTCGGCGGGTGCGCCGAGGAGCGCGTCGACCGGCGCCGGCTCCTCGGCCGTGGGCCGTGGGCGCTTGCGGTCGGCCTGGGGGTCATACGCCATGCGCAACCTCCATCGGGAGGACGAGGTCGAAGAGACGGTCGAACTCGGCGGCGGCTTCCTGCGCGCCGGGCCTGGTGCCCAACGCGTGGATCGGAAGTGATCCGGCGGAGGCTTCGGGCACGGCGGCCCGCAGATGCACGGCCGGGAGCACGATGTCGCCGTGGTCGGCTCGGAGCTGCTCGTCCCAGTAGCGGGCGTCGCGGGTGCGGCCGAGTCGGTTGACGGCCACGCCGGCCACGGTCAGCGGATCGGCCCGGCGGGCGGCGATGCGTTGCACGGTGCGCAGGATCTGCCCCACGCCGTCTGACGCCCACGCCCCCGGCTCGGTGACGATGAGGGCGCGATCGGCCGCGAACAGCCCGTTGACCGTCAGGAGGCCGAGCGATGGCGGGCAGTCGATGATGACGACGTCGTGGTGGACGCCCTCGAGGGCGACGGCGAGGCGATCGTTGGCCCCGATCGGATCGGTCAGGAGTTGTGGTTCGCGGGCGGCGAGGGCGGGGGTGGCCGGCACGACCGACGGAGGACGTCCGCCGTCGGTGGGCCAACCCGAGGCGACGCGCAGGCCGGCGATCGAGCCCGGCCGTTCCTCGGCGAGAGCCTGGTCGACGCTGAACGGTGGATCCCACACGCCGAGTCCGGTGGTGGCGTTGGCCTGCGGATCGAGGTCGATCACGAGGGCGTCGAGCCCCCGGGACCAGGCCGTGGCCGCGAGGCCGAGCGCGACCGTCGTCTTGCCGACGCCGCCCTTTTGGTTGACCACCGCGAGTACTACCACGCCGACAACGTATCGAACCCACGCCCGTCGCGGCTA
>JBDQKM010000025.1:0-25476 GCA_040263275.1 Acidimicrobiales bacterium
CCCGTCGGTCATCGCCGGTCTGCGAGCCACCGGCTTCCCGGGCCACGCCCAGGAATACGACGTGCGGGCCCTGCTCGACGCCGCCGACGCCGGGCACGACATCACCCGGCTCCCCGCCCTCGACCAACGGGCCGAACTGCGCCGTGGGGTCGACCTCATCACCGGTCGCCGCTCCCGCGGGTTCACCCGCTTCGACGGCAACCTCACCGAGCGCGGCGACGCCGACCTGCGCGGCATCGCCCTGCCCACCCCCGCCGATCCCGACCATGTCACCTCGGCCACCCGGCTCGAGGCCTGGTCGGGCTGTCCCCACGCGTACTTCGTCGGCCACATCCTCGGCGTGCGCCCGGTCGAGGACCCGGAGCAGGAGTACCGCATCTCCCCCCTCACCCTGGGCAACCTCGTCCACCATGCCCTCGAGCACTGGATCGCCGAGGCGCTCGCCGCCGACACGGTGCCGACCGACGGCGCGCCCTGGTCCGACGAGGCCCGCGAGCGCCTGCTCGCCCTCGCCGCGGAGGAAGCCGAACGGCTCGCCGCCAAGGGGCTGGTCGGCCGCGCCGTCTACTGGCAGCGCGACCGGCAGGTCATGGTCCGCGACCTGGCCGAGGTGGCCGCGGTCATGGACCGTCATCAGCGGGTCGCCCACGGTTCGGTGCCGATCCACACCGAGCTCCCCTTCGGCATGCCCCACCACGCCACCCCGCCGGTGGCCATCCGGCTGCCGTCGGGACGGACCGTGCAGGTCCGGGGATCGATCGACCGGGTCGACGAGACCCACTCGGGCGACCTCGTCGTCATCGACTACAAGACGGGCAAGAGCGACCGCTACACGGCGCTCAGCACCGAGAATCCCACCCCTCACGGCCAGTTCCTCCAACTCGCCCTCTACGCGGCGGCGACCAGAATCGTGCTCGACCGGCCCGAGGCCGCGGTCCACGGGTCCTACTGGTTCGTCACCCGCCGAGGCGGCTACCAGTCCGCCGGCTACCCGGTCACCGATGATGTCGCCGCTCGCGCCCTCGGCGTCGTCGAGCAGATCATCGACGGCATCGGCGCCGGCGTGTTTCCGCAGGCCCCCGCCGCTCCCGGCTGGCGCATGTTCGTCGACTGCCACTTCTGCGAACCCGACGGTCTTGGCACCTCGCACCAACACGCCGACTTCACCCGCCTGCTGACCGAGCCCGACATCGATCTGCTGCGGTGGGTGTCGGTCGCCCAGACCGGCGACGAGGAGGGCGACCGATGAGCGGCGACGACCAGCTCGACCTCTTCTCGGGGGCCGCGGTGCCCAACGAACCCGAGGCGCCGGCGCCGTTCACCGACGAGACCGCCGGGCCCGACCCGTCCGCTGCGGCCGAACTGCCGGCCGATGAAGCCGAGCGGCTCCGCATCCGCAACGAACGCTCGTCCACGCTGTTCGTCGAGGCCGGCGCCGGCTCGGGCAAGACCCGGGCGCTCGTCGACCGGGTCGAGGCGCTGGTGCTGCACGACGGCATCGGCATGGAGGCGATCGCCGCCATCACCTTCACCGAGAAGGCCGCGGCCGAGCTGCGCGACCGCATCCGTCAACGCTTCGAGGAGGCCGCCCGCGCCGCGGCGAGCGACGACGAACACCCCGTCGACCCCGAACGCCACGCGCTGGCCACCCAGGCGCTGGCCGAGCTCGACGGCGCCGCAGTGGGCACGCTCCACTCCTTCGCCCAACGCATCCTCAACGAACACCCGGTCGAGGCCGGTCTGCCGCCCGGGGTCGAAGTGCTCGACGAGATCGGGTCGCAGGTGGAGTTCGAGGCCCAGTGGCACCAGTTCCTCGACGAGCTGCTCGACGACGCCGCCATGGGCCGTTCCATCCTCGCCCTCGAGGCTGCGGGCGTGCGGCTCGACGCCCTACGCCAGCTCACCCTGCAGATGACCGACAACTGGGACCTCGTCGCCGAGCGCCTCGACCGCAACGCCCCGCCGCCGCGGGAGTTCGACCTCGCCGGACTGCTGGCCCGCTTCGACGACGTCATCGCCCTGCGCGAGCACTGCACCGCCGACGACGACGTGCTGCTCGACAAGTTCACCTTCCTCCACGAGAGCAGGGCCCGTCTGGCCGCCGGGGTCGACGAGATCGACCAGATGGCGATCGCCAGCGGCATGGGAGAGAAGGGACCCAGCGGCGAGAAGATCGGCCCCGGCAACGGCGGCAAGGCGGCCAACTGGGCCGTGCCCGTACCCGAGGTCAAGGAGGCGATCAAGCAACTCGCCCGTGACTGCGACGCCGCAGTGGCCGCGGTCACCCGTGGCGCCCTGGCGCACATCGCGGGCCGCCTCGGCGACTTCGTGGTGACCATGGCTGAGCAACGGCGGGAGACCGGACGCCTCGAGTTCCACGACCTGCTCGTCCATGCCCGCCGGGTGCTGCGCTCGCCCGACCACGGCCGCGAGGTCCGCCGGTCGCTGCGCGAGCGCTACGTGCGTCTGCTGCTCGACGAGTTCCAGGACACCGACCCGATCCAGATCGAGCTCGCCGCGTTGATCGCCGCCGACCCCGACGTGGCCGGCGACGACCGGATCGACGACTGGGCCGAGCTCGAGATCGACCCGGGCCGGCTGTTTCTCGTGGGCGATCCCAAGCAGTCGATCTACCGGTTCCGCCGGGCCGACATCGGCGTCTATCTCGCCGCCCGCGACCGGTTCCCGGGCGGGCCGAGCCTCTCGGTCAACTTCCGCACCGTCGCCCCGGTGATCGAGTGGATCAACGACGTGTTCTCGGCGCTGATCCAGGCCGACCCCGGCAGCCAGCCCGACTACGCCGCGCTCACCGCGTTCCGCGCCGAGGCTGCGCCCGCCGGCCCGGGGGTCGCCCTGCTCGGGGCCGAGGCGATCGGCACCAAGCTCAACGCCGACGGGCTGCGCGAAGCCGAAACGCACGACATCGCCGCCACCGTCGCCGCCGCGTTGCACGGGCCGGTCCCGTGGCAGGTCCACGACGACCGCCTCCTCGACGGGGCGGGCGGATGGCGACCGGCCGAGCCGAGCGACGTGTGCATCCTCCTCCCGGCCCGCACGAGCCTGCCCTTCCTCGAGCGGGCCCTCGATCGCGTCGGCGTGCCCTACCGGGCCGAGACCTCGTCGCTCGTCTACGCCACACAAGAAGTCCGCGAGCTGATGCTGGCGCTGCGTGCGGTGGCCGACTCCACCGACGAGCTGGCGACCGTGGCCGCGCTGCGATCGTTCGTCTACGGCTGCGGAGACGACGACCTCGCCCACTGGCGGCTCGGCCTCGGCGGACGGTTCTCGCTGCGGGCGCCGCTCCCGGAGGGCTGGCAGGGTCACCCCGTGGGCGACGGTCTCGCCCATCTCGCCTCGCTGCACGAGGCGAGGCTGTGGTCGAACCCGGCCGAACTGCTCGATCGACTCGTGCGCGAGCGGGGTGTGCTGGAAACCGCGGTTGCCACCGGCGCACCCCGCGATGTGTGGCGCCGGCTCCGGTTCGTGATCGACCAGGCCCGGGCCTGGACCGACGCCGGCGGCCGTGACCTGCGGGCCTATCTCGAGTGGGCCCGCCTCCAGGGGGCCGACAACGCCCGGGTCAGCGAGACGGTGCTGCCGGAGACCGACGACGACTCGGTCCGGATCATGACGGTCCACGGGGCCAAGGGCCTCGAGTTCCCCATCACCGTGCTGGGCGGCATGACCACCCAGATGACCCGGCCGCCGATGGGGCCTTCGATCTCGTTCCCGCCCGGCACGGCCGAGCCCGTACTCCGTCTGTCGAGCAAGGTCACCTCCGAGGGCTACGACGCCTGGAAGCCGGTCGACGAGCAGATGGACGAACACGAGCGTCTCCGACTCATGTACGTCGCCGCGACCCGGGCGCGTGACCATCTCGTGGTGTGCCTGCACCGGCTGGCCGACACCCGGCGGGTCACCAGCGCCAGTGTGCTGGCCGAGCCGGGTCTCGCCTCCGCCGCCGGCGTGCCCTACGACGCGCCGGCCGCCACGGTGCCCGCCAACCCCCGACCCACGCCGACCCCGCTGCCTTCACGCGGCGAATGGGCCACCGCCCGTGAGGTGGCGCTGACCGCCGCGTCACGCCGAACCGTCATCGCCGCCACCACCCTCGCCCGAGAAAGCACCCCGGGGTCAGGCACCCGTACCTTCTCGGACACCGAGCAACGACCCGCGTTGCCAGACACCCGTACCGCCTCGCCCACCGAGGCCGACCCGGGCGTCGACCCGACCGATCCGGGTCCCGTCCCCGACCTGCTGCCGGTCGACCCCGGACTCGACAAGCGGCCCCGCGACCTCGATCTTCCCCCCTGGCAGAAGGGCCGCTACGGCACGGCCGTCGGACGAGCCGTGCACGGCGTGTTGCAGGTGGTCGATCTCGCCACGGGCGCCGGCCTCGACGACGCAGCCCGAGCCCAGGCCATGGCGGAGGGCGTGGCGAACCGGACCGAGGTCGTCGCCCGCCTGGCCCGGGCCGGTGTCGAGTCCGCGGCCGGTCGAGCGGCGGCCGGCGCCGAACACTGGCGCGAGCTGTGGGTGGCTGCCCCGCTCGGCGACCAGGGCGAGTTCCTGATCGAGGGCTATGTCGACCTCCTGTACCGGGCGGGCGACGGCAGCCTCGTCATCGTCGACTGGAAGACGGACCATGTCGACGGCGACGACGACGTGGCCGACAAGCTGGAGCGCTACCGACTCCAGGGGGCGAGTTATGCCGCCGCGGTCGAGGCCGCCACGGGCGAAACCGTGGGCTCGATGGTCTTCGCCTTCCTGCGCGAAGACGGCGCCACCGAAGCCGAGCTCCCCGATCTGCGGACCGCGATCGCCGAGGTCCACACACGCGCCGCCGAGCTCGCCCGCGAGTCCGACACCACCGACGCCCGTCTCTGATCCGGTCAGCGACGACGGAGGCGCTCGCCCAACTCACCGGCGAGCCGGGCCAGACCGACGCCGAGCTCCGAGCGCTCGGCGGTGTCGAGCTCGCCGATGTCGAGATCGAACGCGTCGAGGACCAGTTCGAGCGTCGCCTGGGCCGCATTCAGGCCCGCGGGGGTCAACTCGATGAGCGCCCGGCGCCCGTCGTCGGGATCGGCGACGCGCGAGACCAGACCCCGCCCCTCGAGCCGACGGATGGTCTTGGTCGTGCCTCCGGTGGTCTGGATCAGCCGGTCGGCGATCTCACCGGCCGACAGCCGATGGGGTTCGCCGTGCATCCACAGTGCGCTCAGCGCGCCGAACTCGGAGGTGTCGAGCCCGTCACCGGCGAGCGTGTCGGCCAGCCAGGCCTCGACCTGACGGCCGGCCCGGAAGACCCACACCAGAACCTCGACCGTCGTCCAGTGACGGGGATCGACATAGCGCTCGAGCGGACCGAGCGACGCCGCAGCCGGGTCCGGCGCATCGGCCGCAGGGCGGGAAGCGGGGTCACTCACGAACCCAACGCTACATGACCACCCCTTGACATTCCTTCTCAGGAAGGTACTTTCATGCCGTGACCATCACCAACGACGCTTCCGCGCCCCCTGTCGACCCCGACGACATCGACTTCAGCAACCTCGACGTCTTCGCCGATCGCTGCCCCCACGACTGGTTCACCTACCTGCGCGAGAACGCGCCGGTGTGGCAGAACAAGGCCACGCCCGAGGCCGGCGACGAGCCCTTCTGGAACGTCACGAGCTACGAGCTGATCACCGAGGTCCATCGCAGCGGCACCCTCTACAGCCACCAGACCGGGCCCGGCCGCGACGGCGCCGGCGGCATCGCCCTCACCGACCTCGAGGCCGAACGCGGCCCCGGCCTCCAGATGGTGATGACCGATCCGCCCAAGCACACGACCTATCGCAAGCTCGTGAACAGCGGCTTCACACCGCGCATGGTGCGCCGCCTCGAGGACGCGTTCCGCCTCCGCACCACTGCCCTACTCGACGAGGTCACGCCGAACGGCGAATGCGACTTCGTCACCTCCATCGCGGCAGAACTGCCCCTGATGGCCATCGCCGAGATCGTCGGTGTTCCCCAGGAAGACCGCGACAAGCTCCTCGACTGGAGCAACCGCACCATCGGCGGCGCCGACGAGGAGTACCAGACCAGCGAGCCCTCCAACACCGCCGACGACCTCGGCATCGAGGGCGACTTCAACGACTCCGAGTCGGCGATGGTCGAGATGGCGATGTATGCCCACGAACTCACCGACCGCAAGCGGGCGGAGCCGGCCGACGACCTGTGGACCCGGCTCACCGAGGCCGTCGTCACGATGGAGGACGGCAGCCGCCACGAGCTCAGCGAGATCGAGCGCGATCTCTTCTTCACCCTGCTGATCATCGCGGGCAACGAGACCACCCGGAACTCCATCTCCAAGGGGATGATGGCGTTCTTCGATCACCCCGAGCAGTGGCAGCGATGGCTCGCCGACCCGGAGGGACTGGCCGACACCATGGTCGACGAGGTCCTGCGATTCACCAGCCCGGTCAACTTCTTCCGTCGCACCGCGACCGAGGACACCGTGCTGGGCGGGGTCGAGATCAAGGGCGGCGACAAGGTGCTGCTCTGGTATCCGGCCGGCAACCGTGACAAAGCCGAGTTCGGCCCCACCGCCGACCAGTTCGACATCGGCCGCACGCCCAACCACCACATGGCCTTCGGCGCCGGCGGAGCCCACTTCTGCCTGGGCGCCAACCTGGCCCGCCTCGAGATCAAGATCATCTTCGAGGAGCTGGCCAAGCGCTGCCCCGACATCCGTCCGGCCGGTCCGGCCGAACGCTTGCGGATGAACCTGGTCGACGGCATCAAGCACCTACCCGTCGCCTTCACCCCCAGCCCCGCCCTGCTCTGAGGCGCAGGTAACGTCGGCGCCGAAATGCGCCTTTGCTCTCTGCTCGTCGCCATGGCCCTCGTGGCGGGACTCGGCGCGGGCACCGAACCGGCGGCAGCCGGCGAATCAGACGGCGTCGAACGGTTCGCCGACGTCGACGGCGACCGCTTCTACGGCGAGGCCGTCGAGTGGGCCCACGCCCTCGGCGTCGTCAACGGCGTCACCGATAGGTGCTTCGCTCCAGACCGGACCGCGACCAGGGCGGAGGTCGCGGCGGTGCTGCAGCGACTCGTGGAGCCGGAAGCGACCGACACCACGCACCCGTTCATCGACGTCGTGGCATCGTGGCAGCAGACTCCGATCGCGTGGATGGCCCGGTCCGGGACCACCACCGGCACCGGACCGGGCCGGTTCAGCCCTGACGAACCCGCCACCCGCGCCATGGTCGGTACCTTCCTGTGGCGCATCGAGGGCCTACCGAGCGTCGACGACGCCCACCCGTTCAACGACGTCACGACCGACTGGCAGGAGCAGCCCGTCGCGTGGATGTGGGGGACTGCGGTGACCACGGGGCGGACGCCGACGACGTTCGCGCCCGACGACCCCGTGACCCGGGGCGAGCTCTTGACCCTCGTGTGGCGGTGGCAGGGGGAGCCGCCGATCGACGCGACCCTGACCGAGCCCGACCCGGTCGACTGCCTCGTCGAGACCCGCACATGTGCCGACATCTTCTCCGCCGCCGCGGTGGCCGAGCTCGACGCCCTCGCCGCCGGTCGCCGGGTGACCGCCCACGTCCACGACCACCGGACCGACTGCACCTACGAACTCCGACCCGGGCTGCAGATCACGACGGCCAGTGTCATCAAGGCCCAAGTGCTCGCCGGAGTGCTGCTCGATGCGCAGGACCGGGGCGCCGCGGTGAGCGGTGCCGACGAAGACCGCATCGAGCTGATGATGCACTACAGCCACAACTCGCCACCGACCTCGAATCTCTATGTCTCCGTCGGCGGGGCCGCGGGCATGGAGCGCCTCGACGGCCGCTTCGGCATCGTCGGCACCGCCCACACCGGCCGCTACGGCGCCACGGTGTCGACCGCCGCCGACCGGACCCGTCTCGCCGAGCAACTCCTCATCGGAGGCGGCCCGCTCGACGACGGCGGCGTCGCCGACGCGTGGGAATGGATGAGCGGCGTGTCCGTTGCGCAATCGTGGGGCCTCAGCGCCGGGTTGCCCGCCGACCACGAGTTCGCGCTCAAGAACGGCTTCTACCCCATGTCGGGTCGGGGTTGGCGGCTCGGCACGACCGGAGCGGTTCGCACTCCCGACGGCGGCCACTACGCCATGACGATCATGACCGACGGCAACGGCGACGAGGCGAGCGGGATCGAACTGGTGGAGGCGGTCGCCCGCATCGTCAACCACAACCTCACGCTCGGCGAGCCGGCCGAGCGGCCGGTTGATTCCGTCGAATGCATCACCACTTCCTCGGGGGCAACGTGGACGACAGCCGGCGAGGCGCTCGGCGTGGCCGACCTCACCCTCCTCCAACGGGTCAACGGCGGGGAGCCCCGCCCCCTCTCGAACCAGCGGGTGTGCGCGCCGTGACCGACGATCCGACAACAGTCGACTACCTCGCCACCTACGGCACCCTGATGCCCGGCGAGGAGAACCACTGGCTCGTGCGTTCGATCACGGGCGAATGGACGACCGGGACCGCGAACGGCTGGGTGTACCCGATCGGCTTCGGCCCGGCCGACGGCTACCCGGGCTTCACCCTCGACCCCTCGGGCCCGGCCGTGGCCGTCGCCGTGCTCCGATCGGACCGACTCGAGAAACACTGGCGCGAGATCGACGACTTCGAGGGGTCCGGCTATCGCCGCGTGCGGTGTCCGGTGACCCTCGACGACGGCACGATCGTCGAGGCCTGGATCTACGAGACCGACCCCGAGGCCGAGTAGCGCTCAGTCGACGCCGTCGTGGTGGGCGCCCACCAGCACGACCACCATCTGACACGGCTCGTCGAACGGGTTGCGCCACGCGTGACGGGTACCGTTCTGCACGACGGTGTCGCCCGGACCGAGCTCGACCGTGGCCCCGTCGTCGAGTTCGAGCACGACCCGGCCCGACACCACGAACTCGTAGTCGACCGTCGCCGTCGTGTGCATGCCCGGGTTGTCGGGCTCCATGTGTTCACCGAGGCCCGGAAGATCGGCCGCGAACTGGGCCAGCGCCGCCTCGATGTCGAGATCCTCGGGCATCGCGGTGGCATCGGGGGGCACCGTGAACAGCCCGAACCGGAAGCCGCCGACCTCCGGGAAGTACTGCGGCGCCGAGGGCGGCGACCCGTCGTCGGGGAACTGCGGTGCGCCGTCACCGCCCCACAGACGGAAGAACTCCATGCCCGGGAGGATCGGGATCGTGATCGGTTCCACGACCTCATCGCTGGCGAACACCGCCTTGCCGGCCCCGTCGTGGCCGGTGACCACCCGTCGAATCCCCATGTCGACTCCCCTCGTCGAGGTCCGCCAACCTAGATGATCTTGCCGGCGTGGCCTTCCCAGTACGGGTCCTTGAGGCGGCGCTTGTAGAGCTTGCCGTTGGGGTCTCGGGGCATCTCGGTCGTGTAGTCGATCGAACGAGGCAGCTTCTGCTTGGCGACCTGACCCTGCAGCCACCCCATGATCGCGGCCGTCGTCTCGTCGCCCGGCTCCCAGCCCTCGCGGAGCTCGATCACGGCCTTGATCTCCTCGCCCGTGTCCTCGTTGGGGATGCCGAACACGGCAACGTCGCCGACGGCTTCGTGCTGCTGCAGCGCGCCCTCGATCTCGGCCGGGTAGATGTTGACGCCACCGGCGATGATCATGTCGTTGGCCCGGTCGTTGAGGAACAGGAACCCGTCGTCGTCGAGGTACCCGATGTCGCCGACGGTGAAGAAGTCACGCAGGCGGGACTTCTCGGTCTTGTCCTTGTCGCCCTTGTACTCGAAGGCGTTGCCCGGCATCTTCATGTAGACGGTGCCCGACTCGAACGGCGGGAGATCGTTGCCGTCCTCGTCGACCACGATCACCTCCGCCCCCGGCCACGGCGAGCCCACGGTGCCGGGCTTCTTCAGCCAGTCCTGCGGGCCGACGATGGTGCCACCGCCCTCGGTCGCGGCGTAGTACTCCCAGACGGTGTCGCCCCACCACTCGATCATCTTGCGCTTGGTCTCCACGGGGCACGGCGCCGCCGCGTGGACCATGCGTCGCAGCGATGACACGTCGTACTTCAGACGGGTCTCGTCGGGCAGCTGGAGCAGCCGGTTGAACATGGTCGGCACCATGTGGGAATGGGTCACCTTGTAGCGCTCGATGCGCTCGAGCAGGCCCTCCGGCGTCCATCGGTCCATCAGCACGACGGTGTGGCCCATGTGGAGGCTCATCGTGGTCCAGTTGTTGACCGCCGTGTGGTAGGTCGGGGCCTGTGTGATCTGGACGTTGTCGTCGTGTGGCATCGTGCCGAAGAGCATGAACAGCCCGCCGGAACCGGCCGAGATCTCGTCGACGTCGCCCTCGGGCAACGCCCGCCGCACACCCTTCGGACGCCCGGTCGTGCCCGATGTGTAGAACATGTAGGAGCCGGGGGTGGTGTCGTCGGGGCGCTCGCCCGACTGTCCGTCGACCAGGTCGGCGAAGGGGCGGAACCCGGGAACAGAGCCGACCGAGAAGCGGTTCGCCTCCGGGGTCACGCAGTCCTCGAGCACCCGCACTGCTTCGTCGGCGAAACGATCGGAGACGATCAGCGCCTTCGTCTCGGAGTCGTTGACGATGTAGCTGATCTCCGGGCCGACCAGATGCCAATTGACCGTGGTGATGTAGTACCCGGCCTGGAAGGCGGCGAGACACACAGCCACCTGCTCGAACGAGTTCGGCAGCACCGTGGTGACCTGGTCGCCCTTCTGGAGGCCCGCGGCCCGCAGGCCCCGCACGATCTTGTTGGTGAGCTCGTAGAGCTCGCCGTAGGTCATCTGGTTGTGATCGGGATCGACGATCGCGAGATGGTCGGGATCGGCTTCCGCGATCTTCCAGAAACCGGTGACATCAGTGTTGGCCATGCGGGAGATTGTCTGCGGTGGAGCCCCACCGGGTCCAATCAGGACGGACGAAACCCCACCGCCTCAGCCGAGACGTTGGACGGAGGCGCCCGCCATGGCCCGACAGGACCACAGCCGCGGGGCCACGCCCGACCACGACTCGTAGGCCCGGACCACTTCGGAGAGGAACGGTTCGACGCCCACGGCCCCACCCGGGTCGCGCACCAGGGCGACGGCACAGCCGGCGAAGCCACCCCCGGTCATCCGGGCACCGAGACAGCCCGGCGCGGCGCGGGCGATGTCGACCATGCGGTCCAGGCCCTCGCTCGAGACCTCGTAGAGGTCACGCAGGCTGTCGTGGCTCTCGTTCATCAGCCGACCCACCTCGGCGGCGTCACCGGCGTGCATCGCCTCGGCGGCGGCGAGGGCGCGCGCGTTCTCGGCCACCACATGGCTGGCCCGTCGGTGCTCGAGCGGATGCTCCGACGCGAGCGGCGCGAGGGCGGCGACGTCGTCGATGTCGCGCAGAGCCGGCACGCCCAGCAACGAGGCGGCCCGGAAGCAGGTCGCCGCGCGCGCCGAGAACTCGGAGTCGACCAGCTCTCTGCGGGTCATCGTGTCCATCACGACCACGGCCGTGCCCTCGGGGAGCGGATGAGGCGAGGTGAGGAGCGAGCGGCAGTCGATCAGGCTGGCCGATCCGTCCACGGCCGTTGCGGAAATCAACTGGTCCATGATCCCCGTCGCCACGCCGAGCAGCCGGGTCTCGACCTGCTGGCCGATCCGGGCCACCTCGACCGGGTCGATGCGGAATCCGGCCCGGTCCGCGATCGCCAGCGCCGTTGCCACCTCCACGGCCGCCGAGGAGGACAACGACGCCCCCGTCGGAATGTCGGTCGCCACCGATGCCCGCCACACGGGCACCTCGACGCCCTCGCGCCGCAATCGGTCGCCCACCAGCTCGTGGGTGGTCTGGATGTAGATCCCCCAGTCGGGCACGTCGCCGTCGAGCGTGAAAGCGCCGTAGCCCTCGGATCGGATCTCCGATGCGGTGTCGGGCGGTCCGTCACTGACGGCCATCACGGTGTCGAAGGGCAGGGCCATCGGAAACACGAAGCCGTCGTTGTAGTCGGTGTGCTCCCCGATCAGGTTGACGCGACCGGGCGCCCGCACAACGGCAGCCGGTTCGCCCCACTCCTCACGGTGGGCCGCGACGGCCCGGGCGCGGGCATCACCGACGGACTCAGTCGACACAGGTGGACCCACCGTCGACCACGAGCTGGGTGCCGGTGATGAACGACGCGTCGTCGGAGAGCAGGAAGCGCACCGCGGCCGCCACTTCTTCGGGTCGGCCCAGTCGCCCCATGGGCTGGCCGTGGGTGTAGATCTCGGTGAGGCCCTCAACCTGCGGAAGGAGTGGCGTGTCGATGTAGCCGGGGCACACCGCGTTGACCCGGATCCCGTCGGCGGCGAGCTGGGCCGCCATCGAACGGGTGAGACCGAGCAGGCCGGCCTTCGATGCGCAGTAGGCCGGAATGAACGCGTGGCCGACGATGCCCTCGATCGACGAGATGCCAACGACTGCGGCCCCCGGACCTCCCGCCCGCAGGTGGGGCAGCAGGGCCTGGGTGAGCATCGCATGGGCCGTGAGGTTGACGTCGACGACCTTGTCCCAGGCCGTATGGTCGAGCGCGCCGATGACGTCGGCACTCACCGTCCCCGCCGCGTGCACGAAGCCGCCGATCGGCCCGATGGCGTCAGCCGCAGCGGAGGCGGCGGCGTCGAGGGCTTCGGTGTCGGTGACGTCGATGCCCGTTCCGACCGCCGCCACGCCGTGGGCATCGGCGATCTCGGCGGCCGCTGCGATCGCGGCGTCGCCGTGCAGATCCCAAAGGGCAACCGGTCTTCCGACCTCGGCCAGCGCCCGCGCGCACGCTCGGCCGATGCCGGAGGCACCGCCGGTCACCACCACACTTGATTTCGGAGACACACCCGGTCGAGTCATGACCGGAGCCTGCCAGCTAGCCGGCCGGTTGGGCCAGAGCGATGATCGAGAACACGCCGCCGGCCGGGTCGGCCGGGCGGTGTGTCAGCCGACCGGTTCGGCCGGGTTGATGGCCACGAGCTCGAACATGTCGAGCTGATCGCGCCACCAGTCGGCGGGCACCATGTTCTTGCCGGGCACGCCGGTGAGCGACTGATCGACCAGTTCGACCACGTCGGGCCGGCCCGCGGCATCGAGCCGCAAGTCGAGGAGCGCGTCGACGACCCGCGAACGGCTGCACACATCGCCGTCGATGGCCTCGCGCAGGTGCCGAATGGTCGTTTCCAGATCGAACTCGCTCATGACCATCCCAACGTCTCCCTGCCGAGTCTTGTTTCCGAATCTCCGAAGAAATCCGCCACAATCGGTGTGGCACCGGTCATAACAGCGTCGGCGGCTCGACCGCCGGAGTGAGGGCAACCGCCGGGAAAGGCGCGCTATCGACGCAGGCTCTCGAGCCATGCGTCGGCCGTGTCGAGGCGCCGGCGCAGGGCGGTCTCGTCGGCCTCGCCGACCCGTTCGACCTGGCTCCGGCGGTTCAATTCGGCATTGACGGATCGGTGGTCCATCCCGGTCGACCGCACGAGTTCCAGCACCCGGTCGGCGTTCCACTGGCGCAGATCCTTCTTGCGGGCGTGCTTCGACCGGAGGCCGCCCAGGGCGGCTCTGGGGTCGGTGCCGCGTCCGGGCAGCGCCGGAGGAGGCGGCAGGTCGACGGGAAGCCCGGCCAGCTCGTCGACGTCGACCACGACGTCCTCGTGGGGATCGGTGCCGTCGTCGATCGAGGCGGACCCACCCGCAACACCGCCGTCGGCGCCATCGCCGTCCGTTGCGTCGAGTGCCGTGGACGACAGCGCCTGGAAGAGCGAAGGCTGCTCGTCGATCTCCACGGCCTTGGTGAGGTCGTCGAGCGCCGACTCCTTCTGGGCGTCGTTGGCGATCCGCTTGTCGATCGAATGGCGACGGGTTTCGGCCAGCGTCGCCGCGTGGTGACGGAGCCGCGGGTCGTCGGGCACGAAGTAGTAGGCCTTCTGCGACCTGTGCCCCGGCGTCCAGCGGGCGATGCGGCCGACGGCCTGGCGGAAGAACAGCGGCGTGATGGTGGTGGTCGCGTGCACCGCCACCCGCAGCCGAGGGATGTCGACCCCTTCGGAGATCATCCGCACGGCGATGACCCAGGGATCCTGCCCCTCGGCGAACTCGGCGATGACGTCGGAGGCCCGAGGGTCGTCGGACACGGCGAGGGCGGGGGTCTCACCCGTCCATCGCTCGAGCACGTCGGCGATCCCGCGGGCGTGCTCCTGATCCATCGCGATCACGAGACCGCCGGCGTCGACCGACTGTCGACGGATCGAGCGGAGGCGTTCGTCGGCCTTGACCAGCACCGTCGACAGCCAGTCGCCCTCGACGCTGAGCGCAGTCCTCAGGCGAGCGCTGCGGTCCTCCTTGTCGAGGTCGTCGCCGAAGCTGGCCTCCTTCAGGGCACCGTCGGCGCCGATCCACTCCATGTGGCCGTCGAAGCGGGGGAAGAACACGGGACGCACCACGCCACCGTCGACGAGGGCGCTGCCGTAGTCGTACTCGTAGTCGGCAACGGCATCGCCGTGGTCGCCGAGGGTGTAGGTGACGAACGGGATCGGGGCGTCGTCGGACCGGAACGGCGTGCCCGAGAGGAGCAGGCGGGCTCCGGCTCGTTCGAACGAGGCCTCGACGCCCTCACCCCAGGTCTTCTCACCGCCGGCGTGGTGGATCTCGTCGAGTATGACTATGCCGCCCTCGCTGAGCTTGGCGAGGAGCCGCGACGATGTGGCCGCCTGGGCGTAGGTCACGACGATGCCGTGCATGTCGCTGGGCACAGTCGGCTCGCGGCCTTCCCAGTCGGGCTCGAGATGAAAGCCGAACCGTTCCGCGGCCGACGCCCACTGGAGCTTCAGGTGACGAGTGGGGACGACCACGACCACGGGGCGTCGCTGTCCGGCCAGCCAATGCCGCACCGCGGTGAGCGCGAAGGTCGTCTTGCCGGCGCCGGGGCAGGCCACTGCGAGGAAGTCGCGATGGCCGCCGTCGATGTCCTTCTCGCGAACGACCTTGTCGAGGAATTCCCGCAGCGCCGAGTGCTGCCACTTGCGGAGAGTGATCGACCGGGACGCAGACACGGCGGCCGACGATAGCCACGTGCGATGCGACCGCGGCGCACCCGGATCGGTAGATTCGCCGGATGTCCAGCGCTGAAGAACCCGCCCGCTCGATCGAGGACGAAGTCCGGCTCGAGTACCACGGCAAGGTGGCCGTGATCACCATCGATCGCCCCCATGTCGGCAACGCCCTCAACCCGCCGTGCCGTGACCGGATCCGCGACCTGTTCAACGAGTTCAACGTCAACCACCGGGCTCGGGCGGTGGTGCTGACGGCCTCGGGCGAGAAGCTGTTCTGCCCCGGCGCCGACCTTTCCCACGTCTACGAGAACGACCGGGCCGAAGACATCCCCGACCGGGTGATCGGCGATCCCCGCCGCATGATGCTCGACGGGCAGTACACGCTCTTCCCGGCCCTGCTCGACTGCGACGTGCCCGTGATCGCCGCGGTCAACGGCACCGCCGCCGGCATGGGTGCGCACCTTGCGCTGGCCTGCGATCTCGTCATCTGCGCCGACAACGCCAAGTTCGTCGAGGTCTTCGCCCGTCGGGGCCTGGTGCCCGACGCGCTCGGCCCGTGGCTGCTCCCCCGCATCATCGGCGTGCGCCGCACGATGGAGCTGATGCTCTTCGCCGAGGACGTCACCGCCGACAGGGCACTCGAATGGGGCCTCGCCAACAAGGTGGTGCCCCAGGCCGAGCTCATGGACGCGGCGATGGAATGGGCCGAGCGTCTCGCCGCCGGCCCCACGCGCTCGTTCGGGTTCACCAAGTGGCTGGTCAACCAGAGCCTCGACACCGACCGCAAGACGATGATGGAGAACGAGGCTCTCGCCGTGGAGCTCAACACCTACACGGCCGACTCCGAGGAAGGCGTCGCCAGCTTCCGCGAGCGTCGCAACCCGGAGTGGAAGGGCTACTAGGCCCGGACCTCAGTCGGTTGCGAAGAGCGAACCGATGCCGGCGACCAGGGGCACCAGGGCCCAACCGACGATCAGGATGATCATCGCGATCAGGGCGAACTGCTTGGCCGAGTCGCCGGGCGGGTTGCCGCAGCGACCGATGGTCTCGTAGAGCGCCTTGAACGGCCTCTCGGTGGTGAGCACGATCCGCCGGCGGGCCACCGCCGCGCCGCGGATGATGACCCAACTGGCCACCGTCGACAGCACGAGCAGCACGCCGCCGAGGATGAACCAGCCCAGCTTGTTGTCGGCTGCGCTGGTGGCGCCGTCGACCACCGCGCCGATCAGCGACGAGATGAGCGCACCACCGAGCAGGAAGCTCGGGACCCCGAGTGGGTTCTTCTTGAACCCCTCGCCGACCAGGTCGGCATGGAGACGGGCTCGCCGCAGCTGGTGACGGGCCGGGTCGTCGGGCAGGCAGTTGGCCTCGCGCCGGGCGTAGAGCTTGCGCATGTTCTGGGCGAGCGACTTCTGGTGGTTGCTCACGATGAACCGGGTGACGAGCTGGATCAGGTAGGCGCCGATCGCGTCGAGCGGGCCGGGCAGCTTCGTCTTGACGCTGCGGGCACCGTTGCGGTCCAGCACCTCGAGCGACCGGATCGCCATGGCGTGGGCCTCGTCGAAGCGCTCCGGGTGACCCAGGGGCCGCTTGCCCGCCAGCTGGAGGACGATGTCACGGTCGACCCCGTCGCTGGCCCCCAGTTCACCGAGGATCGCGTCGGCGGCCGCACCATCACTCTTGCGGAAGGCGTTGAACGCCGCGAGCTTCTCGTCGAGCTCGTCGATGACGAGATCGCCCCGCTCTGGTGGGGTGTCACCGTCACCCATGGATCAGACCCTCCAACGGTCGATGTGGACCGACGACTGCATCTGCCCGACGAGACCGACCTCGTCGAACATCGAGGCCGTCGTCTGACCGATCGCGTCGGCCGCCACTCTATGGACCCCGTCGAGACCGATCCAGGGCGTGGTCGGGAGCCGGTTGAGGTGCAACGTGATGTCGGCATTGATGGTGCGGAACGTGTGGAAGGGAAGGAACCCTCCGAGCTGACTGCCCATGTCGGCCGCCGCAGCCGCCCATTGGAAGGGGGTCGGGTCCTCCCCGGCAACGGTGCGACAACGCAGCTGCATCCACACCACCGCCGGCGCACCGCCTCCCTGGACCCCCATCGTGCGTTCGTAGTCCATGGCGTAGGCGAAGCCCGGCGGCTTCCAGTCGACGCCCTCCGGCACGGCGAAGTCGTCGTCGGGCAGTGGTTCGCGGGGCGGCAGCGCCGGTTCGGCCGGCGCGTTGGCCTCGGGCGGCACGTCGATCGACTCGCCACTGCGCATCAGCAGGGCGGAGGCACGAGCCGCGATCCGGTCACCGTCGTAGAGCGCCGAGTCGACCACGGCGATGCGCTTGCCGGCCTTGACCGTCGTGGCCTCCCAGCGCAGCGGCGTCAACGGGACCGGACTCAGGAGGTCGACGGTGAACCGCACCGGCCGCATCGGCACCGGCGTCTCGACCTGCTCGACGGCCCAGGCCAGCGTGGCAGCCACCGCACTCCCGTGCTGGGCGTCGGGCGACCACGGCCCGCCGCACAGGTAGGTGGGCTTCACCGTGTCGCCGTCGACCTCCACGAGGTACGCGTCGGCATCGACCTTCTCTTCACGCCAGTCAGTCACAGGAGGTGTTGTATCGGGATCAGGAGAACTTCACGTCGAGTCCCTCGACGCCGCGGATCGTGATCCGCTTCTGCCAAGTGGGCTCGCGGGTGATCTCCCAGTGGCCGTAGCGCTCGAGCAGCCGCTCGAGCACGACCTGGGCCTCGAGCCGGGCCAGCGCCGCCCCGAGGCAGTAGTGGATGCCCGAACCGAACGACATCAGTTGGATGTCGTCGCGGGTCACGTCGAAGGCCTCGGGGTCGTCGCAGACGGCCGGATCACGGTTGGCTCCGGCCAGCAGGGTGATGATCGACGAACCCTTCTCGATGGTCACACCGTCGAGCTCGATGTCGTCGAAGACGTAGCGACCGTCGAGCTGTACGGGCGGGTCGTAGCGGAGCACCTCCTCGACGGCGTTGGGGATCAGCGAGCGGTCGTCGCGCACCTTCCGGAGCTGCTCCGGGTGAGCGACGAACTGACGGACCATGTTGGCGAGCAGATGGGTGGTGGTCTCGAACCCGGCGGCGTAGATCAGGAAGATGTTGGACTGCACCTCGGCTTCGCTGAGGCGGTCCTCACCGTCGCTGGCCTGGATCAGGGCCGACAACATGTCGTCCTGCGGGTCGGCGCGACGGGTGGCAATCAGCTCCTGGAGGTACTGGCCGGCCTTCTCGCCGGCGACGTCGGCCTTGGCCATGATCTCGGGCGTGGCCGTCGGCTCGAGTGTCGGCACGAGATCGGCGATCAGAGGGCGCAGCCAGTCGCGATCCGCTTCCGGAACCCCGACGAGCGCGCTGATCACGTTGGCCGGCAGCGGAAACGCCAGGGCTTCGACGAAGTCGCCCTCGCCGCCCAGCTCGTCGAGCAGGCCGTCGGTCATCGCGACGACCTCGCCCCGGAGCTGCTCGACCCGTCGGGGAGTGAACGCCCGGCTCACCAGACCTCGCACCCGGGTGTGGTCGGGCGGATTCATGAACAGCATCGGCCGGGCATCGCCCGTGCGGGAGCGTCGTTCGGACCCGTCGACGGCGATACGCGACGTCGACGCATCGTCGTCCATCGGGCTGCCACACCGGGGATCTCGCAGGAGTGCCCGGGAGTTCTCGAACCCCGACACCACCCACGTGTCGCCGATCGCCGTGCGGAAGAGCGGAGCGGTCTCGCGCAGCTGCTTGTAGATCGGGTGCGGATCGGCGATCGCGGCCGGATCCATCATCACCTTCAACAGGAGTTCGTCAGGACTGGCGGTCATGAAGAGACCCCTTTCAGCGAGCGTGCCGCGTCATCACGATGGTGGATGACCTCGTGGAGGACAAACCGGGCGATGCCCCGCACCGTGAAGTGTTCCCCGGGCCGGCGTTCGGCCGCGAGCTCCCATGCGTCGCCTTCCGCGGTGTCTACCCGGTCGAGCACCGCTGCGAAGGCGCGGGCGTTGTCGTGCATCGCCTCGATCACGAGCACCGGGACCTGCTCGGCGTACCGGTCGTCGATCACGGCCGCTTCGTGGTCCCACCAGCCCAGGTCCGCCTGCGTGCCGGTCGCCGCGGCGGCCAGCATCCGTTCGACCCGGCCCGTCATCACCGGGAGGAGGTCGCGCACATGGCAGGCGTATTCCAGCGCGGACCAGACATCGTCCCGGGGCCTGATCCGGACCCCGTGCGGATCGGCGGCCGCCATCAGCCGACCCCAGCGTGCGACGTCTCTGATCACCTCGGGTCCGATCGCCGCGTCGGCCATCGATGCCGCGTCGGCACCACAGTCGGGGCAGGCCTCGAACTGGCTTCTCGTCCAGTCGCGACCCTCGGCCATCAGGCGTCTCCCGCCACGATCGCCGTCGCGATCTCGGTGGCCACGACCGCGTTGTTCTCGGCCAACGCCAGATTGGCCGGGATGCTGTCGCCCTCGGTCGCCTCGGCGATCGCGGCGAGGACGAGGGGCGTCACTGCCGGGCCCCGCAGGCCTCGTTGTTCGACCTCCGCCAGCGCCGCGTCCAAGGCTGCGTCGATGTGCGCGGGGTCGAGCTCGTCGTCCTCGGGAATGGGATTGGCGACGAGGACACCGCCCGGGTGGCCGAGGGCTCCCGCCGCGGTGAGCATCGCGGCCACCTCGGCGCCCGACGAGACGGTCGCCGGCACGCCCACCCCGCTGTCCCGTGTGTAGAAGGCGGGGAACCGGTCGGTGCCCCATCCGACGACCGGCACGCCGAGCGTCTCGAGGTACTCGAGCGTGGCCGGAAGGTCGAGGAAGGCCTTGGCGCCCGCCGAAACCGTGACCACGGGATGCCGTGAGAGGGCGACCAGGTCGTGGCTCACGTCGCCGGAGACCGCGGCACCGCGGTGGACCCCGCCGATCCCGCCGGTGGCGAACACCGAGATGCCGGCTGCGGCGGCCAGGGTCACCGTGGCCGACACGGTGGTGACGCCCACGCCGAGGGAACCGGCCGCCGCGAAGGGCAGATCTCGGGCGGCGACCTTGGCCGAACCGCCGAGCACTCGCTCGGTCTCGGACCCGGTGACGCCCACCACGCCCACGCCGTCGAGCACCGCGGTCAGTGCCGGGACGGCCCCACCGCGGCGAATCGCCGCCTCGCAGCGCTCGAGGCACTCGACATTGGCGGGCGAGGGCAGGCCGAGACCGCTGAAGATGGTGGATTCCATCGCAACGACCGCAAGGCCGTCGGCCTGAGCCGCAGCCACCTCATCGCTGATGCGCAGGGAAGGAGTCATCGGAGCATCCTATGGTCCGCCGGGTTTTCCCGGAGGGGGTCGGGCCGAGGTCTAGCCGCACCACGATCCGCGCGATAGCAATGTCCCTCGTGATCGACGTACTGAAGTCCACCTGGGAAGAACTGACCGCACCGGGCGCCCAATTCGCCCACTCCGAGCAGGAGGTCCGCGGCATGACCATGCGGGTATTCGACGGAGCGCCGCCCGACATGCGCTTCCTGTGGGAGATGTCGGCCGGGTTCGGCGACAAGCCCTACATCGTCTACGAGGACGAGGTCATCACCTACGCCGAGGCGCACGCCGCCGTTCGTTCGCTGGCCCACCGGCTGGTCGACGACCACGGCGTCGGATCGGGCGACCGGGTCGCGATCGCGATGCGCAACTATCCCGAATGGGCAATCTCGTACTGGGCGACGATCTCGATCGGCGCCGCCGCCGTGGGTGTCAACGCCTGGTGGACGAGTCAGGAGCTCGAATACGGGCTGGGCGACAGTCGACCCAAGGTGGTCATCGCCGACGACGAGCGCCTGGAGCGCCTGACACCGGTGCTCGATTCGCTGCGGGCCGGCGGCCGGATGGATGTCATCTCGGTCCGCTCCGACCGTGAGCTCCCCACCGACGGACACCGTTGGGACGATGTCGTCGATGGCGCCAACGCCCCCGAGGCCCTGCCTGAAGCACAGATCGACCCCGACGACGACATGTGCATCTTCTACACGTCGGGCACCACGGGTTTCCCCAAGGGCGCCCAGCTCACCCATCGCGGGTCGGTCCACAACGTGCTGCACCTCGCCTTCGCCAACACCACGGCGGCGATGGCGGCCGGCAAGCTCGCCGCCGCCGAGGGCCGCGAGGACGAGAAGGCGACCGCCGCCGACCCGGCGATCATGGTCCCCACGCCGCTCTTCCACGTGACGGCCAACAACTGTGTGCTCCACCCGGGCACGCTCACCGGCGCCAAGCTCGTCTTCATGCACAAGTGGGACGCAGGACGCGCCATCGAGCTGATCGAACGCGAGAAGGTCGGCAGCTTCACCGGGGTGCCCACCATGAGCCGCGAGATGCTGATGCATCCCGACTGGGAGACCCGCGACACGTCGACGCTCGCCTCGATGGGTGGCGGCGGCGCCGCCCTGCAGCCCGACCTCGTGGACAAGATCGACAAGACCAAGGGCGCCGTGAAGCCGAGTACCGGCTACGGCCTCACCGAGACCCACGGCATCATCACCGCCGTGGGCAACGTGTTCTTCAGCGCTCGACCGACCTCGGCCGGACTCGTCATGCCGACCTTCTACGCGAAGGTGGTCGACGAGGACGGCAACGAGGTACCCACCGGCGAGCGGGGCGAGCTGTGCGTGAAGGGCCCCGCGGTCGTGAAGGGCTACCTCAACCGCGAGGAAGCGACCGCCGAAGCCATCGTCGACGGCTGGTTCCACACCGGCGACATCGTCTACATGGACGAGGACGGATTCGTGCACATCGTCGACCGGGCCAAGGACATGGTCCTGCGCGGCGGCGAGAACGTCTACTGCGCCGAAGTCGAGGCCGCCATCTACGAGCACCCGGCGATCGCCGAGGCCGCCGTGTTCGGCGTGCCCGACGACCGCCTCGGCGAGACCGTGGGCGTGGCCATCTATCTCGCCGAGGGCGAATCGATCACCGAGGAGGACCTCGCCGCCCACCTGGCGCCGCGCCTCTCCAAGTTCAAGATCCCCGAGCACGTCTGGTTCCGCGACGAACCGCTGCCGCAGAACGCCAACGGCAAGTTCCTCAAGCGCGCCCTCCGCGACGAACTGGCCCCGGAAGCCTGAGTGCCCGGGAGTTCGGCGCCAGCCGAGTTCCCGGGAACGGCGTCAGGCGTTCCCGACGTCTCTGTCCTGCATGAACGGGAACTCGGCCCGCACGCGGGCGACCTCGGCGGGGTCGATGTCGGCCGCGATTGTCGTGACCTCACCGGGCGTTGCCTCGATCTCGTTGCCGAGCGGATCGATGATCCGGGAGTCGCCCGAGTAGTCGAGTCGGCCCGCCGATCCGACCCGGTTGACCCCGACGACATACGCCTGGTTCTCGATCGCCCGAGCCCGCAGCAGCGTGGTCCAGTGGGCGCGGCGCACCTCGGGCCAGTTGGCCGGCACGAGGTAGCAGTCGGTCAGCGGGGCCGGGTCCCAGAACAGGTCGGTGAAGCGAAGGTCGTAGCAGATGAGGGGCGTGATCCGGACTCCCTCGACCTCGACCGTGAGCCGGTCGACGCCGGCCGCGTAGTGCTCGTGCTCCCGGGCGTAGGTGAACGGGTGGATCTTGGAATAGCGATGGTCGTCGCCGTCGGGGCCGGCCATGAGGAGCCGGTTCGTGGGCCGGTCGTAGCCGTGGGTGTGTTCGGGGAACGACCCCACGATCCATGCGCCGGTGCGGGCTGCCGTCTCTCGCATGAACGTCGCGGTGGGCCCGTCGGGCTGCTCGGCGATCTCCATCGAGTTCATCGAGAACCCGGTGGACCACATCTCCGCGAGCACGACCATTCCCGCACCGTCGTCGACCGCGGCGTCGATCATCGGGGTGACCGCCGCGAAGTTCTCCTGAGGCTTCTCCCACACGATGTCGTGCTGGATCCCCGCGACCCTGAGCATCAGAACTCCTCCGCCGCCCGCAGACGGCGCGCCGCCTCGTCGAGCACCTCGTCCTTCTTGCAGAACGCGAACCGCACCAGGTGGCGGCCCTCGTCCTCATTGTCGTAGAAGACCTGCGTCGGCACTGCGACGACGCCGGCAGATCTCGGCAGCGACATGCAGAACTCGATCCCGTCGGATGCCCCGACCGAGCGGATGTCGACCGTGGCGAAGTAGGTGCCCTGCGGTCGGATCGTGTCGAACCCGGCAGCCTCGAGTCCGGCACACAGCCGTTCGCGCTTGCTCGCCATCTCGGCCGTGTAGCCGGCGAAGAAGTCGTCGCCCAGACGCAGGCCCGCCGCAACCCCGTGCTGCCACGGGCCGCCCGAGGCGAAGGTCAGGAACTGTTTCGCGGTCCGCACCGCGGCGATCAGTGGCGCCGGACCGCACGCCCACCCGATCTTCCATCCCGTGAAGGAGAAGATCTTGCCGGCCGAGGAGATCGTGACCGTGCGCTCGGCCATCCCGGGCAATGTCGCCAAGGGGATGTGTTCGTGTCCCTCGTAGACCAGGTGCTCGTAGACCTCGTCGGTGACCACGAGCACGTCGCGCTCGATGCACACCCGGGCGATCGTCTCGAGCTCGGCGCGCGAGAAGACCTTGCCGGTCGGATTGTGGGGGGTGTTGAGGAGCAGCACCTTGGTCCGACTCGTGAACGCCGCTTCGAACTCCGCGGGGTCGAACGCGAAGTCGGCGCCGCGGAGGGTGACGACCCGGCGCGTGGCCCCGCTCATGGCGATCCCGGCCGCGTAGCTGTCGTAGAAGGGCTCGAACGTCACCACTTCGTCGCCCGGGCCGGTGAGGGCCAGCAACGACGCGGCGAGCGCCTCGGTTGCCCCGGTCGTCACGAGGATCTCGTCGGCCGGGTCGAACTCCTGACCGCGATGGTGACGGCGGTGATGGGCGATGGCGTCGCGAAGCACCGGCAGGCCCGCCAGCGGCGGATACTGGTTGTGCCCGGCGCGAATCGCCGCGATCGCGGCGTCGGCGACCTCCTGCGGGCCGTCGGTGTCGGGGAAGCCCTGACCGAGGTTGACGGCACCCGTCTCGGCGGCCAGCGCCGACATCGCCGTGAAGATCGTCGTCCCGAAGCCCTGCAACCGTTGGGTCAGGAAAGGCACCGGCTCGTCGGGAGAGGCCACGCCGCGAGTGTAGGAGGTGACCTCCGGCGGAGCCGCACTCACACTCTCCTCACATTTCCCTGACCGAATCCCCGGGTCGGTCTGACGAACTTCTTACCTCGGCTCACCACAGTGTGTTCCCAGAGAGGCACCACCGATCCCCCAGGATCACCCCCAACCCACAACAGGAACACTCATCATGCAGAAGAAGACCCTCGCCACCGCCGCCGTCGCTTCCACGCTCGGTGGTGCGCTCGCCGGCGCCACCCTCCTCGCCCCCGGCTTCGCCGGCGCCCAGGAGGACGAGACGCCCACGACGACCGAGGAGACGACCGACACCGCCCGCCCCGAGGCCGGAGAACGAATCGCCGAGGCCCTCCAGGGACTCGTCGACGACGGCACCATCACCCAGGCCCAGCTCGACGCCGTGGTCGACACGCTGGTCGAGGCCCGCCCCGAACGCGGCGATCGCGGCCACCGTGGCGGCTTCGGTGGCGGAGCGGATCTCGCCGAGGTGCTCGGCCTCGAACAGGCCGAGCTCCGCGAGGCGATCGCCGGTGGACAGTCGCTCGCCGACGTCGCCGCCGAGCAGGGTGTCGACACGCAGGAGCTGGTCGACGCACTCGTCGATGCGGCGGAAGAGCGCGTCGCCACCGGACTCGAGAACGGACGGATCGACCAGGAGAAGGCCGACGAGATCCTCGCCGGTGCTGCCGAGAAGGCCGAAGACCTCGTCAACGGCGAGCTCAGCTTCGAAGGTCGCCGCGGGCCCGGCGGTCCCCGCGGTGGCTTCGGTGGCGGCGACGCCGCCCCGGAGGCCGACGCCGACGCCTGATCCCACACCGGATCCCACACCGTGCGCATGCCGGGGCCTTCGGGTCCCGGCATGTTCGCGTCTGGCCTACATTCGCCCGATGGTGCTCGCTCGACGACTGGACGACCTCGCCGACCGGGCGGTCGACCGGCTGGAGGCGACCTTTCCCCGCGGCGACTCGGCGGTACTCCTCCTCCTCGTGCACGACCCGAGCGGTGATGGCGGCGGCGAGCCGGGGATGGTGCTCACCCGACGCAGCGCCGACCTCCGCACCGACCCCGGCTACGTGGCCTTCCCGGGCGGCCGGATCGACGAAGGCGAGTCGATCTGGGACACCGCGGGGCGCGAGTGCGAGGAGGAGGTCGGGATCCGCCGCGCCGACGTCACCTTCCACGGGCGTCTCGACGACACGTGGAACGGCGCCGGCTTCCGGATCGTGCCGGTCGTCGCGTCGACACCCGGGCCCGTCACGCTCCGGCCA
>JBDQKM010000026.1:0-25470 GCA_040263275.1 Acidimicrobiales bacterium
CTCCCCACAGGGAGTGGGCGGAACGTGCACGAAGAGTGGTCAACCCGGTCGGGTTCGAGTAGCTGGAACAACCGCCGTCTGGTGGCGTCGGCGCTGGTCATCTCGCTGGCCGTGCTGACACTCGGCATCGGTGTCGCCGGGCTGTTGAACCCCCCGTCGGTGGCGGCGGAGGCCACCTCGCCGCCCGAGGTGGCGGGGGTGGTGGAGACGAATCCGTCAGCGGAGGTCGAGACCGAGATCGGCGAGGCCGCGGCGGCGCGTCGCAGTGGCCCCTTCGACCCCGCCCCGACGTCCCACCTCACCGTCGTGCACCTCTCGGTCAGCGAGATGACCAGCGCCGACGCCATCAGACGGCGGTTGTTCCAGCTACTCGAACCCAACCGGGTTGACCACTCTTCGCGCATATCTCGCCCACTCCTCGTGGGGAGGATATGCACAACGACCTGATCCATCCAGCCCGGTATCCATCCAGCCCGGTGTACATCCAGCCCGGGGTACATCCGCCCGGTGGGCGTGGCGCTAGAGGTAGGGCAGCGGGTCGACGGCCGTGCCGTCGACGCGGATCTCGAAGTGCAGGTGCGGACCGGTCGACCAGCCGGTACTACCCACCCGTCCGATTCTCTCGCCACCCGCGACCGTGTCGCCGAGGCTCACCAGCACCTCGGACTGGTGGGCGTAGAGCGACGAGTACCCGTTGCCGTGGGAGATGATCACCACATTGCCGAAGCCGTTCATCCAGCCCGCGGTGATGACCGTGCCGTCGGCCGCCGCCGAGATCGAATCGCCGGTGCTGCCGTTGAAGTCGAGACCGTAGTGGTTGCGCGTCGTCCCGAAGATCGGGTGCACACGAGGACCGAACCGGCTCGTGACCGCCCCCGGGACGGGGCGGTGGGTGATGGTGAACGCGCCGTCGACCTGTGGCTCGGCGATCTCCGACGGGGCCGAGTCGTCGCCGGGCTGCCCTTCGGTCTCCTCGTCGACCTCGACGTCGGGGTCTTCGGCCGCGGCTTCCTCGGCTGCGGCTTCCTCAGCCGCCTGACGCGCCGCTTCCTCTTCGGCCAGCCGTTGCGCCTCGGCCGCGGCCTGCCGGGCCAGCTCGGCCTCGAGCTCACGGATCTGCTGGGCGATGAGGGCGTCGGCCTCCTCGATCTCGCGGCTGACGGTCTCCCACTCGTCGATGCGCACCTCGACCTGGGCCTTCAGCGCCTCGACCTCACGTCGGCTCTCGTCGAGCTCGACCAGGCGCTCGGCGAGCGCGGCACGCTCATCCTCGGCGTCACGTGTCGCGTCGTCGGCCCGGCGAATCGCATCGGCCTGCGCGGCCTGCGCGACGCGCAACTCGTCGATCAGCTCGTATTCGTCGCCCACGACCTCTTCGACGTAGGACTGTCGCAGCTCCACGTCGAGCAGGTTCTCGTCGTCGAGCTGGGCCAGCGCATCGGGCCGCGGGGCCACGAAGGCGTCGATCGCCGCCCGCTCGAGCCGTTCCCGGATCACCACCACCTCTGCGTCGAGCGCTTCGGCCTGGCTGCGGGCCATGACGGCACGGGCCTCGGCATCGGCGATCGCCTCCTCGGCCGCGGCCACCCGCGTCTCCTGCAGTGCGATGTGGGCCTCGAGGGCTGCGATCGCCGCCGTCAGCTCGTCGTCCTCGGCTTGCAGGGCGTCGAGTTCGGCGGCCACGTCGGCGGCCTCTCGGCGCTTGTCCTCGCGTTCCTGGCGCAGATCCTCGACGTCGCCGGTGTCCTGGGCGCCGGCCAGGTCGACGGTGAGCGGCGCCATCAGCACGGCGAGCGCGAGGACACCCGCAAGCCCGCGGCGGGGGGCGCGGCGCAGGGAGGAAGAAGGGCCGGACATGGCTCGCGGGGACATTGCGGGGATGATCGTAACAGGAATGCAATGATCGGCATGGTCACCGGCCGCGAGGATGCAGCCCATGGCTCTCCAGGACTTCCGCGCCGAATCGTTCACCCACGCCGGCGTCACCCACGACGTCTATCGCCGCGGCGACGGGCCGTGTGTGCTGGTCGCGGCGGAGATCCCGGGCATCACGCCCGAGGTCATCCGCTTCTCCGAGGACCTCATCGACGCCGGACTGTCGGTGGCCATGCCATCGATGTTCGGCACGCCGGGCAAGGAACCCACGACCCGCCACGCCCTCACCACGATCACGCGAGCCTGCATCAGCCGCGAGTTCCACGCGATGGCCATGCGCGACGACCAGCCGGCAACCGAGTGGCTCCGCGCCCTGGCCCGGCAACTCCACGGCGAGCACGGCGGACCCGGTATCGGGTTCGTCGGCATGTGCTTCACCGGCGGATTCGGGCTCGCCATGTTGCTCGACGACGCCGTCGTGGCCCCCGTACTCTCGCAACCCTCGCTCCCGTTCGGCATCGGAAAGGCCCGAAAGGCCAGCGTCGGCCTCGACGAGACACAGCTGGCGGCCGTCGCCGACCGAGCCGCAAACGGCTGCGCGGTGCTGGGACTGCGGTTCACCGGCGATGCGCTCGTGCCCGCCGAACGCTTCGCCACCCTGCGCAACGCGCTCGGCGACGACTTCATCGGCGTGGAGATCACCAGCCCCGACGAGGCCAACGGCATCGGCAAGATGGCCCACAGCGTGCTCACCGAGGACCGCAGCGACACGCCCGGCCACCCCACCAGGGAGTCCTTCGAGCAGGTCCGCGACTTCCTGCTGCACCGTCTCCAGGGCGACTGAGTCAGGCCCCCAACAGCAGGAAGAGGCCGGCCACGGTGTAGAGGATCATCACGCCGAGCATCGGGTACTGCGACCGCACCGCGACGTCGTGGGAGTACCGCGAGATCGCCTTGTCGTGAGCTGCCGCGACCGCCAGCACATGGCCGATCGCGATCGCGAGCGTCTGCACCCATGCGATCGTCCCCGGCGACACCAGCAGCCAGTCGATGGCGTAGTCCTTCGTGCCGAACAGATCCCATCCCCGTCCGAACGGATCGGAGATCTGGATGAACATCCGCTGCCCGTCGAGCACCAGCAGGCTGAAGTAGTGGGCGACGGCATACGCCGCGGCGATCGGTACCAGGCTGGGCCCGAACGCGGCCGAGAGCTCCTCGGTCGGCTCGCCGGTCACGCTCGCCATCATGTTGATGGCGAACACGTAGGCGAGCCCGACGATCAGCACGATCGCGAGCAGTCCGATCGTGTGGGTGACCGTGAGCCCCCAGCCGACGCGATCGCCGGCGATGTCGAACCACAACGAACTGCGGGTGAACCCGTCGAAGGTGGTGCTCCCCAGCACCACGATGATGAACGGCACCATCCCCACGGTGGGAGCCAGCGTCGCGATGCCCGCGAGGGGTGGGCGCACCCGCAGGCGACGTTCGTCGTCGAGGTGGAAGATCGCCATGGCCGCGAGCTTGGAGAACAGGACCCCGAACCCGTCGGCCGTGCGCACCCAACCCCGGCCGCGGTTCGCCGCGCCCGCGAACATGACGATGCTGTAGAGCGTGAGGAAGACCGCGATCGAACGCGGATCGGCCGCCGACTTCCCGGGATCCTCGAACCACAGTGACCGGTAGGCCAGCTCGAACCAGAGGTAGGCGAAGATCGCGATGGTCGCGGGCCACAGCGTCGCCTC
The DNA here is from genome assembly GCA_040263275.1 of Acidimicrobiales bacterium. Classification (GTDB taxonomy): domain Bacteria; phylum Actinomycetota; class Acidimicrobiia; order Acidimicrobiales; family Aldehydirespiratoraceae; genus JAJRXC01. The sequence goes on from JBDQKM010000026.1 coordinate 3,618, forward strand.
GCCGTGCTCGAGGGGCGACATCGGCGTCTGCGTGACCTTGCTCCTGACCCACGCTGCCGTGTCGGCGATCGTGAAATAGGGGTTGAAGGCCCGCCAGACATCGCCGAAGAGCGCGGAGACGAACTGGAGCCCGACCCAGAACCAGATCAGGAACGCGTCGCCCGCGATGTTGACCGCCCTGTTCGTGTTGCCCCACCACGCGGCGTAGAGCACCACCCCGAAGAGGAACAAGCCGACGAGCCGACACACCGCCTCGAGGATCCGAGCCGGTGGGCCGATCGCCGTCCACAGCGCACGCCCCTTCGCCGCGGCGGCCAGGTGGGGCCGCTCCCAGAAGGCGCCCAGGGCGACGAACGAGATCGCGACGGAGAAGCCGGCGGCCCAGGCGAGCTGCCAGGCCGGCAGCGGAAGGTCGGTTCGACCCCCGATCCCGTGGCCGAGGAGGACTCCGATCACGAGACGGTCATTCGCACGAGCAGCCGCCCGGAACCCTCGAGCTCGATCTCGAACGTGCCGGGGATCAGGGCATCGAAGCTCGCCGACCCCTCGCCGTCGACCAGATCGACATAGAGGTCGTAGCCGTGGACGTGGACCTGGTCGTCGCTGTCGCCCGTGACCACGACCTCGACCGAGTCACCGATGCCGATGCTCTCCTGGCGGGACCCGCCCACGAGGTCGCCGTCGAGCACCTCGAGGGCGATGACCACGTCGGCCGACGCGGGCGCGGAGGTCGAGGAGTCGAGGTCGGCCGCTCCCCCGTCGTCGCCGCACGCAGCGACGACGAGGGCCAGCACGACGACCAGACCACGGAACCTCACGAGGCGACCGTCACGGTGGTGGCGGCCGACACCGGCTGCCCGTCGACGAGGTACGGCTGGTGGTCATTGGTGTAGGCCACCACCGAGATCTCGACCTCACCCTCAGGGAGCGCACCGATGTGGGTGGCCGGCCCGTAGAGCCGTCCCAGCTTCTGCCCGTTGGCGTAGATGTGGAGGTGCCCCTCCCCGTCGACATGCTCGCCCGAGGCGTTCTCGGGGCTGAGGGTCATCCCGTCGAGCGTGAGCCAGGCGTTCCAACCCGACTTCGGATCATCGACGACCTCCACGCCCAGAGTGGGCGCCTCGCCGACGAACTCCACGCCGGTTTCTTCGCCATGGTGGTCCTCGCCGTGCTCATGGGCCGGCACCGCGAACGTCTCCTCGGCAACGATCTTCTGGCCGTCGATCGCGTAGGCACGGTGGTCGTTGGCCGAGAGCTCGACCATCAGGTCGACGTCGCCTTCGGTGACGCCGGCGAAGTAGATCCACTCGTTGTAGAAGCGCAGCACCTTCTCGCCGTCGACATAGAGATGGAAGTGACCCTCCCCCTCCACGTGCTCGGTCGACGCCGACTGCGGCGCGATCTCGTAGTTCTCGGTGAGCACGTGGATGTTCACGCCGCCGGCGGCGTCGGAGAACACCTCGATGTCGACCTCGGGGGCGCCCTCGGCCGCCACCTCGACGACGCCGTGGTCCATGTGGCCGCCGTCGGCCATGTCGGCCATGTCGCCCATCTCGCCGTCGTGGGCGTGGTCGTCGGCGTCGTGATCGCCATCGGACATGGCGTCCATGTCCCCGTCGCTCATGTCGCCGTCGCTCGAGTCGTCGGTGGGCGTATCGGCGCCGACGGTCGCCAGTTCGTCGTCCTCCCCGCAGGCTGCGGCGAGCAGCGCGAGGACGGACAGGGCGGCGAGAAGCCGCATGATCGCGCGGGTGCGCATGGAAGTTCTCCAGTGTGGTTCGAATTTCGCGTGTGAAGGGACGCCGACCGCGACCGTGCGCGGGGCGTGATCGTCTAGCGCGAACGAACCGGGGGTCCCCGTCGTCCCACACGAGCGGGAACGAGGACGAGCGCCGGGCGCACCTCGGCGCCGGCGACCAGCGAACGCCAGCTGTGGGCGACCGCCGGACGCACGTCGGCGGTGTGGGCGAGCACGATGGCCCGCAGGGCGACGGCGCCCGAGTAGGCGACGCGACCGAGGCGGAAGACGAGGGCGCCCATCACGAGACCGCCGAGCGTGGCGGGAATGCCGGCCAGTGCGGCCGCCGGATCGGTCGTGGAGGCCACGTCGGCGAGCGCGGCGACCGTGGTCACGCTCACCACCGGGATCGCGAGGAGGGCGAGGATCATCCATCCGGCACGACGTGCCTCGGACATCGAGGACCTGCTCACGAACACCACGGTACCAAGGGTCGGTCGGCTTCCCGAGGCGGGCGCTGCCTAGTCGGTGTCGAACAGCCCGAGCGGCGCGGCGACGTCCGGCGGGCTCGGGCGGGGCGGGAGCGGCACGGCTGCGGCCACCTCGTCGTAGAAGGCCTGGCAGAGCTCCGGCGCCACCAGGTTGTCGGGCGTGTGGAGGAACACGAGCGGCCGTCGGCCGTCGCGGATCCACCGGGCGACCCGGTCGACCCACGGTGCCCAGAACGGCGGGTTCGCCGCAGGGTCGGTTTGCCCGATGAACCGGACGATCGGCTGGTCCGCGGTCGCGACGGCCCGGACCGCGAGGCGGGGCTTCTTCTCCCACGCGTCGATCTCCTCCGGCGTCTCCCGCGGCCCGGCGAAGACCGGCCGGCTGTCGAAGACGACCCGGTTGGCGCCGGCGAGGTGCAGTCGGTCGTTCAGCTCCCGTTCGTGGTCGCCGCCCGCGTGGAAACCGGGATGGCGGACCTCGACCGCCCAGCGGAACTCGGTCGGAACCGACGCGAGGAACGCGTCGAGCAACGGGAGATCGGCGGGCGAGAACGACGCGGGAAGCTGGACGAGAACCGGCCCGAGACGGTCGACCAGCGGTGCGAACCGCTCGGCGAACTCCCGCATCTCTGCGCCCGTGTCACGCAACCGGCGGTCGTGGGTGATCGTCCGGGGCAGCTTGAACATGAAGCGGAACCCCTCAGGAGTGGCGGCTCGCCATCGTTCGACGGTCGCGGGAGCCGGCAGCGCGTAGAAGGTGGTGTTGCCCTCGACGGCGTTGAGGACCCGGGCGTAGGCCGCCAACTCGCCGCCGACCGGGGTGCCGGCCGGCAGCGCCGAACCGACCCAGTCGCGGTTCGCCCACATCGGGCAGCCGACCCCGAGGGGCGAGGTGTCCTCCATGCCGCGCACGGTATCCCGACGACGATGGGCTCGACGCCGACGACTCCGGTAGGTTCCGTCGCCATGACCGACTTCTCGGGCCAGAACACCGGCGACGAACTCGATCGGGACGCACTCGCGAGATGGTTGCAGGCGCGACTCCAGGGTGTCGATGCCGTCGAGGTGCGGGACTTCTCACCGCCGAGCAGCGGCTACTCGGCCGAGACGACGGTGTTCGAAGCCGACGTGACCAGGGATGGCGCGACGGCGATGGAGAAGTTCGTCGTACGCCGGGAGACGCCCGAGCCGCCGGTCTACCCGGCCCAGTCCGACCTCGGTGTCGAGATCGAGATCCAATACCGGGTGATGGATGCCGTGGCCGAACACGCAGACGTGCCCATCGCACCCCTCCACGGTTACGAATCCGATCCGAGCCTGCTCGGCGCGCCGTTCTTCGTGATGGGCCACGTGGCCGGTCAGGTGCCCGTCGAGAGTCCGCCGTACACGGCCGAGGGTTTCTTCTTCGATGCCAGGCCCGAACAGCGTCGGGCGCTCGTCCTCGACGGCGTTCGGACCATGGCCGACATCCACAAGATCGACTGGCGCGCCGCCGGCCTCGAATGGCTCGCACCCGCGGGGAGCGAGCCGAGCACCCGGCGCCAGATCGACGTGTGGGAGCAGCACGCACGCGAGAGCCTGGGCGGTCGTGTGCACCCGCTCTTCGACGAAGGCATGGCGTGGCTGCGCGCCAACCTCCCGGCCGAGCCCGAGGTGTGCCTGAACTGGGGCGATCCGCGACCAGGGAACATCATCTGGCGCGACTTCGGCGCAGTCTGCGTGACCGACTTCGAGGCGGCGTCGATCGCACCGGCCGAGGTCGATCTCGGCTGGTGGCTCATGTTCGACCACTGGTCGCACGAGACGATGGGGATCGACCGCCTGCCCGGCGAGCCGACCCGGGACGAGCAACGCGCCCATTACGAGGAGTGTCTCGGACGCGAGGTCGGCGACACGACGTTCTACGAAGTGTTCGCCGCGGTGCGCTACACCGCCATCGTCGTGCGGGTGATGAACCGCCTCGTCGAGCGGGGCATCATGCCGGCCGACCAGACGGTGTGGCTCGAGAACCCGGCCACCGACTGCCTCGAGATGCTCCTGCCCCGCTCGCCGTAGATCCCAGAAGCGTCAGTCGGCCCGTTCACCGAGAAGGTGGCCGCGGAAGAACCGGCGGGCGGCCGGCGCACTCCAGTTGTCGTGATCCTCGCCCCAGGCTTCGACACCGTCGAAGGTCCACTCGGTCAGACAATTCCACGTGAACAGGTTGGGGTTCAGGTGGAGTCCGATCCGGTTGCGGCACCGGCCTTCGGCCCGGATGTCGCGTCCGGCCTCGTCGGTGAGGTCGATCACGACCCGGAGTGGCGCGCCGGTGTCGTCGTCTCGCTCGGTCACCGCTCGCCGGGCCGATGCCAGTTTCGACCACACGCCGTCACGCACCAGATACCCGTGGATCCCGATGCATCCCTCGCCGAAGTCCATGGTGATGGCGTGGAAGCCGTCGTCGGCCGACGCGGTCGCGTAGCTGTAGCCGCCCCGCGTCGCCGGTGAACCGGCCAGGCCCTGTCCGAACTGGGGGCGGATCCCCCACGAGCGATCGCGGAAGCCGAAGCTGTCGACCGAGAACTCCTCGTCGAGCAGCCGGATCGTGCCCTGATAGCGGCCGGGTTGGTCGAGATGTGACTCGCCGAGATAGTTCGGCTCGGCCACCGCGGTGAACGTGAGCGAGACGTCGATCTCGTCGCCGTCGTCGGGGTCGGTGTAGCCGATCTCATAGGTCGTCAGCGGCTCGAGGCAGCGGTAGCGAATGCCGTTGGGCAAGGAGATGTCGGACAACGGCTCGTCGGGCAGTGGCAGATGCCAGAAGTTCTTGGCGTACAACCCGTTCCACGGTTGGCTGCCCTGGTCGTTCCAGAAGTAGGCGCCGCCGGCCGCGACCCCCTGGTTGGGGCGGAAGAACGGGTAGAGCTGACCCGACAGCAGCCGCTCCGGCACGGTGAACGTGAACCAGCACGTCTCGGTCCAGTACGGATCGTCGCTCGTGGGTGGGTGGAACTCGTCGTCCGGGTGCCCCATGGCCGGCACGCTAGTGCCGCGGGTTCTCCGCCCCGAAAAAATGTCGTCGGCCGCTGCGGCTCACCGTTCCGCGTCCTCGTCGCGGTAGGCCGGGTTCGCGACCGCGAGCTTGGCGAGCGTCGTGGCCCACAAGGAGTCGCCGAGCTCGGACATGCGGTCGTCGAAGGCGCCCGCCGCGATCGCGTCGGACAATGCCTGCTCGGACTCGACGCCAAGGGCGGCGAGCCGCTCGGCATGGTCGACCGCGTCGGCCGGCAGCGCGGCGATCTCGCGTGCCGCGATCGAGAGCGCGTTGGCGGCGACTCGCAGGATGAACCGGTCGCGGCCATCGGCTCGCGGACCGAGGTCGTCACGGAGATAGTCGCGCACCGCCTCGACCAACTCGCGTGCGTCGGGTACGTCGTGGGGCCAGTTGGTCCGTTCGCTGGTCATCGGCCGGCCTGCAACTCGGGGCGCAGCAACAACATGAGGTCGTACTCGGTCTCCACCACGCGTCGGCCGATCGTGGCCTGCTCCACCGAACGGGTGGTACCGCTGCGGTGCTCGCCGCCCATGAACATGGTGATCACTCCCCATCGCAGCGAGGCGAGGACCTCCCACCAGCGCAACTCCTCCGGCGAGATCTCCGACCCGCCGACCGCGGCGTACGCATCGAGCAGCTCGCCTCGGGTGCCGAGCCCGCCGACCTCGCCCTCGCCGCGGAACCGCCAGGCCCGGGCGACCAGCCAGCCGAGATCCTCCACCGGATCGCCGATGTGGGCGAGCTCCCAGTCGAGCACGGCCGTGATGCCGTCGGCGTCGATCAGGAAGTTGCCCATGCGGAAGTCGCCGTGGACGACGCGATGGGGCCGCGGGTCGGGCCGGTGGGCGTCGAGCCAGCGAAAGGCCAGATCGAAGACCGGATGGGGGTCGTTGAGCGTGTCGTAGGTGGCTCGTTGGGCGGCGACCGGGTCGTCGACCGCCGGCAGCCGGTCGCGGACCGGTTCCGGGTCGAGCGCGTGGATCGCGACGAGCTCCCGGGCACAGTCACCGACGAAGCACTCGCGGGCCCTCGCGAAGTCACCGTCGCGCAGGATCTTGCGGGCGATGGATTCACCCTCGAGTCGGCGCGAGATCGTGAACTGGGCCCCGATGGGATGGTCGGTGCCGCTCGACGCCGCCACGATCTCGGGCACGGTGACTCCGCCGGCGTGGGCGTGGCGGAGGATCGCCGGCTCGTCGACCCCCGTGCCGGGAGCAGCCACGAAACGCGACCGCTGCAGGATCAGCGGGTCGCCGTCGGCCGAGAACGCCCACGTCTCGCGACTGGCGCCGGCCGACAGCCGCCGCAGGTCGGCGATCTCGCCCCCCAGCTCGTCGGCGAGCTGCGCTGCGAGGCGATCGGCCTTGTCGTTCACGCCCGGACGTCGGCGCCGATCGGCTTCCCGTCCACGATCTGGTCGAGGTATTCACTCATGCCCATGCCCTTGCGGCCGTTGCACTCATAGCGGGTCATCGCCTCGGTGATCCGGGTGTGGAGTTGTTCGCCATCGGGCGTCTTGCGACGGTTCCGCAGCGGGATCATCGAGATCACTTCGCCAGTGACCTCGTATTCCTTGTGGTCGGTCTTGGCCCAGCACCGCATCGCGGTCTGGTAGTCGTTGTCGTCCCAATCGGACTCGATCCGGCAGTCGCGGATGTGGTGGTACTCGCCGTCCTCGAGGACCATGCCGCCGTAGCGGGTCTTGTCGCCGTTGTCGGTGATCGAGAGCATCATCGCGAAGTCGGGTCCGAAGATCATGGGGAGCCAGCGGTACCAGCTCACGGCCTGCCAGTAGCGAGGGCCCCACGACTTGTCGCGCAGGCCGAGACCGTCGAGCTCGATGGTCTCGTCACCCACCTGGATCGTGCCCTTCACCGCGGTGTGCTGCTCGTAGTGAGCCTTGGCGAAGCTCTTCTCGGCGTCGACCTCGATCGGCGACCCGTCCTCGTACTGGGGCAGCCCGCCGTACATCGGCGACACGCCGGTGACGTCGAGGCGCACCTCGCACTCGACGAAGGGGTTGTTCTCGAACGCCTCACGCGGATTCGCCATCTGCGCCGGCTCCTCGAGCAGACAGACCTTGCCGTCGTAGTTGATCTTCAGGTGTTCGAACGGGGTGACGACCTTGATCTCGAGGCCGCCCGCCTTCATCTCGTCGTTGTTGTCGATCTCGGGCCGGCCGTAGAGGAATGCGACCCGCCCGCCGGGCAGGTAGATGCACACCGTCATCTCCGCGTAGCCCTCGTTGACCCGGTTGCCGATGCGGAACCAGGCGCCGACCTCGCGTTCGAGGTCGAAGCCGTTGAGATACATCGACTCGTTGTAGTTGGGCACCGGATCGGGCTCGTGCGTGTATTCGTCCTCGGGGTTCAGGACGGTGACGATCTTCTTGTCGGCCATTCGCCGGACCCTAGTCACGTTCGTACACTCCGTCAGATGCTGGACCCGCTGCCCGAAGACTGGACGAGGGCCTTGGCCGTCGTCGCTCACCCCGACGACATGGAGTACGGCGCGGCCAGTGCCGTGGCCCGATGGACCGACCAGGGAAAGTGGGTCGGATACTCCCTCGTGACCGCGGGCGAGGCCGGCATCTCCGGCATGGCTCCGGCCGAGGCCACCCGACTGCGACGGGCCGAACAGGAAGCGTCGTGCGTGGCGGTCGGCGTGCGCGAGCTCGGCTACCTCGGTCATCCGGACGGACTCGTGGAGAACAACCTCGCCCTGCGCCGCGACCTCACCGGCGTGATCCGGGCGACCAGGCCCGACATCCTCGTGAGCATCAACCATCGCGACTCCTGGGGCGGGCCGTCGTGGAACCATGCCGATCATCGCAACGTCGGACGCGCCCTGCTCGACGCGGCCCGCGACGCCGGCAACGAATGGCTGTTTCCGGAGGTCGGAGGGGCGTGGGACGGCGTGCGATTCGTCGCGTTCAACGCATCGCCGCAGGCAACCCACGCCGTCGACATCACGGACACGCTCGACCGCGGGATCGCCTCGCTGGAATGCCACCGGGTGTATCTCGACGCACTGGCCGAACCGACCGACCCCGAGGCGTTCCTCCGCGGCAACGCGGAGGCCGCGGCGGCCGACACTCCCTACGACCTGGCCTGCACGTTCGAGGTCATCTACGTCTGAATCCCCTGGTCAGGGGGTTGTGAAGCGAACATATCTTCGCTAGGATGCCTCGCATGTTCGCCGATGTGATCGACCTCCTGGAACACGACCCGGTCGATCAACTCACGCGCTCACACCTCCACGATCGATTCGACGAGGTGCGCCGACTCGAGGGCGCGGTGGCTGCGTACAAAGCGCGGCTCGTCAACGCCGTCGATGGTCTCGGCGATCGCGGGCTCGACGGCGCCGGGATGCTGCGCAGCGTCGGCCGCATGTCGTCGAAGTCAGCCGGCGCGCTCGCCGACACCGCAGCGCAGCGCAGCTGGAGTCACTACCCCGCACGGCCGAGGCACTGGCCGATGGCCGCCTGACCCTCGAACACGCCGCTGCCATCGCCAAGGCGGGCGCATCGGCCTCTCCGGAGCGGGCCGACGCCGCCCTCGTTCCCGACACCGCCGCGCCGCCCGCCGATGTGTTCGCGAAGCGCAGCCGCGAGTGGGCTGCCGCGCAGGCTGCGCCCGATTGCGGGGCCGACGAGATCGCGCGCCAGCGACGGCGCCGGTCGTACTCCCACTGGGTAGACGACGGCATGTGGAAGTTCTTCTTCGAGCTCGACGAGACCGCTGGCAAGAAAGCCAAGAGCCGCGTCGACGCGCTGATCACCGAGCTGTGGCGCGACGACGGCGGTCGCGATGCCGGCCCCGACGCCCGCACGTCATCACAACGAGGCGCCGACGCGTTCGCCGCGCTCTGCGAGGGAACCGGGGCCGCCTCGGGCCCCTCGGTCGCTCCGGTCGGCGCGCACCTCCTGGTGACCGCCGACCTCCGTCGGCTGGGCGACGACCCGGCCGGTCTTGCCCGGACCGTGGTCGACGGGGCGCCGCTTCCCCAGCCGGTCCTCGAGCTGCTCGCCTGCAATTCGACGATCACCCCGATGATCTTCGACGGGCCCGGGCGCCCGCTGTGGGTCGGGAGAGACCATCGACACGCAACGATCGCACAATGGCGTGCCCTCATCGCCCGCGACCGGGGCTGCATCGGCTGCGGCGCTGCCCCCGACCGGTGCGAGGCCCATCACGTCGTCGCCTGGGCCGACTTCGGGCCGACCGACATCACCAACCTGGTGCTCGTGTGCAGCCGATGCCACCACGACATCCACCACCGAGGATCGGTGCTGCGAAGATCCCAGGGCCAATGGGAGATCGTCGCCCGAGCGGGCCCGGTTCCGGTGCGAGACCCCGATGCCTCACCGCATGCGGCGGTGTTGTTCGAGAAGGCGTCGTAGCGCCTGACAGGTCGGGCTACTCGCCGTGCTGTTCGGCGCCCTTGGCGAAGACGGCCCGGAGATCCTCGAGTCCGCCGGGGAGCTCGATGGGCGGATCGGGCAACTGGACGGCGCCACGCGCCGCGAGCCACTCATGGATCGAGTCGGGGTCTTCGCTCCACGAGCGCGGATCGCCCATCATCACCTCGTAGGCCTCCATGCCCTCGGGGCCGGCCACGAAGGGGCCGAACGAGGCGCCGAGCGGCAGTTCGATGTGGCCACCGGGGCCGAGCTCGACATCGCCACAGGTGAGGTGGCCCTTCAGGACCGTGAGGGTGTGCGGCGACCAGTGGCCGTGGTGGCGCACGATCATTCCCGGATCCCACCGAGCGAAGAGGGCGAGGTAGAGCGGCTCGACCGAGAAGGCCACCCACTTCTCCCACACGTGCGATTCGGAACCGTCGGCGTTGCGCTGGCTACGCACCGGGATGAACGGGATGCCGTCGTCCTCGTCGTGGACGTTGGTGAACTTGGGCTCGAGACCCTCGATACGGGGGGTGGATGTCATCGCCCGTGTTTAGCGAGCGTCGGCGCCATGTGCGAGTATCGCGGGATGGACCGACGTCGATTTCTGCAAGCCGGAGTGTTCACCGCGGGTGGCACGGCCGCCATCCCCCTGCTCACCACAGCTGCCGGGGCCCAGAGCGCCGGCACCAGCCCCTACGGCTCGATCGAGGGCCTCGAGCCCGACGAGAACGGCATGATCCTGCCCGAGGGCTTCACCTCGCGGATCGTCGCCGTGGCGGGTGAGCCCGTCGGCGACACCGACTTCGAGTGGCACATCTTCCCCGACGGCGCGGCGACATTCGCCCAGAACGACGGCGGCTGGATCCACACCGTCAACAGCGAGGTCTTCGTGCCCGGCGCCGCCGGCGTCAGCGCCATCCGCTACGACGCCGACGGCAACATCGTCGACGCCTACGAGTTGCTGCGCGGCAGTGTCGCCAACTGTGGCGGCGGACCGACCCCGTGGGGGACGTTCCTGTCCGGCGAAGAGTGGTTCTCCACCGGCGGCTTCCTCTGGGAGTGCGACCCCACGGCGGCCACCGAACCGCAGGCCCACGCCCCGATGGGCATCTTCGCCCACGAGGCCGCCGCGGTCGATCCCGTGCGGGAGCACGTCTACATGACCGAGGACCAGCCCGACGGCCGCCTCTACCGCTACACCCCCACCGCCTACCCCGACCTCAGCGAGGGACTCCTCGAAGTGTGTGTCGTGGCCGACGACGGCGGCGTGAGCTGGCTCGAAGTTCCCGATCCGTCCGCGGCCGAGACCCCGACCCGCCAGCAGGTCGAGGCGTCGACGGTCTTCCTCGGCGGCGAAGGCATCTGGTACTTCGAGGACTGGATCTTCTTCACGACCAAGTTCGACAACAAGGTGCACGGCATCGACCTCGCCAACCTCACCCACACGGTGCTCTACGAGGCCAACCCCGACGACGTCGCCGACGGCACCGCGGTCCTCTCCGGTGTCGACAACCTCACCGTCGACGAAGGCACCGGCGACATCTTCGTGGCCGAGGACGGCGGCAACATGGAGGTCGTCATCATCACCCCCGAAGGCGAAGTCGCGCCGTTCGCCCGGATCGTCGGCCAGGACAACTCCGAGGTCACCGGTCCCGTCTTCAACCCCAGCCGCGACCGGCTCTACTTCTCGAGCCAGCGGGGACCGTCACCCCGCGCCATCGGCGACATCAACTCGGCCATGGACTCGGCCGACGCCTTCGGCGGTATCACCTACGAGGTGACCGGGCCGTTCCGCGGCATCGTCGAGGCCCCGCCGGAGACCACGACCACGACGACGACGACGGCGGCACCCGAAAACGACGACGAGGACACGACCACCACGGCCGCGCCGACCACCACCCAGTCCCCGACGACGACCCTCGCGCAACTCGACGGCGCATCGGGCAGCGACGACGACTCGAACACCGGGTTGGTCATCGGCGCCGGCGCGGGTGCCGCGGTCGTGGTCGCCGCCGGCCTCATCGGCTGGCGACGGCGCGCTCAGGCCTGAAAGACCGGCCGCTCGCCATCGACGGTGATACGGCGAACCACCCGGCGCAGAGGGAAGTGATCCGAGACGCCCCGGTGCACCGTCAGGCGCTCGTCCCAGATCGCCACGTCGCCCTCGCGCCACGACCACCGGACCTGGCGTTTCGGCTCGTCGAACATCGATTGCAGCAGCGCCCGTAGCGGTTGCCACTCCGCGGCCGTGAGTCCGGCCACCGCGCCCATCGTCGACGCGCCGTCGTAGTAGGCCCGCTCGCCGGTCACGGGATGGGTCCGCACCAGCGGGTGCATCACCGGAGGGTACGCGTCACGGATCATCGCCCCGAGGCCGTCGACTCCCGACTTCTCCTCGGCGGTCTCGCAGAACCCGGGCCAGCAGGAGTGCTCGGCCTCCATCCCGTCGAGCAGGGTGCGCAGTGTCGGCGACAGGCTCGCGTAGACATCGGCGGTCGACGCCCACATGGTGTCGCCCCCGTACTCGGGGATCTCGACGCCGCAGAGGATGGCGATCTTCGGCGGCCGTTCGATCCACGTGACGTCGGTGTGCCACCCGTCGGTGGTCGGCGGACTGTCGGGCCCGTCGACGATCGTCGAGCAGACCGGCTCGGTCGCACCATGGATCTTCGAGATCGGATAGATCGACGGTTCCCCGAAGCGACGGGCGAGGTCCACCTGCTCCTCGTCGGTCAGGTCCTGGCCACGGAAGAAGAGCACACCGTGCTCGTAGAGGGCTGCTTCGAGCGCCCCGACCGCCGGGCCGTCGACGCGACGAAGGTCCACACCGCCGACCATGGCGCCGATCACTCCGCCGATCCTGTCGACCTGCATCTCAGCGCTCCCTCTCGTCGTTTCCCCGCTCGATGACCAGCTCGGTCAGCTGCGAGGCCCGGAAGTGTTTCACGGGCGCATCGGGGTGGGTCAACACGACCCGTTGCTCGACCGCCACCGCGTCCTCCCCGCCGAGGTCGAAGTGATGGACAACCGCATTCGCGCCGCCGATCAGCGCATCGACCAGCACCGGCCGTTCCCGCTCGAGGCGTCCGGGCAGCCGGACGGTGTCGGGCACATGGATCACGTCGAAGCGGGGCTGCGCCCGACCCTCCACCCAGTCGAGCGGCGTGGCCCGCCCCTCGGAAACGGCCCGCAGGTTCCATGCCTCACGCGACGACCGCCCCGGCAACTGCGAGATGAGATCGGCGATGTGATCGTTGTGCACGGCCCGCACGACGGGGATGACCGAGACCCGTTCGACGAAGCTCAGCGAGTCGAGTTCCGCGTCGGCGCTGACGGGCTTCGAGGGCAGCACGAGCACGTGGGTGGCGCCGAGCGCCACAGCGGTGCGCCACGGAATCTGTTCGTGGAGTCCACCGTCGACATAGTCGATGTCGTCGATCTGCTTGGCCCCGCCCGCGAGAACTGGCAGCGATGCAGTCGCCTTGAGAATCGACGAGACGCGCTCCGCACTACCGGCGACATGGAAATGCCGGGTGTCGACCGACGGGTCGGTCGGCGTCACCGTCGCGTAGAGCGGGATCGGGCTCGCCGCGATCGCGGTGAAGTCGAGCCCGCGGCTCACCGCGGCGTGGTCGACGAGATAGTCGAGATCGAGCGCGGCCTCACGTCGCAACAGCCGGCTCCGATCCAGGAACGGCTCGTCGTGGAGTTCGGTGTAGAAGAGCACACTGCCCTCGACGGCCCGGCCGTCGACGAAGAATGCACCGGCGAGTGCGCCGGCCGACGTGCCGACAACCAGATCGATGCAGCCGGTGATCCCGAGCTGCTCGAGGGCGACGAGCATGCCCGCACTGACCACGCCGCGCATGCCGCCACCCTCGACCGCCAGCGCGAGCCGGTAGTCGTCGCGACGTTCGCCCGGCGCGGACCCGTCGGCGAGCCGGTCGAGGATGACCTGCTTGGCCGGCGGCAGCGCGGGGTGGTGCATCCTCAGCGCCAGTCGCGAGCCAGGATCGCCATCTCGACGGCGACCTGGGCGGCATCGGCGCCGACATTGTGGCCGTCTGCACCCTCGCTGCGGGCCAGGGCCTGCTCCAGGTTCTCGGTGGCGAGCACGCCGAACCCGATCGGGACGCCCGTCGAGATCTGCACGTCCTGCAGGCCGCGGGCACACTCCTCCGACACGAGGTCGTAGTGGGTCGTCTCGCCCCGGATGACCGCACCGACGGCGACGATCGCATCGACGCGCCCGGACGCGGCGAGCGTGCGGGCCGCGAACGGGATCTCGAAGGCACCGGGCACCTCGACCACCTCGTGGTCGGCGATGCCGCACTCGGCGAGGGCGCGGTCGACGCCGCCGGCGAGCCGGTCGATCACCTGCGGATTCCAGCGGGTCCGAATCAACACCACCCGCAGTCCCGACCCCTCGAGGTCGGCGGACGGGCCCACGTTTTTCTCAGCCATGTCGGGCACCGTACCGGCCGAAGTCGGGCCAATGGACGAACCGGCCGTCCGATGACACAGTTCCGCCCATGACCTCCCAGCTCTTCTCCATGGCCGACCGCATCTGTCTCGTCACCGGCGGGTCGAAGGGACTCGGGCGCCACATGACGGAAGCGTTCCTCGACGCCGGGGCCCGACGGGTCTACATCACCGCCCGCAACGCCGATGTGGTGGAGGCGACCGCGGCGGAGCTGACCGCGGCACACGACGGCGACTGTGTGGCCCTGCCCGGCGACCTCTCCACGATGGACGACGTGCAACGGCTCGCTGCGGAGATCGCCGACCGGGAGCAGCACCTCGACGTGCTCGTCAACAATGCCGGGCGCGGCTGGCTCGCCCCGCTCGACGACTTCCCGGAGCGCGGCTGGGACAAGGTGATGGACCTCAACGTGAAGTCACCGTTCTTCCTCACTCAGGCTCTGATCCCGCTCCTCACGGCGCAGGCGACACCCGAGCAGTCGAGCAGCATCATCAACATCGGCTCGATCGCCGGGCTGACGGCGAACCCCACCGACACCTACAGCTACGACGTGTCCAAGGCCGGCATCCACATGATGACCCGCAATCTCGCCTTCACCCTCTCGCAGCGACACGTGCGCGTGAACGCCATCGCCCCCGGCCGGTTCCACTCCGACATGACCGAGTACGCCAAGGCCGATCCGGCGGCCTACGAGGCCGAGCTGCGCATGATCCCGATGCACCGCTGGGGCGACGCCGACGACATCAAGGGCGTCGCGCTGCTTCTCGCGAGCCGGGCCGGGGCATTCATCACCGGTCAGATCATCCCCGTCGACGGCGGCACCACCCTCACCGCCTAGAACGGGCCGAGCACCCGGTCGGTGTAGGGGTTCGCGAAGCGGCCGTCGGGGTCGAGTTCGGCCCGCACTCCCTGGAAGGCATCCCACTCGTCGTACCGGGGTGCGAGCGACTCGTGACCCTGGAAGTGCAGCTTGCCCCAATGGGGGCGGCCGTCGTAGTCGTTCATGATCTGCTCGATCCCCTGGAAGTAGGTCTCGTAGCTACCGCCCTTGTGGACGTGGGCGGCGATCCACGCGCTGTCTCTGCCGCTGGCGGTCGAGAGAGGGATGTCGTCGGCGGCCGAGACTCGCACCTCGATCGGGAAGAAGATCGGTTCGCTCCCCCGGTTCACGAGGTCGCGGACTCGGCGCATCGCCTCGGGCAGGGCCTCACGGGGAATCCCGTATTCCATCTCGTAGAACCGCACCCACCGCGGGCTGGCGAAGATCCGGTGGCTCGCGTCGATCAGGTCACGGCCCGAGACGCCCGAGTCGACGAGTTTGGCGATGCGCGGCGCCGCGCTCGGGAACCGGGAGCCGACCTTGGTGACCAGGCCGAACGCGAGGTTCTCGGCGATGATCTTGTCGCGCACGTAGGACAACCGGGGTTGGGGTCGCCGGGCTTCAGTGGTGCGGTTGTTGCGCTTGACCTGGCAACGCCGGGCCCCCGGCATCCAGAAGAACTCGAAGTGGTCGTTGCTCGAGACGTTCTCCTCGAACCCGTCGAGTACGTCGTCGAGCACCTCGATCGTCTCGACCGCGTGGAGGTCGAATGCCGGCACACACTGGAGCGTCAGCTTCGTCACGATCCCGAGCGCACCGACCCCGACGCGGGCGACGCGGAGCAACTCCGGACGCGTGGTCTCGTCACACCAGATCCGGTTGCCGTTGCCGTCGACGATCTCCATGCCGACGATGGTGGTGGCGAGATTGCCGAGCGTCGCCCCGGTGCCGTGCGTCGCCGTGGCGATCGCACCCGCGATCGACTGGTAGGCGATGTCGCCGAGGTTGGGCATCGCGAGCCCGGCCGCGTCGAGCACGGCGTTGAGATCCTTGAGGCGAATCCCGGCGCCGACGGTGATCCGCCCGCGCTCGACATCGATCGACTCGACGTCGGCCACGGCGTCGAGCGACATCATCACGCCATCGGTCATCGCCGCGGCGGTGAACGAATGGCCGGCGCCGACCGCCTTGACCCGCAGGCCGGACTCGGCCGCCCGCGAGACCGTCGCCGCGACCTCCTCGACCGACCGGGGGGATGCCATCTCGGCCGGCAGGCACACCTGGTTGCCGGCCCAGTTCCGGAACGTGCGGCTCACCAGTGCCTCAGATCGATCGCCCAACGATCGACGACGACATCGCCCTCGACCACCCACATGACCTCGTGTCGCGCCACCGTCGGATCGAGGTGGCCGGGTTCGAGACGTACCCGGTCGCCCACCCGCAGTCGACCGTCGGGGTCGAGCAGCGTGGTGTGCTCGTCGGAGCAGAAGAACAGATCGCCGTCGGGCCAGGTCGGGTTGCCGTGGTCCATCCCGAAGGCCTTGAGGCCCGCGTCGACCACCGCCCAGCCGTCGGGGTTGGCCGAGATGACCGTGGCCATCACCGTGACGGCGATCTCGAAGGGCGAGTCGAGCGTGGCGTAGTCGGTGTCGAGGAGGCAGTACGAGCCGGCCTGGATCTCCGTCGCCCACGTGTTGACCGCATAGGTGCCGGTGCCGCCGGCCGACACGACGTCACCGCCCACATCGGCCGCAGCCCGGAGCAGCATCGCCATCGACGCCTCGACCGCGTCGCCCTTCTTCTCGGCCGAGGCCATCATCAGATGGCCCTCGTAGCCCATCACCCCGCGCACCTCGAGCCCCGCGGCCCGGGCGGCATCAGCCAGGGCGCCGGCCGCGTCGGCCGCGACACCGCACCGTGGCATGCCGACATTGACGTCGATCAACACCTCGGGGATCCGACCGGCGACGGCGGCCTCGATCGTCTCGGCGGAGTCGACGGCGACGGTGATCCGGTGACCGTCCTCGACGAGAGGAGTCAACCGGCGGAGGTCGAGCGACTGGTTGGCGAGCAGGAGGTCGGTCCCCATGCCGGCCTGGGCCATCCCTTCGATCTCGCGCACGGTGGCGGCGCAGAAGTTGGTGTGTCCGGCGGCGACCAGCTCCTTGGCCAGCGCCGTCGACTTGAAGGCCTTGACGTGCGGACGCAGCTCCGCGCCGGGGCGAGCCGCGGCCATCGCGGCGACGTTGTGGTCGAACGTCGACCGCTCGACCAGCAGGCAGGGCGTGGGCAGCTCGTGCAGACGGGCGGGATCGGCCATTGCCGGAGCTTAGGTCCCCGCCGACGGCCAGCCGTATGCTCGCCCGATGCGCGACTTCTCAGGGAAACTGGCCGTGATCACCGGGGGCGCGAGCGGCATGGGCCGCCAGATCGCCCGCCAGCTCGCGGCCGAAGGATGCGACGTGGCCATCTGCGATCTCTCCGACGACCACCTGGCCGACACCGCGGCGCAGATCCGCGAGGAGTCGGTGGACGTGAGGGTCACGAGCCACCTGTGCGATGTCAGCAGCGAGGAAGCCATCCTCCGGTTCCGCGACGAGGTCGTCGAACAACACGACACCGACCATGTGAACCTCGTCTTCAACAACGCCGGCATCAGCGGCGGCGGCAGCCTGTTCACCGGCAGCCGCGAGAGCTGGGACCGCTGCTTCGCCGTCTGCTGGGGCGGCGTCTACTTCGGTACCCGCGCCTTCCTCCCCCTGCTGGCGGCGTCCGAGGAGGGGCACCTCGTCAACACGTCGAGCGTCAACGGCTTCTTCGCGAGCCTGGGTCCGGACCGGCCCCACACGGCGTACTCCGCCGCCAAGTTCGCGGTGAAGGGCTTCACCGAAGCACTCATCGCCGACCTGCGAGTGCACGCGCCCCACGTCGGCGTCTCCGTCGTCATGCCCGGCCACATCGGCACCGGGATCGTGCGGAGCTCCATCCGTCACGGCGACAACCCCGAGGTGACCGACGACGTGAAGTGGATGATGGACGAAGCGGCCGAACAGTTCGAGGCGGGTGCGCCGATGACCGCTGCCGAGGCGGCGACCGTCATCCTCGACGGCGTGCGCGAGAACCGCTGGCGCATCCTCGTCGGCGACGACGCCGTCGCCCTCGACCAGTTCGTACGAGCCAACCCGGAGGACGTCTACGACGCCGGAGGGTTCGGCGACATCGTGGCGAGGACCACCGGGTCCGGCAGCGAGTAGGCACCGTGCTGCGCCATGTTCAGCACTGCAACGTGAACTGCCGGGATCTCACGCGGTCGGTGGGCTTCTATCGGGACGAGCTCGGCCTGACCCCACTCGTGCGCACGAATCCGGCGCCCCAGGACGGCGCCGGATTCGGACTCGGCGGACTGGTTCAGTGGGACGCGTGGATGATGTCGGACGGACGCTCCAATCCGGTCATCGATCTCCTCGAGTGGACCCAGCCGGTCCCGACCGGCCGTCCCCACGAAGAACCCGACGCGATCGGCATGATCGCGCTCCGGCTCGGCTCCCCGGCCGTCGATGCGCCGACCGAGGTCACCGACCCGGACGGGACACGTCTCGTCCTCGAGCCTGCCGACCGGGTGACGCTGCTCGGGGTGAACATCAATGTCGGCGACGTCGCCGCCGCGACCGACTGGTACCGCAGGGTCCTGGGGCTGACGCCGACCACCACCGGCCTCAGTGTGCCGGGTGACGACTTCGAGATCAGGCTCGGTCCCGGCGCGAGCGACAGGCTCGCCTACGCCGAAGCCACCGATCTCGGGATCTTCCGCATGGCGTTCCTGGTCGATGACGCAACCGACTCGGTCGAGTCGATCCGCGCCGCCGGCCACCCCTGCCCCGACCCGGTGTGGCTCGACATGGGTCCGACGATTCCGATCGAAGGCCTCCGGGCCGTGTTCTTCCGTGACCCCGACGGGACCTGCCTCGAACTCATCGAGGCGCCATCGGGTTGAGCCCGTCGGAGATTCGTCAGGCGAGCATGCTCCGCAGCATCCAGGCGGTCTTCTCGTGGACCTGCATCCGCTGCGTGAGCAGGTCCGCCGTCGGCTCATCGCCGGCCGCGTCGACGACCGGGAACAGCGAGCGAGCGGTCCGCGCCACCGTTTCCTGATCGGCCACGAGTCGACGGATCATCTCCTCCGCATCGGGCTGCTCGGGGTCTTCGGGCACGCTCGAGAGGGCCGCGAACTGGGCATAGCTTCCCGGGGCGGGTTCGCCGAGGGCCCGGATCCGCTCGGCGATCTCGTCGACCGCGAGTGCGAGCTCGTTGTATTGCGTCTCGAACATCAGATGCAGGGTGTTGAACATCGGGCCCACGACATTCCAGTGGTAGCTGTGGGTCTTCAGGTAGAGGGTGTAGGAGTCGGCCAGGAGGTGCGACAGTCCGTCGGCGATCGCCTGGCGATCCTCGTCGGAGATCCCGATGTCGATCGGGGCGGGGCTGGACGGGGTGGTGGACACGACTTACTCCTCCGGGTCGGCGGCGACCGCGACATCGGCACATGCCGCGCACACGCCGTGGTAGATGATCTCGGCGGCATCGAGCACCATCCCGTGGTGTTCCTGCGCAGGGAGCACCGGCGCATCGACGCCACGGGCGACGTCGTAGACCGCGTCGCAGCGGTCGCAGACCAGGTGGTGATGCCGCGGTGTGACATTGGGGTCGTAGAGCTTCGCCGCTCCACCGAGGGCCAATTCGCGGACCTCACCCAGCGCGCTGAACTGCTGCAGCGTGCTGTAGACGGTCGCCCGGCTGATCTCGGGAAGCACGGCGGCCGCTCGGGTGTGCACCTCGTCGGCGCTCAGGTGGGTGTTGTCGCCGGCGAGCACCTCCGCGACGACCCGCCGTTGAGCCGTGAGGCGGTAGCCACGATCGCGCAAACGGTCGACGAGCGGAGCGGACATGAGGATGGAGGGTACCGCCGCGCCGCGTTCGCGGCAACGTCGGAGATTTCTTGTGCTCCAGCTTTGGACAGTGTCCAAGTCACCGGTAGAGTCCCGGCTGTGTGGGCTCCTGCCCACCATTCCCAGTTACCACGACAAAACCGAGGACACCATGTCGCTTCAAGGCACCGCAACCCACGACAACCTGAAGGCCGCCTTTGCCGGCGAGTCGCAGGCCAACCGCCGTTACCTCTACTTCGCCAAGGTGGCCGACGTCGAGGGCTACCCCGAGGTCGCCGGCAACTTCCGCGAGACCGCCGAGGGCGAGACGGGCCATGCCCACGGACACCTCGACTACCTCAAGCCGGTCGGCGACCCCGCCACCGACGAGCCCATGGGCGACACCATCGCCAACCTGAAGTCGGCCGTTGCCGGCGAGACCCACGAGTACACCGAGATGTACCCGGGCATGGCCAAGACCGCTCGCGAAGAGGGCTTCGCCGAGATCGCCGACTGGTTCGAGACGCTGGCCAAGGCCGAGAAGAGCCACGCCGGCCGCTTCGAGGAAATGCTCGAGTCGATTTCCTGATCCGATGACAGACAACGCCGGCCCCATCTCCTACTCCCCCACCGACGGGCTGTCGTACGACCCGGTTGAGCCGATCTACTGGGACGGAGGTGCGCTCGCCAAGGAGATCGAGCGCACCTTCGAGATCTGTCACGGATGCCGTCTCTGCTTCAAGTACTGCGACTCGTTCCCCTCGCTGTTCTCGTTCATCGACGACAACCACGACGGAAAGGTCCGCGACCTCACCGAGGCCGAGACCGAGACCGTCATGGACGAGTGCTTCCAGTGCAAGCTGTGTGAAGTGCAGTGCCCCTACACGGTGCGCGACAGCCACGAGTACCAGCTCGACTTCCCCAAGCTCGTCCACCGCTACAAGGCGCAGCGGACCCGCGAGAACGGCAAGGTCACCCTGCGCGACAAGGTGCTCGGCGACCCCGATCGCACCGCCAAGGCCGCCCGCGCCAGCCTCGGTGCGGCCAACTCGCTCAACTCCCGCTCGAAACTGCACCGCACCTTCCTCGAGAAGACCATCGGCATCCACCCCGACAAGGAACTGCCGCCGTTCGCGCGGTCGACCTTCGAGAAGTGGGCCGCCCAGGAAGGGCTGATCTCCGACTCGCCCGCCGACGGCGAGGCCGTGCTGTTCCAGACCTGCTACGTCCAGCACAACGAGCCCGAGATCGGACGCGACACGGTCGACGTCATGCGGGCCAACGAGGTCGAGATCACCTGCGAGGCCGGCCTCAACTGCTGCGGCATGCCGGCCTGGGAGAGCGGCGACCTCGACACCATGCGCAAGAAGGCCGCCGCCAACCTCGACAAGCTCCTCCCCCACGTCGGGGCGGGCAAGAAGGTCCTCGCCATCAACCCGACCTGCTCGATGATGCTGCGCGACGAGTATCCGCAGCTCGTCGACCAGCCCGACCGCGACCGCGCCCGGGCGGTCGCCGACGCGGTCATGGATCCCGGAGAGTTCCTCTGGTCGATCCGCAAGGAGGAGCGCTTCAACGAGGACTTCAAGTCCACGCCCGGCGACGTCGCCTACCACGCGCCGTGCCACCTCCGCGCCCAGGCCGTCGGCTTCAAGGGCCGCGACCTCATCCGCAAGATCCCCGGCGTCAAGCCGGCGACGGTGATGGAATGCTGTGGCCACGATGGAACCTACGCGATGAGCGTCGAGGGCTTCGAGCCGAGTCAGCGGATCGGCACGAAGGCCTGCCAGAGGTGGTAGTACTGCTCGAAGACGGTGCTGTCCCAGGCGATGTAGTCGATCGCGTCGGCGCCAGTGTAGGGGAAGTTGTTGAAGAAGTAGAAGCCGCCTGGCCAGCAAAGATAAAGATAGAACATTAATAGAAGTGTAGGGGAAGTTGTTGAAAAAGTAGAAGC
>JBDQKM010000027.1:0-24840 GCA_040263275.1 Acidimicrobiales bacterium
CCCTCGGACATCGCGCTCGCGGCCCGCGACATCCGCGTGACCTTCGGCGACCGGGCCGCGGTCGACGGCGTGGGCCTCGAGGTCCACCACGGAGAGATCGTCGGACTGATCGGGACCAACGGGGCGGGCAAGACCACGTTCATGAACGCCGTTTGCGGCCTGGTTCCTGCGACGGGCTCGGTCGAGCTCTACGGCACCGACATCTCGAGGATGGCCTCGCACCGACGTCACGCCCGCCACCTCGGCCGCACCTTCCAGGCAGCCACCCTCTTTCCCGATCTCACCGTCCGCGAGACGGTGCAGGTCGCGCTCGAGGCGCAAGAACCGACCCGATTCGTGACTGCCGCCCTCCCCTCGCCGTTCGGGCGGGCCCACGAACAACGCCAGGCCCACGCGGCCGACGAGCTGATCGGATTCCTCGGCCTCGGCGGCTATGCCAACTCGTTCGTCGGTGAACTGTCGACCGGCACCCGTCGCATCGTCGAGCTGTGCTGCCTGGTGGCCGGCGGCAACCGTCTGCTCTGTCTCGACGAGCCCACTGCCGGCGTCGCCCAGCGTGAGGCCGAGGCCCTGGTGCCGTTGTTGCACGGAATCCGCCGCGAACTCGACGCCTCGGTGCTCATCATCGAGCACGACATGCCCATGATCATGTCGATCAGTGATCGGGTCTACTGCCTGGAACAGGGCAAGGTGATCGCCAGTGGAGAGCCGACCGGCGTGCGCGACGATCCCGTGGTCGTCGCCAGCTACCTGGGCACCGACCAGCGGGCAATCGACCGATCCGACGCAGGAGCACGCAAATGAGCTCGGCCCTTCCCGATCCGCCCCGCACCCCCAAGGCCGAGGCGACCCGCCAACGCCTGCTCGATCTCGCGGCCCGGCTATTCATCGAGCGGGGCTACGAGGCCGTCTCGTTGCGCGACCTCGCCCTCCAGGCCGGGCTCACCAAGGGCGCCATCTACGGGCACTTCCGGTCCAAGGGCCAGCTACTCGTCGAGGTCATCCGCACCGAACTCGAGACGCGCGACGCGGCCATCGATCTCGAAGTCGCGGCCGCCGATCCCGCAGCCATGTTCGATCTCTTCATCCATCCCGGCAGTCGTGAGCTGCGGATGCTCCAGATCGACGCCGCGGCCGCCTCGCGCCACGATGCCGATGTCGCTGTCGGCCTCGACGAGCTCCACCGCACCCGCGGCTCCTGGATCATCGAGAGCCTCGGTGGCGTGGAGGACGCGGAGACGATCGCCTTCGTGATCAGCGCCCTCTCGGCCGGCGTCGGAGCGTTGGAGTCGCAGGAGCGGGAGTTGCCCGACGTCGATGCCTGGCGTCGAATCGTCAGCCGGATGTTCGGCCGGGCGATGAGGGACTCATGACTCTGCGAAGTCTCGGCGCGGCCGGTGGCGTGCGGGTCGGCGCCGCCGTCAACGATGTCGTCTTCGCCTCGAATGATCCGGCGTACCGCTCACTCCTGTCCACCGAGTTCGACTCGGTCACAGCCGAGCGGGTGATGAAGTGGAAGTTCGTCCAACCCGAGCCGGATCGGTGGGAGTGGGAACCGGCCGATGCGCTGGTCGACTTCGCGCTGGCGAACGACATGGCGATCCGCGGCCACACCATCGTGTGGCCGGTCATGGGCACGCCCGGCTACGTGGAGGAGATCTCGGACCCCGTCGCATTGCGCTCCCGCCTCGCCGACCACATCGAGGCGTTCTTCTCCCGCTACCGCGGCCGGGTGGCGCGGGTCGATCTCGTCAACGAGCCGCTCCACTGGCTCGAGGGCCGCCACTTCGGCCACGTGTGGCTCGATGTGCTCGGTCCCGACTATCTGGCCGAAGTCCTCACCATCGCCCACGACATCGATCCTGACGTCGAACTCTGGATCAACGAGACGCACTCGGAGGTCGTGCCCGACAAGCACACGCGTTTCTCCGAGATCGTGGCCGACCTGGTCGAACGGGGACTGCCCCTGCACGGCATCGGCGTCCAGGGCCACCAGCTCTATCCCGACTTCATCCCCGTGCCGGCGACGCCGGAACAGATGGAGCTCGCGGTACGGACCTACGCCGAGATGGGGCTCGAGGTGGCCATCACCGAGATCGACGTGCTCGCCCATCCGACCGCTCCCGACCGACTCGACGTGCAGGCCCGGATCTACGGTGAACTGGTCGACGCGGCGCTCAGCGTCGATGCCTGCCGGGAGATCACCTTCTGGGGCGTGAGCGACGCTCACACGTGGGTCGACGAGCACTTCGGCGACAACCGCGCACCGCTACTGTTCGACCGCGCCGGACAGCCCAAGCCCGCCTATCACGCCGTGGCGGCAGCGCTCGCCGCCCGCGCCGACCGAACCCCGACCGGAGAAACGCCATGACCGACCTCTACAAGGACGCCAGCGCCGGCGTCGGCGAACGCGTCACCGACCTGCTCGGTCGCATGACCCTCGAGGAGAAGGTCGCCCAGCTCGGCGCGATCTGGCTCACCTCGCTCGTGAAGAACGAGGCCTTCGATGCCGACCTCGCCGCCGAGCGGCTCGCCGACGGAATCGGACAGGTCACTCGGATCGGCGCCAGCACCGGGCTCCTGGCCAACGAGTCGGCGGCGCTGGGCAACGACATCCAACGTGTCCTCGTCGAACGCACCCGGCTCGGCATCCCGACCGTGATCCACGAAGAGGCCGTGGGCGGCTTCCTGTCGCGCGGTGCCACGACCTTCCCGCAGGGCCTTGGGCTCGCCGCCACCTGGAGCACCGAGCTCATGGCCGAAGTGGCCGACGTGATCCGCGTGCAGATGCTGGCGGTGGGGGCGCGGCACAACCTGTCCCCGGTGCTCGACGTCGCCCGCGACCCACGTTGGGGTCGGGTCGAGGAGACATACGGCGAGTCGCCCGAGCTGACCGGCCGGATGGGGGTTGCCTATGTGCAGGGCCTGCAGACCGACGACCTCGCGACCGGCGTTGTGTGCACCGGCAAACACTTCCTCGGCTATGCCCTGTCGCAGGGCGGACGCAACCAGGCCCCGGTGCAGCTGGGGCCGCGCGAGCTCCGGGAGGTCTACGCCGAGCCGTTCGCCGCCGCCATCCGCGACGCGGGCATGGCATCGATGATGAACAGCTACTCGTCGATCGACGGCGAGCCGGTGGCCGCCAGCCGGGCGATGCTGACCGATCTCCTCCGGGGCGAGCTCGGGTTCACCGGCACGGTGGTCGCGGACTATTTCGCAGTGATGCAGCTCCACCTGAACCACAAGACGGCTGAGGACGCCGAGGGTTCGGCCCGCCAGGCGCTCGCCGCCGGACTCGACATCGAACTCCCGGCCCTGGACTGCTACCAGCACCTGCCGGCCGCTGTGCGGGAAGGCCGCTTCGATGAGGCCTACATCGACGAGTCGTGTGCGCGGGTCCTGGCCCAGAAGATCCATCTCGGACTCTTCGAGAACCCCTACGTCGACCCCGACACCGCGCTCACCGTGTTCGACACCCCCGATCAACGACGGCTCGCTCGGCGTGCCGCCGCCGAGGGTGTGGTGTTGCTGAAGAACGACGGCGTGCTGCCCCTCGACCCGTCGATCGGCTCGCTCGCCGTGATCGGCCCCCATGCCGACGAAGCCCGGCTGCTCCAAGGCGACTACCACTATCCGGCTCACCTCGAGATCATCTACTCGGGCGGCCAGGCTGCGGCGGCCCTCGACGAGTTCATGGGCGGCGACGGCAACCGAACCCCCGATGCGGCCGGGACGGGCACCGACCAGCTTCCGGAGGCGGGCGGCGCCTTCCAGCCCGGCCCCTATTACACCCCCCACGTCACGCCGTTGGCGGGTCTCACCGCAGCGTTGCCCGACACGACCATCACCCACGAGATCGGCTGCGCCGATCAGGGCGACGACCGGTCCGGCATCGCCGCCGCGGTTGCCGCGGCCGAAGCCGCCGAGGTCGCCGTGGTCTGTGTGGGCGCCCGATCCGGGCTCGTTCCGGCCGCGACGGTGGGCGAAGCCCGCGACGCGACCGAGCTCGACCTGCCCGGCGTCCAGAAGGAACTCGTGGGCGCGGTCGCGGCCACCGGCACACCGACCGTGGTCGTCGTGGTGAGCGGCCGGGTGCACACCCTGGTCGACGAGAACGACGCCGCCGCGGCGCTGCTGTGGTCGATCGCCCCCGGCGAGGAGGGCGGGAACGGTATCGCCGACGTGCTGACGGGAGCGGTCAACCCCGCTGGGCGGCTGCCGGTGACGCTGCCGACGCACGTCGGCCAGATCCCGCTGCATCACGACCAGCGGCAGCGGGGCGACCGGTCGGAGTTCTACGGCACCTACGTCGACTGCGATGTGACCGGCCTCCACCCGTTCGGCCACGGGCTCTCCTACACCGGGTTCGACTATGGCGACCTCGAGATCACCACCGGCTCGACCACCACTGCGACGACGGTGTCGGTCGACGTGACCAACTCCGGTGACCGCGACGGCGACGAAGTCGTGCAGCTCTACGTCACCGACGACGTCGCCTCGGTGGCTCGACCGATCCGCGAGCTGGTCGGGTTCACCCGGGTCGCGATCGGGGCCGGCGCAACTCGAAGGGTGACCTTCACCATCGACCCGAGCCGGCTCGCGTTCCACGGGCTCGACATGCGCCATGCCATCGAACCCGGCACCTTCACGATCCGGGTCGGTCGCTCATCGGCCGACCCCGAGATGCGTGAGGCGCAGATCGCCCTGACCGGCGAACGAACCGACTACGAACGCCGCCACATCGTCGCCACCACCGCAACCATCGACTGAGAGACCACCATGCGCTTCCTCTACATCGACATCGACACCCTCCGGGCCGACCACCTCGGCGCCTACGGGTATCACCGCAACACCACCCCCAACATCGACGCCCTCGCGGACGAGGGGGTGCGCTACGAGAACGTCTACGCGTCCGACGTGCCGTGTCTGCCGTCGCGCACCGCGCTCTCGACCGGCGTGTTCGGCATCCGCAACGGCGTGATCAATCACGGGGGCGTCGCGGCTGATCTCCGCCACGAGGGCAAGGGCCGGCACTTCTTCAGCGCTGTCGCCAACAACTCGTGGGCCTCGAAATTCTACTGGGCCGGCTGGCACACCGCCTCGATCTCCAGCTTCCCCTTCCGCCACTCGGCCTCGTGGTGGAACAACGGCGTGATGGAGGCGATGAACCTCATGCGAGGCATGGGCGGCGAGCGGGCCGACCAGGTCCTGCCCGGCGCCCTCGACTGGCTCGACCGGCGGGGCGCGGCCGACAACTGGTTCCTGCACCTCCACCTGTGGGACCCGCACACCCCCTACAACACGCCGGACGAGTACGGGAACCCGTTCGAGAGCGATCCGGCGCCGGCCTGGCACACAGAGGAGGTGCGGGCCCACAACTGGAGCCTGGCCGGACCCCACTCGGCCCAGGAGCCGTGGGGGTTCTCTCCCGACGAGTGGGGGGAACCGCCGTCCCGCCAGCCGTGGAACGCGAGCGACATGAACGCGGTGAAAGGCATCTTCGACGGCTACGACGTCGGTATCCGCTACGCCGACGACGCCGTCGGCACGGTGATGAACAAGCTGGCCGACCTCGGCATCCTCGACGACACCGCAGTGCTCGTGTCGTCGGATCACGGGGAGGCGTTCGGCGAACTCGGCGTGTACGCCGACCACCAGGGGGCCGACGAGGCCACCTGCCACATCCCGTCGATCCTCAAGTGGCCGGGCGTCGAGCCGCGCGTCTACTCCGGCCTGCAGTACCACCTCGACATCGGCGCCACCGTGGTCGACCTCGCCGGCATCGACGTTCCCACCCACTACTGGAGCGGTGAGAGCACCAGGGCCGCGCTCGACGCGGGAACCGACGAGGGGCGCGACGCCCTGTTCCTCTCCCAGGGTGCGTGGTCGTGCCAGCGCGGCGTCCGCTTCGGCGACCATCTCTATCTGCGGACCTGGCATGACGGGTACCACCCGCACTGGAACGAGGAGATGCTCTTCGACATCGCCGAGGATCCCCACGAGACCACGGACCTGGCCGCCGGCGAGCCGGCCCTCGTCGCCGAGGCCGCCGGACTGCTGGCGGACTGGACCGAGGAGCAGGTCGCCCGCGGGATCGGCGGCACCACCGACGATCCGATGGACATCGTCCTCGACGAGGGCGGCCCGCTCCACGTGCGCGGTCATCTCCCCGCCTATCTCGAACGCCTCCGCGAGACCGGTCGCAGCGAGTGGGCCGAGGTCCTCGTCGACCGCTTCCCCGACGACGCGACGCCCAAGGGCTAGCGCGGGATCGGTACCGGTTCGGTCGACGCGTCGACGGGGTGACCGTCGCGCAGTACCTCGGTCCAGTCCTGGTTGAACGCCTTGAGCCCGACCGTGTCGGCCACCGCGTAGTGGTAGACCATCGCCGCCCGCTTGTCGGCCGACTGGTTGTCGGTCGACTTGTGACGGAGGTGGGAGTGGAAGACCAGCAGGTCGCCGGGCTCCATGAGCACGACCATCTCATCGTCGACCGGCGCGTCGATGATCTCGACATAGCCGAGCCCGGCGCCCTCCCGCGTGTCGGGGACGACGTCGTGGATGTCCTCCCGATGCGAGCCGGGCACGACCCACAGCGGTCCGTTGTCGGGTGTCGCCGCAGTGCATGCGAGCCACACGCCCACCTGGGGCAAGGGCGTCATGCGGAAGTAGTAGTCGTCCTGGTGCCATGGCTGACCGAGCGCACCGGGATGCTTGAAGATGAACTGCGAGAGGAAGCAGTCGACGTCGGGGCCGAGCAGGTCGCCGAGCAGGTCGAGCAGGCGTGGGTCGGTCGCGAAGTCGCGGAACACGTCCTCGGTCCGCATGACCCGGAAGATCTTGGCGATCCCCTCCTCCGGCGTGGCCGGGTCGGCGAGCACTCCCTCCTTGGCGATGTGGAGGTCGGGGCGATCGTCGCCGGCAGCGTCGGCGCGGGCGAGCTGGGTGACGCGCTCGATCATCGCGTCGAGGCAGTCCGGTGCGGCGAAGCCACGGATGATGAAGAAGCCCTGCTCGTCCCAGTCGTTGCGCTGCACGGCACTGAGTCCCATGCAGGAAATATACCACCGGACTATTTCCTGGTTCCAGTGGCGGTGGGATAGGAGTAGCAGCGTGAGTACCGACCCGTCGCGACCCAACGTCCTCTGGTGTTCCTTCGAGGACTCCAACCCCTTCTACGGCTGCTACGGCGACCCCGTGGCCCGCACGCCGACCGTCGACCGGCTCGCGGCCGAGGGCACGCGCTACCCGCTGGCCTTCTCGACCGCAGGTGTGTGCGCGCCCGCGCGCTCGGCCGTGATCACCGGCATGTACCCGATCTCGATCGGCACCCACCACATGCGCACCACCCACACGAACCCGGCCGTGCCGGAGCTGCCCACGCCCTACACGGCGTTGCTCCCACCCCACATCCGTCCGTTCACCGAACACTTCCGGGCCGCCGGCTACTACTGCTCCAACAACTGGAAGACCGACTACCAGATCGGTGAGCCGAAGTTCGCCTGGGACGACTGCTCGACCGACGCCCACTGGCGGAACCGACCCGACCCGGACCAGCCGTTCTTCGCCGTGTTCAACCCCCACGAGTCCCACGAGAGCGGCATGTGGCCCGGCATGGTCGAGGAGATCACCTTCGACCCCGCCGACGTGACCGTGCCCCCGACCTTCCCCGACACGCCGAAGGTGCGCGAGGCGCTGGCCCAGATGTACACCCAGCTCGAGATCGTCGACCGCTACTTCGGGACCCTGCTGGAGCAGCTGGAGGAGGACGGGCTGGCCGACAACACGATCGTCGTGCACTGGTCAGACCACGGTCCCCTCCCCCGCGGCAAACGGTGGCCCTACGACTCGGGCATCCACATCCCCATGATCGTGCGCTGGCCCGGACACGTGGAGGCCGGCGTCGTGAGCGACCGGCTCGTCAGCTCGATGGACCTCGCGCCGAGCATGCTCTCGGCCTGCGGACTCCCGATCCCGATGCACATGCAGGCACAGGCGTTCCTGGGGCCGGCCGCGGCCGAACCCCGCGACTACGTGCACGCCGCTCGCGACCGGCACGACAGCGCCTTCGACCGGGTGCGCGCCGTGCGCGACCGCCGCTTCAAGTACCTGCGCAACTACTACCCCCAGCAGCCGTACGTGAGTTGGATCCCGTTCCGCAACGCCCACCCGATCATGCAGGAACTCGTGCGGCTCCACGTGCTCGACGAACTCGGGGCACCGGCGAACGGCTTCCTCGCCGACTCCCGGCCGATCGAGGAGCTCTACGACTGCGAGGTGGACCCCCACGAGGTCGTCAACCTCGCCGACCAGCCCGAGCACCGAGCGACGCTCGAACGGCTCCGAGCCGAGTGCGACCGTTGGATCGCCGAGGTCGGTGACATGGGAGAGATCGCCGAGGCCGACATGGTCGCCCGCTGGTATCCCGATGGCGTGCCCGAGGTGCCAGCGCCGATGTTCATTCCGGTCACCACCACCGACGCAGGATCCGCGGCGGTGCACGAGGAGGTGTCGGTCGAGGGCCCGTGTCTGCTCCAGATCCACAGCGGCATCCAGGGCGCCGTGATCGAGTACCGGCTCGACGACGACCCCCATTGGCGCCTCTACACCGGGGCGCTGCGGTTCTCCGCCGACACCGAGACCGTCGTGCACGCCCGAGCCGAGCGCATCGGCTTCACCGCCAGTCCCGAAGTCTCACTCACCCTCAGGAGCACCACACCATGACCGAGCCGACCTCGATCCTCCATCTCGAGCCGACCGGCGACAACCGCTACGCCGTGGCGAACCTCGGCGATGCCGCGGTCAACCCGGTCGTCTTCGGCGGCCAATTGCTCGCCCAGATGATCACCGCGGCCGGCGCCCACAGCCCGGGCAAGACGATCAAGACCATCCACACGACGTTCGCCCGTGCCGCCCGCGTCGATGCCGACACCGAACTCGTCGTGGAGACGTTCCATGCCGGTCGAGCATTCGCCAGCCACACGATCACGGCGGTGCAGGGTGATCGGGTCTGCGCTCGGGCCCAGGTGCTCACCGACGCCGACGAGCCCGACCTGATCGAACACCACGACTCGGCCCCCGCCCTGACACCACCCTCAGGGGACGGCGACACCGGCCACTCGGTGTTTCCCGGCGCCGAGTTCGTGATCGCCGACGGTGTCGACCTCGTCGACAGCAACGCGCCGGTCGGTCCGCCCGAGCTGACGGTCTGGTACCGCAGCCGCGACACGCCCGACGATCCCCTGGTGAACCAGGCCGTGCTCTCCTGGGGCACCGACGGATTCCTGATCGGCACGGCGATGCGACCCCACGCCGGGCTGGGTTACGACCGAGCCCACCGCGACGTGTCGACCGGCGTGATCGGCCACACGCTCACCTTCCATCGACCGTTCTCGATGGCCGACTGGCTGCTCATGCAGCACGAGGCCCCGTTCGCCGGCGGCGGACGCAGCTACGGCCGTTGCCACATCTTCGACGCGAGCGGCGCTCTCGTGGCCAGCTACGTCCAGGACAACATGATCCGCGCCATGCCCGAAGCCCAGGCCGGCAAGGGGATGTAGACCGGCGGGAATACTCCACGGCCCCACACGTTGATCATCGTCAGAGGCGATACCCCGGCTGGGGCTCATCGTCCCGGATGATGACTGGACGAATGGAGGTCGTGATGATTCCGGTTGAACTCATGGGTCTCCAGGTCGAGCCCGACACCGGAGCGCCGATCGTTCTCCTCAGAGAAACCGACGACCCCCATCGCCTCCTGCCCGTGTTCATCGGCACGCCCGAGGCGATCGCGATCGCGGTCGGCATCGAAGGGGCCATGGCCTCCCGGCCGTTGACCCACGACCTCCTCATCGACGTGCTCGAGGGAGCCGACACCCGGCTCGAGCGGGTCGACGTCACCGCGCTCGAGGAGGGAACGTTCCATGCCGAGCTCCACCTCCGCGGTCCCGACGGCGTTCGCCAGGTCTCGAGCCGCCCCTCCGATGCCATCGCCCTGGCCGTGCGGCTGGGCGCCCCGATGTTCGCCAGCGAGGCAGTCCTCGACGAGGCGGGCCTCGAGGTGGTGGATGTCGAGGAGACGACCGCTCCCCGGCTGAGTGACGGCGAGATCGAGGCCGAGGTCGAGCAGTTCACGTCGTTCCTCGACGAGATCGATCCCGCCGACTTCGAGGACTCCCCGTGAGCGCCACGGTCGCGTGCCCGACCTGCAGCACGAAGAACCGCGTCCCGGTGGTCACCGGCGGCCGACCCCGCTGTGCGTCGTGCAAGGCCGATCTGCCGTGGCTGGTCGACGCGACCGGATCCGAGCTCGCCCCGGCGCTCGAGCAATCCGCACTGCCGGTGCTGGTCGACCTCTGGGCTCCGTGGTGCGGACCGTGCAAGGCCGTCGCCCCCGCCCTCGAGCAACTGGCCGGCGATCTCGCCGGCACGCTGCGGGTCGTGAAGGTCAACGTCGACCACGCCCCGGAGGTCTCGGCCCGGCTCGGTGTCCAGGGCATCCCCACCATGGTGCTCTACGACGGCGGCGTCGAGATCGCCCGCCAGGTCGGCGCCCTTCCCGGCCACGCCATCCGCGAGTGGGTCGAGCGCGAGCTCCGCTGACTACCATCCGAGGCAACGAGTCCACGGAGGACGCATGAGCATCGGACAACGCCTGATCGAACCGGACTTCTGGCACCAGCCGCTGGCCGACCGAATGCGGGAGTTCGCCACGCTCCGCGAGGAGGGACCGTTCGTCCCCGTCGAGTTCTACAACGAGTTGGTCGGCCAGGACGAGAAGTTCTTCGCCGCCACCCGCTACGAGGACGTCGTCGAGATCAGCCGCCGTCCCCTCGACTTCTGTTCGGGCAAGGGGGCCGTCGCCCTCGTCGACATGCCCGAGCAGATGCTCGACTTCTTCGGCTCGTTCATCAACATGGACGATCCACGCCACGCCCGCCAACGCGGCATCGTGGCCCGCTCCTTCACCCCGCGCCAGCTGCAGGGCGTGCTCGACTCGGTCGAGACCATCTGCAGCGAGGTGATCGACGGCTTCTGCGAGGAGGGCGAAGTCGACCTCGTGAAGGCGCTCTCGGAGCCCTACCCACTCCTCGTGATCTGCGACATGGTCGGCATTCCCCGCAGCGAGTTCAAGACGGTGCTCGATGCCACCAACGTCATCCTCGGCGGCGGCGACCCGGAGTACATGGGCGACGGCGACCCGATGGAACGGCTCATCGGTGCAGCCATGGAGCTCATCGGGATCATGAACGAGCTGGCCGAGGAGCGCCGCGCCAACCCCACCGACGATCTGGTCTCGAGCCTGATCCACAACGAACTCGGCGAGGACATGATGACCGCGGCCGAGATCGGTTCGTTCTTCATCCTCCTGGCCGTGGCCGGCAACGACACGACCCGCACCGCCATCAGCCACGGCATGAACCTCCTGGCCCTCAACCCGGAACAGCGCGAGATCTGGCAGAACGACGTCGACGGCGTGACCGACACCGCCGTCGAGGAGATCGTCCGGGTGGCCTCGCCGGTCACCTTCATGCGGCGCACGGCCACCGGCGACCATGTGGTCTCCGGGCACGAGTTCTCCGAGGGCGACCGCGTCGTCATGTTCTACGGCGCCGCCAACCGCGACCCCCGCCAGTTCACCGACCCCGAACAGTTCGACGTCCGCCGCGACCCCAACCCGCAGCTCGGGTTCGGCGGCCCCGGCCCCCACTTCTGCCTCGGCGCCCATCTCGCTCGGCGCGAACTCTCGGTGGCCTTCCGCCAGATCTTCGACCGACTCCCCGACATCGAGGTGGTCGGCGATGCCGTTCCCCTCGAGTCGGTCGGCGTCCCCCTCGTCGGCGGCATCAAGCACCTCCCGGTGCGGTTCACGCCGACGGCGCCGGTGGGCTAACCGAGCGACGCCCAGATTCCGGCGAGTTCGTCGGTGGTGGTGACGGTCGTGAGCACCGACAGCGTGTTGTCGATCACTGCGTCGGCGTAGTCGGCCGGAAGGCCGGCGACGGCGTCGCGCACGAGCACGACCTGGTAGCCGAGATCGACCGCGTTGATGCAAAGGCCGAGGATGCCGACGTTGACCGACACGCCGGTGGCCACGATGGTGGTCACCCCCATGTTGCGCAGCATCTGGTCGAGCGAGGTCGACATGAACGGCGTCATGCCGTGCATGCGGGCGACCACCACGTCGGATGGTTCCGGTCCGAGCTCGGGCACCAGCGCCGCGCCGGGGGTGCCGATCTCGGTGGGCACCACCCCCTGCTCTCGGCGCATCTTCTCGGCCATCGCGAAGATCCGACAGTTCTCGGTCGCCCCGGCCCCGTCGGCTCGGTGTTCGGCTGTGCAGTGCACCACGCGGGCACCGGCGGCACGGCCGGCGGCGCACACCCGGGCGGCATGGGCGATCGTGTCACCGGCGGCGACGGCCTCCACGAGCGCCGGAAGCAGCGCCCCCTCACCCACGACTCCCCGCTGCAACTCCATCGTCAGCACTGCGGTGTGGGCCGGGTCGATCAGTCCGGCGAGGCGGTCGCGGTTGCGTCGGGATTTGGCGTCATCGTCCATGGTGCGAACATGATGGCCCACGGCGATCGATGGGAGCGACCAGCACATGTGGGACTTCGAGACCGAACCCGACTACCAGGCGAAGCTCGACTGGGCCGACGAATTCGTCCGTGAGGAGGTCGAGCCACTCGACCACGTCCTCGGCAGCCCGTTCGACAAGAGCAACCCGCGTGTCATCGAGCTGATCCGTCCGCTGCAGCAGCAGGTGAAGGACCAGGCGCTGTGGGCATGCCATCTCGGGCCGGAGCTGGGCGGCCCGGGCTACGGCCAGGTCAAGCTCGCCCTGCTCAACGAGATCCTCGGCCGGTCGGGATGGGCACCGACGATCTTCGGCTGCCAGGCGCCCGACTCCGGCAACGCCGAGATCCTCGCTCACTACGGCACGGAGGCGCAGAAGGCCCGCTATCTCGAACCGCTCCTCGAGAACCACATCTCGTCGTGCTACTCGATGACTGAACCCCACGCCGGCGCCGACCCGACCCTGTTCACGACCCGGGCCGAGCTCGACGGCGACGAGTGGGTGATCAACGGCGAGAAGTGGTTCTCGTCCAACGCCAAGTACGCGAGCTTCCTGATCGTCATGGCGGTCACGAATCCCGACGTGAGCGCGTATCAGGGCATGTCGATGTTCATCGTGCCGAGCGACACCCCGGGGATCGAGTTCGTCCGCAACGTCGGCCTCGGCACCGAACCGGAGGAACACGCCTCCCACGCGTACCTGCGCTACAACGACGTCCGGGTGCCCGCCGACCACGTGCTCGGCGGCGAGGGGCAGGCCTTCGCCATCGCTCAGACCCGGCTGGGCGGCGGCCGCATCCACCACGCCATGCGCACGATCGCGACCCTCGGCAAGGCCTTCGACCTGATGTGTGAGCGGGCCCTCTCGCGCGACGTGCGCGGCGGCAACCTGGCCTCGCTCGGGATCACTCAGGAGAAGATCGCCGACAGCTGGATCGAGATCGAACAGTTCCGCCTGCTCGTGCTGCGCACCGCGTGGCTCATCGACAAACACAACGACTACAAGCGGGTGCGCAAGGACATCTCGGCGATCAAGGCGGCGATGCCGAAGGTCCTCCACGACGTCGTCCAACGATCGATGCACCTCCACGGCTCCCTCGGGGTCTCCAACGAGATGCCGTTCAGCAGCTGGATGCTGTCGGCCGAGGTGATGGGCCTGGCCGACGGGCCGACCGAGAACCACAAGGTCGTGCTGGCCCGCCAGCTCCTCAAGGGCTACGAACCACACGAGGGCCTCTTCCCCCGCGCCCACCTCCCCGCCGTGCGGGCGGCGGCCCGCGAGAAGCTGGCCGACTTCATCGAACGCGAAGCCGCCGAGCACTGAGCGCCCGGTCGAGCCGCTAGCGAGCTCGGGGAAGCCCGAGGTGGCGTTCGGCGATGTTGTTGCGGTTGATCTCGCTCGTCCCGCCCTGGAGGGTCATCGGGATCGAGTGGCGGACGTCGTAGTCGATCCACCCATCGGCGGCGGCGCCCTCCTCGCCGAGACCCAGCAGCCCCTCAGAGCCGGCCGCGGCCTGCGCCCACCGGGCATGGCGTTGATAGGCCTCGGTGGCGAAGACCTTGGCCATCGACCCCTCGGTTCCCGGCGGTCGTCCGGTTGCAGCGGTCCACACCGTTCGCTGGGTCAGCAACTCCGACACCTGGGCGTCGATGGCGACCTGGGCCATGCGTTCGCGCAACAACGGGTCGCCCGAGACCCCCGCGTCGACCGACCACTGGCGGAAGCGTCGGAGCAGCGGAGTGAGGTGACCGGTGCTGGCCATGCCCCGTTCGAATCCGAGCATGAGCGACATGACCGCCCATCCACCGTCGACCTCGCCGACGACGGCCTCGTCGCCCACCCGCACGTCGTCGTAGAAGGTCGCGTTGGATCGTTCGGTGCTCACCGTCCAGATCGGGTCGACCGTGATCCCCGGGGTGTCCATCGGGACGATGAAGACCGTGAACCCCCCGTGGCGTCCGGCGTCGCTCTCGGTGCGGGCGAGCAGGAAGACCCAGTCGGCGATGTGAGCCATCGTCGTCCACATCTTGGCGCCGGAGATGACCCAGCCATCGGCGTCGCGGGTCGCCCGGGTGGTGATGGCCGGCAGATCGCTGCCTCCCTGCGGCTCGGTGAGCCCGAAACACACCAACTCCTCGCCCGACAGGAGGCCGGCCAGCGCGGTGGCTTTCTGGTGTTCGGTGCCGACCGCGTCGAGCACGCCGGCGATCACGAGCGACATCCCGACGGAGTCGAACGGCGCCCCCGCCTTCTCGGCCTCACTCGAGAGGAGCCACATCGCCAGCGGGTCCTTTCCCGCGCCCGGCATGGCCCGGGCCAGGATTCCGGCCTCTCCGAGCGCACGGGCCAGCGGCGCCGAATGGTTCGTGCCGGTGCGATGGCTCTCCTCGATGGCGTCGTCGTCGACATGGCGATCGATCAGGGCCCGGATCTCGGCCCGTAGCGTCTCGTGTTCCTCGGGCAGGCGGAAGTCCATGTCAGGCCACCGCCTCGTCGCGGCCCCACAGCAGATCGGCCAACCGCAGCCGCTCGCGAGCCGGATCGCCGAGGATGTTGGCCCACCCTCTCGCCCGTCGGAAGTAGAGCTGGATGTCGTACTCGAGCGAGAAGCCGTAGCCGCCGTGGTAGTGGAGCACCCGATCGGTCGCCACCGCGGCGGCCTCGGCGGCCTGCACGAAGGCCATCGCCGCGAGCGGCGCGAACTCGGTGATCACGCCCTCGTTCATGTCGACGAGACCACGGCCGTCGGTCAATCCCTCGTCGTGGGCCCATGCCGCCTTGTGGGCCAGGAAGCGGGCACCGTCGATCGATCCGGGGAGGTCGGCGAGGCCGTGTTGGATCGACTGGAACGAGCCGATGAGACGACCGAACTGCTCGCGCTCCAGCACGTAGTCGACACCGATGCCCAAGGCTCGCTGGGCGATCCCCACGAGGGCCGATGCCGTGAGCACCCGCCAACGATCGACCAGCGCCACGTGGGCGGTGGCCGGTCCGAGCACGATCCGCTCGTCGATGCCGTCGCGAGCGGCCCGGTCGGCCAACGGCGCGCCGGCGTGGTTGGCCGGGCCCTCCATCGACGGCGCAGATCGCACCGCGACCAGTTCGTGCTCGTCGACCCCCACCACCCAGTGCGCCACCGCGCCGGCCGGTACGAGCCTCCAGACCCCGTCGACGGACGGTCGCAATGCGACCGTGGCGATCTGTTCGCCGCTCATCAGGGCCGCCACCGGATGGGCCACCGACGCGACCCAGTGCTCGGCCAGGGGAACGGGCGCCACGGCTTCGCCGAACGCTTCCGCAACGACCGCAAGCACCGCGAGCGACGCCTCGCCCCCGCCGTCGACGGCCGGCGCAGCCATGGCCGGAGCGTCCATCGAGCGGAGTTTCTCCCACAGACCCGGAGCGAAGCCCAGAGGCTCTGCCTCGCGCACGGTCTCGATGGGGCACTCGTTGGCGAGGAAGGCACGGAAGACGTCGGCGATGGCCTCCTGGTCCTCGGACAGGGCGAAGTCGAGCGCCATGCCGGCGTCCGGTCTCAGTCCCGGGCGGCGGGCCCGAAGACGAAGTCCTCGATCAGCGCCGCGAGCTCGATGGGCGTGTCGCCCTGCACGCTGTGGCCGGCTTCGGCGACGTGCTCGACGCGCGCCGACGGGCAGCGGGCGAGCAGCTCGGCCTCGTCGGCGTCGTCCACCACTGATTGCTCGCGCATACCGCGCACGAGCATGAGCGGCACCGAGAGCTCGGAGATGATGTCCCACAAACGAGAGAACTGGGGGAAGCCGTTGGCCTCGGTGCCCCGGAAGCGGGCGTAGCGCCACACCCATCCCCCGTCCGGGCGCTGCTCGGCATTGTGGAGGATTCCCCGCCGGAGCGACTCGACCGTGCGTGTCGGGTTGAACTCGATCGTGCGCTTCAGTAGCTCTTCGAAACTGGGGAACGACTCGGGTCCGTTGACGAAGGCCGTGATCTGCTCGGTCTTCTTCTCGTCGACGCCCGGGGTCACGTCGACGAGCACGAGCTTGCGGACGAGGTCTGGGGCGTGGTCGGCGAGCGCCAAACCGGTGAGCCCGCCGAGCGACATTCCGATCACCGCGGCGGCATCGGGCGCCAGGGTCCGCACCGCCTGGGCCAGGTCCTCGGCGTTGCGGTTGGTGTCGGTGGTCGCGTCGGCGGGTGGACCCGAATGGCCGTGGCCGGGCAGGTCGATGCACACCAGCGGGCGCCCGAGGGCGAGCGCCACGGTGTCCCACGTGTGGGCGTTCTGGGCTCCGCCGTGGAAGAAGACCAACTCCGGTTGGGCATCGCCCCACACCAGGGCGCTGAGATGACGGCCGTCGTCGAAGTCGACCTGCTCGCGGCGGACCGACGGTGGGCCGTCGTAGGGAATGCCGTACTCGGCGGCGTTCTCGTGGAACAACCCGAACTCGTCGTATTCGACCATCTCGACCATGGCGCGACCCTAGCCACCCGCTCGGCGGCGGGGTCAGTCGCCGATGCTCAGCGGTCGACCACGATCGGATCACCGACCACGACGATCGAGTCCGTCTCGACGTCGTACTCCTGGAGGAAGAACTCGTCGAGCCCGTCCCACTTGTCGTCGCTGCGGAACGATGCCTGGCCGTAGCCGTAGAGGTCGACCGGTCCCAGTTCGTCGAGGGCCGCCCGGAACGAGTCGTTGGTGAGGTCGGCGCCGGCGATCTCACCGATCATCTTCAGCAACCGGGTCTGGTCGCAGGCGATCATGATGGGGTTGACCCAGCTGCGCTGTCCCGCGGCCTGTTCGTCGCCGCTGGGGAGATAGAGGATCTCCTCGGCCAGATCGGGGTTGGCGTCGATCACCACGTCGAGGCAGTTGGTGATGAAATCGTCGTCGACGAGCATGGCCGACTCGGTGATCTCCCCCACCCCGACGGCACCTTCGAGGATCGAGCGATCGGCAGCACCATCCATCGCCGGGCCGATGGCCTTGAAGGCGAACTCGGGGGTGAACCCGGCGTCGGCGAAGTCACCGGCGGTGTTGCCCCCACCAGTGAGATCGAACAGATAGTCGACGCCCGCCGTGCGATACGTCTCGGCGAAGAGTGCCCGCTCGTTCGCGGTGGCTGCCTGATCGCCCTGCCCGACCTCGCCGATGAGCAGGGTCGACTCATAGCCCAGGTCGGCGAGCACGCCCTGCAGCACCCGGCCCTCGAGCCCGTCGCCCTGACTGGCCGAGGCCAGGATGCCGAGCGTCTTGCCCTCGAGTCGCCCGGCTTCATGGAGGGCCGAGCCGAGGATGCGCACCCGCTCGTCGTCGGATGCGTTGAGCTGAAGCCAGAGGGTGTCGCCGGATCGTTCCCTCAGTTCCGATGTCTGGAACGACCGCGTCATCACCATCGTCTGGTTCAGTTCCGTCAGGCAGGTGTTGTTGGCGGTGAGCAGGCCGTAGAGCACGATGAACACCTCGTGGTCGTCGACGAACTCCGAACAGGCGACGTCCTGCGACGACGGATCGAGGAAGTCGAACGACACGTAGACCGGTTCGATCTGGCGCCCGAACACGCCGCCTTCGGCGTTGATCTGGTCGATGAAGGCCTGGAACGCAATGTCGGCGTCGCCCTGGTAGTTGGAGATCCCGGCCGCCTGGAGGGCGTCGAAGTCGGGCACCGCCACGCCCACCTTGATCGAGGTCGACGTCACCCCGCGGAAGCTGGCCGGCAGCTCGACCGGCCCCTCGCTCGTGGTGGGGGCGGTCGTCGTGGTGGCGTCGTCGTCGCCGCCATCACCGTCGTCGACCGAAACCTCGGTCGTGGTGGTCGATCCGCCGTCGTCGGTCGCAACATCATCGCCGTCGTCGCCGCAGGCACCGGCCAGGAGGGCGAGCGCCAGCAGCGCCACCCATCCCCGCCGCCATCGGCTCACGTGCCCGCTGTCGTTCCCTCGCTGCTGCATGGTTTCCCCCGGTCGTCCCTCACGGGCCATCTAACACCCGTGTCATGTACCGCCGTCAGCCTGCCACACCCCGATCCGGTCGTGCGAGCACGCCACGATTCCTGGGAGGATGGCCGCCATGAACGCACCGGGCCGACCACTCCCCCTGCTCACCGAGACGAACCGTTTCTTCTGGACGTCGGGCGCCGACGGCACGCTGCGGTTCCTCCGGTGCTCCGCTTGTCGGACCTATGCCCATCCCCCGCAACCGGTGTGCCGCAGCTGTGGGGCCACCGCCCTCGCACCCGGGGCAGTCTCGGGGCGAGCCACGGTGGTCGGCTGGACGGTCAACCACCAGCCCTGGCATCCCGCGTTCGCGCCGCCGTACGTCATCGCCGTGGTTGCGATGGCCGAGGACGCCGACGTCCGCCTCACCACCAATCTCGTCGAGGTCGATCACGACGCCGTCTCGATCGGCATGGAGGTCGAGGTGGTCTTCCACCCCGAGGACGACGTGTGGCTTCCGCTGTTCCGACCGGTGGTCTCGTCATGACCCGGCGCTTCGAGGACGACGTGGTGATCTCCGGCGTGGGCCGCTCGGAGGTGGGTCGCCGGGTCGACAAGGACCCGCTCGTGCTCGTGCGCGACGCCGTCGCCGCTGCCCTCGCCGATGCGGGACTCACCCTCGCCGACATCGACGGCCTCTCCACCGCGCCCGGTCCGCTGCCCGGCCCGCCGATGGGCTACACCGTCGGCGGCATCGAGGTGATGACCGAGCTGCTCGGACTGCGCCCGACCTGGTTCACCGCGTCGCCGGAGACGATGGGCCACGCCGGCCCGATCATCGACGGCGCGCTCGCGGTCAGTGGCGGACTGTGCCGGCACGTCATCTCGATCCGGGCGATGTGGGAAGGCAGCCATCGGAAGCTGCTGGCCGAGGGTGCCCTGCCCCCGCCGGGCGGGAGCAGCCGGGTGACGGGCCGGGCCGAATGGCAGTCGCCGTTCGGGGCGATGTCGCCGGCCAACTGGATCGCCATGCAGGCGACCAACCACATGGAGACGTTCGGCACGACCCGCGAACAACTGGGCGCCATCGCCCTCAACGCCCGCGCCAACGCCGGCCGCAACCCCGGCGCGATCTACCGCGAGCCGCTGACGATGGACGACTATCTGTCGGCCCGCACGGTGAGCACGCCGTTCGGTCTCTACGACTGCGACGTTCCGTGCGACGGCGCCGTCGCGGTGATCGTCTCCCATGTCGACACCGTGCCCGACCTCCGCCGGGTGCCGGTTCGCCTCGAGGCGGT
Source organism: Acidimicrobiales bacterium (assembly GCA_040263275.1). Lineage (GTDB taxonomy): Bacteria > Actinomycetota > Acidimicrobiia > Acidimicrobiales > Aldehydirespiratoraceae > JAJRXC01. The sequence continues at coordinate 19,798 of JBDQKM010000027.1, forward strand.
GGGCTCCGCGATGACCGAACGGTTCTCGTGGGATCAAGGGACGATGCACCACGAACCGATGGTCGCCGGGCCGGCCGCCCATCTGTGGACCAGGACCGACCTGCGACCTGCGGACGTCGACGTGGCCCAGCTCTACGACGGATTCACGTTCAACTGCCTGTCGTGGCTCGAGGCGCTGGGCTTCTGCGCGGTCGGGGACGGCGGCCCCTTCGTGGAGGGCGGCGCCCGCATCGCCCTCGACGGCGAGCTCCCACTCAACACCAGCGGCGGTCAGCTGAGCGAGGGCCGCCTCAACGGCTTCGGCCTGATCCACGAGGCGGTCATCCAGCTGCGCGACGAAGGCGGTGAACGCCAGGTCCCGGGCGATCCCGAGGTCTCCCTGGTTTCCACCGGCGGCGGTCACCCCGGCGGCGTGCTGCTGCTCACCACGTGGCGCTGAGCGCGCCTGGGCGAGGTCAGCGGCCGGGGACGGCCGGGAACTCGAACGGAGTCGGTTCGCCACCGGGCAGCTGGACGTAGCACTGGCCCGTGGCGTCCAGGCCGAGGACCTGCATGACCCCGTCGGCCACCTCGGCCGAGTCCATCACCACGATTCCTGCCGCCTCGAGTTGCCCGCGGCTGGCACCGGCCAGAAAGCCGGTGTCGACCGTTGCCGGGCAGATCGCGTTGATGCGGATCCCCCGCGAGCCGAGATCGTCGGCGACGCTGCGCACGAGCCCGTTGACCGCGTGCTTCGACATCACGTAGGCGAGGTCGTTGGGCAGCGGCCCGAGCGACGCCCGCGATGCGGTCACGACCACATCGCCGCCGCCCGCCGCCTCCAACAGCGGCACCGTCGACCGCAGACCGAAGACCACACCATGCTGGTTGACGGCGATCACCCGCAGATAGTCGTCGTCGCTCAGCTCGCCGATGTCGCCGATGCCGACCCGGATGCCGGCGTTGAGGTGGACGAGGTCGAGTCGACCGTGGGTGTCGGTCACGGCGGCGACGAGGTCGTCCCAGGCCGCGGAGTCGGTGACGTCGAGCGAGCGGAACTCGATCCCGTCGTCGGCGAGAACCTCGTCGCCCGCCACGACGTCGGTGCCGATCACGGTGGCGCCTTCCCGTGCGTAGCGGCGGGCACAGGCGAGGCCGATGCCGGATGCAGCCCCGGTCACCAGTGCGACCCTGCCGTCGAGCATCCCGGTCACGGCGTCTCTGCTCCTCGGGCGAACGCGTTCTCGGTGTCGACGTCGTGGAGCCCCTGCAGGAACGTGAGCGGCGGCGTCTTCTCGTGTTCCCGCTCGGCCCTGCTGGCCATGATCCCCTCGCGATGGCGGAGGTCCCACATGCTCTCGCAGTAGCCCGAATACGCATCGGGTTGACGCACCATCCAGAGCACGCCCTCGGCCGGCACCGACGTGGGCTCCCAGTCGGAGAGGTCGACGTCGCCGAGGTTGGCCAGCGTGCCCTCCGAGGCCACGGGGATGTCGATGCGGAAGCAGTTGACGGCGATGCGGTCCGGAAACAACTGCCGGGCCAGGTCGGTCGTCATCCGCTCGAGGGCCAGCTTCGACATGCCGTAGGACATCAACCCAGGGACCGGCCTGAGCGCGGCCTGGGACGAGAGCCCGATGATGCGACCGCAGCCGGCCTCCCGCATGTGGGGCAGCGCCGCCCGGACCGCGAGCAGCGGCGCCTGGACGTTGATCGCCATGATCAGGTCGTGCTTCTTGAGATCGATGTCGACGTCGCCCACGAAGGTGACGGCGGCGTTGTTCACCAGCACGTCGAGGCGGCCGAAGTGCCGCACGGTCGTCGCGACCATCGCCTCGATGTCGTCGGGGTCGGACAGATCGGCGGGGATGGCAATGGCCGACCCACCGGCATCGGTGATGGTCCCGACGGTCTCGTCGAGCGTGCCCGGCACCCGCTTGGGCGCGGCGTCGGTCGATCGGGCCACGCAGGCAACGTGTGCGCCCTCGGCTGCGGCAGCGACGGCGATCGCCGCCCCCACCCCGCGGCTGGCACCGGTCACGAGGACGACGCGGTCCTCGAGTGCGAACCCGTCCTGCGTGCTGCGGTTCCCCGTCTGCTCCATGGAAACACCATACTCCGTGGGCGGAGATGACGTTCTCCGACTACTCTGCGGCCATGCACGGCGATCAGCTGCGAACCGTTCCCGATGAGTTGCGCCAACGCTACGTGAGAGAGGGGTGGTGGACTGACGACACCCTCGGCGAGCTGGTCGAACGCTGCGTGACGGCATCGCCCTCGGTCCCCGTGCACGTCTGGTCCGACGACGCCGCGTGGCACGGCACCTACGCCGACGTGGCCGACGAGGCTCGGCGCCTGGTCTCGGTGCTGCGGGCCAACGGCATCGGCCCCGGCAGCGTGGTCGCCTTCCAGCTCCCAAACTGCCGCGAAGCCATCACGTCGTTCTTCGGGCTGGCCCTCGGCGGCTACGTCCTCGTCCCGATCGTGCACATCTACGGTCGCAAGGAAGTCGGCTTCATCCTGCGCGAGAGCGGTGCACGGGCATACCTCTCCTCGCCGTCGTTCGGCCATGTCGACTATCTCGAGATCATCGACGCCGAGGCCGGCGACGACGCCCTCCCCGACCTCGAGCTGCATCTCGTGGCCGGCCCCGGTCCGTATGCCGCGGCGCCCGGCGTCCGGCGTCTCGACTGGTCTGCCGTCGACGACGCCACGGCCACCACCGACGGCGACGAGGCGGCCGCCGCCACGCGCCCCGACGACGTGTCGGTGATCGGCTACACCTCCGGCACCACGAGCGACCCGAAGGGTGTGGTCCACACCCATCGCACACTGCTCGCCGAGCTCGTGCACATGGACGACTGGATCACCCCGGAGCGACCCAACCTCATGGGCTCGCCGGTCACCCACGCAACCGGCATGCTCGGCGCCGTCCTCGGCCCGATCAAGGCGGGCCAGGCCATCCATCTCATCGACCGCTGGGATCCCGGTCGGGTGCTCGAGATCATGCTCGAGGCCGACGTGGGCGCCGGCACCGGTGCCTCGATCTTCCTTGCCAGCCTGCTCGATCACCCCGACTTCACCGAGGCGCACGCCGCCCGGATGAGCAGGATCGGACTCGGTGGCGCGCCCGTGCCCGAAGCACTCGGCGAGCGCGCCGCATCCCACGGCATTGCCATCATCCGCGCCTACGGATCAACCGAGCACCCCTCCGTCACCGGTGGCATGTGGGACGATGCCGCCGAGAAGCGCCACGGCACCGATGGCCGCCCCCTGCGCGGTGTCGAGATCCGACTGGTCGACGAGGACGGTGCCGACGTGTCGCCCGGCACTCCCGGCGAGATCCTCAGCCGCGGCCCCGACCTCTGCGCCGGCTACACCGATCCGGCCCTCACCGCGGCGACGTTCGACGCCGAGGGCTGGTATCGCACCGGCGACATGGGCGTGGTCGACGACGACGGCTTCCTCACCATCACCGACCGGGTGAAGGACATCATCATCCGCGGCGGCGAGAACATCTCGGCCGCCGAGGTCGAAGGCATCATCGCCCATGTTCCCGGCGTGGCCGAGGTCGCCGTCGTCGCCGTGCCCGACGAGCGCCTCGGCGAGCGTGCGTGCGCACTGGTTCGCCTCACCCCCGGGACCGACCCGCTGACGCTCGACGACCTCCGCGGCCAACTCGAACGGGCCGAGTTCGCCCGCCAGAAATGGCCGGAGGAGCTGCGCCTCGTCGTGGACTTCCCCCGCACGGCGACCGGCAAGATCCGCAAGGTCGATCTCCGACGACAACTCAAGGAGCCCTCATGACCAACACCCTCGACGGCAAACGCATCCTCGTGGTCGGCGCGTCGGAAGGCATCGGCCGCGCCACCGGCGAGGTCGCCGCGGCCGACGGCGCCCGCGTCGCGTTCACGGCCCGCCGGGGCGAGATCCTCGACGAGATCGTCGCCGGACTCGACGGCTGCGAGGCCGTACCGTGCGATGTCAGCGACCCACAGGCCGCGATGGACGCCGTCGACACGGCGGCCGCCGCCCTCGGCGGCCTCGATGCGGTCGTCTACGTCGCCGGCATCTTCCCGATCGGCATGCTCGACGAGATGGACATCTCCGTCTGGACGGACGTGTTCGACGTCAACCTGTTCGGCGCCGCCGCCGTCACCCGAGCCGCGGCGCCGCACCTCAAGGCGTCGGGCGGGCGCCTCGTGTTCATCTCCTCGAACGCACCGGAACGGCCATGGCCGGGAATGGTCGTCTACGCCGCGAGCAAGGCCGCCCTCGACAAGCTCGTCGAGGGATGGAACCACGAGCACCCCGACGTGGGGGCGACGCGGGTCGTCGTCGGGCCGACCGAGACGAGCCCACCCGCGTGGGACATGGATCTCGCGGCCAGGCTCCATGGTATGTGGGCGGCCGGTGGCTACCTGCCCGAGAACCCGCAGATCCAGCAGCCCACCGACGTCGCCGATGCAGTCTGCGATGTCCTCCGCTCGAACACCCGCATCACCGACATCCGCGTCGTCCCTCCGGGCGTATAGGTCAGCCCGCTTCAGACGCCGAGGGCGTCGCGCACGTCGCCGATCATCGCGTCGAACGCCTGGCGGGCCGACGGGACGCGATCCCGATAGCCGAGGAAGCCGTGGATCCCGCCGGGGCAGGGACGGTAGGTGACGGCGACCCCCTCGGCGGCCAGGCGCGACGCATAGGCCTCGCCCTCGTCACGCAGCGGATCGAACTCGGCCGTGACGATCTGAGCCGCCGGTAGCCCGGCCAGAGACGCCGCCTGCATCGGCGATGCCCGCGGATCGCGTCGATCGGCTCCCGGCGGTAGGTACTGGTCGCCGAACCATCCCATCACGGTGGCCGTCAGCATGTAGCCGGTGGCGTTCACGACCATCGACGGGTAGCGGTCGGGATCGTGGTCACAACTCGGGTTGACCAGCAGCTGATACGCCAGCGACGGACCACCCTCGTCGCGCGCCCGAAGTGTTGTCACAGCCGCCAGGTTGCCGCCGGCACTCCCGCCGCCGATGGCGAGGCGCGACCGGTCGATCCCCAGTTCGACGG